>CAVRRT010000073.1:0-42689 GCA_963723305.1 uncultured Pseudomonadota bacterium
ACACAGCCACAACAAATGCCATTAACTTGCACGATGGCATGGATGGCTTGTCCGCCGGTACCTCAATTCAAGTATTCATCGTTTTGTCTTTAGTGTTGTCACTGAGCGGACATGTGGCGTTGGCATTGGTGGCTTCGTCGATGGTCGGAGCCCTCGCACTTTGATTTACAACCGCTATCCAGCGAAAGTCTTCATGGGTGATACCGGCAGTCTAGTATATAGGTGGGCTGATGGCCTCACTTGTGGTTGCCGGAGGACTCGTGCTCTGGTTTATCCCGCTGTCTTTGCTCTACATCGCAGAAGCCGTATCTGTGATGGCGCAAGTCTCCTACTTCAAATTGACGAAGGCATACACTCCGGATACACCGATGTCGAAACCAGCTTTGATCATCTTCAAGCTAACTCACCGGTTGCCTGGAGAAGGCAAACGCCTGTTTCGTATGGCGCCCCTTTCATCACCACTTCGAAGCCATCGCTGAAGAGCGAGGAGTCCCGGAATGGAAAGTAGTGGCAGCCTTTTGGATAGTACAGTTTTTCTTGTGCGCGACGGTGCTTGCCTGTTTCTTCAGGTTTGGCATGTGAGACGGATCGTTGATTCTAGCGCGGAGTGTGATTAGCAAGCTGGTGCTCAGCAGCAAGCAGGTGAGGAAATATGCCGAGTGCGCGCTATCTGCAAACATCAAGCCCAACGCAGGTGACCGGATTAAAATGCTCTTGATGCCTCAATTAACCAGCTCGATGCCAATAGACTTCAGTCATAATCGCCCATCATCTTTTTCTGAGGAATCGTCAGTGACGCCTATAAGAAACGAGTTGAAAAACATCTGAGTGCCAACGGACATTAAAGTAAGCGCAAGGATCGCCGGCCGGACAGCGAACAACCCATGTGGATATGTTTGCATCCAATGACAACGATCCCAATATTGATAAACAGACCAAATAGGAAAAACAAACATCCAAGAACTAGCGCCAACTCAATGGTCAAAAACTTCCTTAGCCCCGTTCTCAGCCTGCCTCTGTATCTGGATAAACCAGTGTAGCTACGGGCGATAAAGGTGAAAAAAACAAGTTGCGTGCCAATGATGATTGCCAACCCGCTTGGGAAGAGAAAGTGGAAATCTATGAGGAATCCATGGATTGTCACGGGTCCATTCAACAGCAGGGCAAAGCCAACCACCCCGGCCAGAATCATTGCTGCTCCAGGTAAGAACAGAATCCGGTCAGCGCCGTAAGTGACGATAAATCGCAGGTGGCGCCAGCCGTCGCGCCAGGTACGCAGATGTGGGGGTCGGCACCGGCGGTCGACTCGCAGGCTGACAGGGACTTCCCCGATTTTCAAACGCAACAAACCGGCTTTAATGATCATCTTAAGGAAAACTCCATACCGGTGCTATGGATGTCCATTGTTCGATATGCCTCACCTCTGAAGGCGCGAATTCCGCAGTTGCACCGACCGACACGGCGCTGCCGGTCGTCATCCAGGGGGAGAGCGGGACCGGCAAGGAGCTGGTGGCGCGGGCGATCCATTCCAATGGTCCGCGGCGCGCGCGCCCGTTCGTGGGGGAGAACTGCGCGGCCATCCCCGAGACGTTGCTGGAGTCGACGCTGTTCGGCTACGTGCGGGGCGCGTTCACCGGCGCCGAGCACGACACGCGGGGTCTGTTCGAGATCGCCGACGGGGGCACGCTGTTCCTCGACGAGGTCGGCGAGATGTCGCCGGCGATGCAGGGCAAGCTGCTGCGGGTGCTGCAGGAGGGGGAGATCCGGCGGGTCGGCAGCGAGCGGATGCGCAAGGTCGACGTCCGGATCGTCACCGCGACGAACCGCGATCTCTCCCGGCTGATGGAGGAGGGGAAGTTCCGCCGTGATCTCTTCTTCCGGCTCAACGTGGCGGGGATCTCGTTGCCGCCTCTGCGCGATCGGCGCGACGACATTCCGCTGATGGTGGAGCACTTCCTGGCCAAGGCGGCCGCGCGCGGCGGGCGCGCGGTGGGCAAGCCGATCGAGCCGGCGGCGGTGGCGCGGCTCGTCGCCTACCGCTGGCCGGGCAACGTGCGCGAGCTGGAGAACGAGCTCACCCGCGCCGATGCGCTCTCCGGCCCGCGGATCGCCGCCGCCGATCTGGCGCCCCGCATCGGAGCCCCGGACGAGGGGGCGGGGATCGCCACCGAGGATCACGACAGCCTCTCGCTGAAGCCGCGGGTCGAGCGGCTGGAGCGATCTCTGGTCCGCGAGGCGCTGGGACGCTCCGGGAACAACCAGACCAAGGCCGCGGAGCTGCTGGGCCTCTCGCGCTTCGGTTTGCAGAAGAAGCTCAAGCGCTACAACTTTGTGCTGTAGCCGGGCCCGAACAATGTTGCGATCGCCGCCAACCTCGTTGACGCCCGCCCCTGCCAAAGCCCGGATTCTGGCCCACTTGGGCCGGCGTATCGCTTGCAACTTGCCCGTCTGGAGGGAGTCCGCCCGATGAACGCGATGCGACGACGCGCACTGAAGATGGGGACGTTGCTGGCGGGCGCCGCGCTGCTCTGGTCGTGCGTGGCCCCGATTTTGACCGTGCCGCCGCCGAGCGCGATCGGCTTCGCCGCGACGACGCTCACCGACGCGGATGGGGGACAGGAGACGGCCTGGATCGTCTCCGGCGGACCGCTCCAACAGGCGGCGAACGCCGACTACTTCATCTTCAATCGCACAGGCGGCGCCGGCATCATCGCCGCGGCCGGCAACGACGGCTCGTTCACCGCGCAACAACCGATGAGTGGAAAGGCCGGCGATCAGGTGCTGGTCTATTACAAGACGCCGTACGGCGACTACAGCGACTCGATCTGCGTCTTGCTGGAGCCGGCGACCGTGGGCTCGGCGCTGCAGACCTGCCCGTAGCCGGCGGGCAGCGGCAGGCCGCTACAGCGATTCGCTCTGCGTCTTGTTGAGCGCGACCGGGACCGGCTCCTCGCTGGAACGCTGCCCAGCGTAGTCCGGCAGTCGGCGGACCTCTTCTCGCGCGATCCGCCACGCCGCCTGGATGACCCAGGAGATCGAGCGGTCCTGTCGGATCGCCTCGTGCTGAGTCTCCCCGAGCACGGCCGCATTAAAGTAGAGCGTGACCTTCTTCTTCGGCGACGACATTCGTTCCTCCGGGGGGGCAGAGGAGGTTGGCTGGAGCGGGTTGAGCGAGAGGGGAGGTTGGCTAGAGAGAGATGCCGGGCGTGGACGGCAGGTAGAAGACCAGGTTGGCGGCGATGCTTATGGTGCTGGTCCAGGAGAGATCCGCCGTGGTGGCGTGCAGATCGCCGTTGGTGTCGCGGCCCGAGGGGTTGAGCTTGGCGAGGATGTCGCGCAGCTCGATGTTCACCGCCATCCAGTTGTTGAAGTAGCTGTGGAGCCCCAGGCCGAAGTCGAAGCCCGGCTTGGTCCCGCTGACACCGCAGAAGTACGCCGCGCCGCTGGTCTTGGGATCGTTGGGGTTGGTCGCGGCACAGGGAGCAATACCGGGGTCCGTCGGGGCGACGGTGATGAGCCCCAGGCCGCCGAACCCGTAGAAGTCGTAGTGGGCGAACAGCGCCCCGAACAGCGAGTACTTCCCGGCGAACGGCGTGAGCTCCGCCTGAAGGCCGTACATGCCGCTGATCTTCTGCATCGAGTTCACGGCGTCCTGCTTGGTCGGCTCGGAGATGACCGAGGGCGCGTTCGCGCTGAGCGTGTTGACGAGATCGTCGTGGAAGGTGGTGTTGATGTTGG
Source organism: uncultured Pseudomonadota bacterium (assembly GCA_963723305.1). Classification (GTDB taxonomy): domain Bacteria; phylum Myxococcota_A; class Polyangia; order Fen-1088; family Fen-1088; genus JADGRB01. Next base: position 3,739 of record CAVRRT010000073.1, read on the forward strand.
CCACGCCAAACGAGGCAAAGCCCGAGATCGCCAGCCAGTCGGTGAGGTGGAAGCCGAGCTTAAGGTTGAAGAAGACCGTGTGATAAAAATCTTGATTGATCGTCGAGCCGAACCCGGCGCCGATTTCGAGGCGCGAGGCCCGCAGCTCGTACTTCTTCCGGATGGCGGGCGCGTCGGCGAGCGGGCTCTTGCGCTGCGCCTGGGCCGCGAGCGGCACCGCCGTCACCGCGAGGGCGATGAGCAGCGAGAGCCACCGATGTCCGGCAGGGGTCGTCTTGTTCATGGGCATGTCCTTCTCCGAGCGCCGGGTCACGTTCAGGTTGAGATCCGCGTTCATGTTCATGGACGCCGCCCTTAACGAGGAGTCTTGTACTGAAATTTGGTCGGCAAATAGAACCCGACGCCGACATAGAAGACGAGGTTCTGGACCCATTGGGATTGCGACCGGTCCTTGGCCTCGGTCGAGTTTGTGATGGGGGGCGTTGCGCCGGTTCCATCAGGCAGGGGCTCGAAATGGTCGGGCGTGATGTAGTCACGCAGCGCGAAGTTCACGGTCAGCCAGTCGAGCAGGAAGAAGCGGCTCCCGATCCCGACGTTGGGCGTGAAGTCGGTGTTCTTGAACGCCAGCGAGTCGTTGGCCGGGTCGCGCGGAATCACCTGCGTGAACGTCAGGCCGATTCCACCGGAGACCCAGAGCTCCCAGCTCAGGATCGATCGGTTGAAGAGGGCGAACTTTCCGTAAACCGGCACGTACCCGAAGTTCAACGCTCCGCCGTAGAGGTACTCGTTCAGGGTGGGGGCCCGGTTGAACTCGCTGCCGACCAGCTCCTCCTGGTTGGTGAGCTCGTGGATGTAGTACGAGCCCTGGAGGCCAATCCAGAAGACGTCGGTCAGGAAGTAATTCAGGTCGGCGCCGAAGACCCAGTGGCGGATGAGGTTGTCGTTCACCGTGACGCCGGTGAACGGCTGCAGCTCGAGGCGCCCTCCCTTGAGGAACGCCTTCCGGGGCACGACCACGATGTCGGCCCAGCTCGCGGTCGAGGTCGGGCGCACCGCCTTGGGCGCGCCGCCGATATCCTCCTCCACCTTCCCGGGCTGAGTTTCGTCTCCCCCCTCCAGGCTTTCGCTGGGGGCGGCGGCTTCCTTGCCGCCCGCCGCGGCGGCGCCTTTCCCCGCGTCGTCGCCGGTGGCGTCCGCGCCGCTGGTGTCGCCGGTGGTCTTGGCGCTGGCGCTGTCGTCAGTGGCCGTGGAGTCGTCCGCTGCTGGTGCCGCCGTCTTCCCGCCGCCCTTTTTCGCGTAGCTGGGCGCCGCCCAACAAACGAGGGCAACCCATAGGAAAAGGCACATGGCCGGTCGCTTCATGATCCCTCGCTGTCTCTGGGGGGTGGAAAGAGCCGAAGGGCTGAAAACCCAAAAAAAATCAAAGACTTACGGCCAGAATCAGAATTTTGCGCACTATAGCACGCGGAAAAAAATCCAAGCAACTAAAATTGCTGAGCTAGCTCTCGAGCGGAGCGAAGAGAGCCTCGACGAACTCCTCGGGATCGAACCGGCGCAGGTCGTCCACGGTCTCTCCTACACCGACGTAGCGCACCGGTATTTTCAGCTGATCCGCAATTCCGAGGATGACGCCACCCTTGGCCGTGCCGTCCAGCTTGGTGAGCACGATGCCGGACACCGCCATCGCTTCGGTGAAGATCTGCGCCTGCGCGATCGCGTTCTGTCCGCTGGTCGAATCGATGACCAGCCAGGTCTCGTGGGGCGCGCCGGGCGCGGCCTTGCCGAGCGTGCGACGCACCTTCTGCAGCTCCTGCATGAGATCGGTCTTGGTGTGCAGCCGCCCGGCGGTGTCGGCGATCGCGACGTCGAAGTTCTCGGTTGCCGCCCGCTTGACGCCGTCGAAGATGACCGACGACGGATCGGCCCCCTCTTTACCGCGGACGATCGTGGCTCCGGTCCGTCCGGCCCAGATCTCGAGCTGCTCGGCCGCCGCGGCGCGGAAGGTATCGCCCGCCGCCAGCAGGACCCGCTTTCCCTCGCCGGCCAGCTTGGACGCCAGCTTGCCGATGGTGGTGGTCTTCCCGCTGCCGTTGACGCCGATGACGAGGAGGACGAACGGCTTGGCCGACGAGAAATCGAGCTCGGGCGCCGGAAGGGTGAGCATCTCGGCGCTGCGCCGGCGCAGGAAGGCCCATACGGCGTCGGGATCCTTGAGCTCGCGCCGGGTGAGCGAGCTGCGGATCTCCTCCAGCAGCTTCTGACTGGTCTTGACCCCGATGTCGGCGGTCAGCAGCACCTTCTCGATCTCGTCGACCACCGACTGGTCGAGCTCCTTGCGCCCGGCGAACAGCTCGCCGAGCCGCCCGATGAACCCGGAGGTGCGGGTGCGCGCCAGCCCGGGCGCGAGCGCGGCGGCCTCCTTGCGCTTCGGCGCCGGCACATGCGCGGGGGCCGGGAAGGGGATCACCTGAGCCGAGCGCGGCTCTGCCTCCGGTTCGACTTCGGGCGCCGCTTCCGGCCCCGGGGCACGCTGCTCTGGTGCATGCGCGGCCGCGGCGCCGGACGATGCACGGGAAGGGCGCCGCCGAGGAGCCTCGTCCTCGTCGTCCTCCTCCTTATCCTCTACCTCCGGTTTTCTGGCCGGCTCGGCCGCGCCGCGGGGCAGTCGGGCGGGCGGTGCGTCGACCGCATCGATCTGCCGCTGGCGAGCCGCGCGGGCCCGGCGTACGAAGAGGACGCCGAGGGCGCCGGTCACCCCCACGCCCCCCACCACCGCTATCAACTCATAGAGCTCGGTGGGGCCGATCGGCAGCGACGAGAAATCCATCGGGGGTGGGACACTATCACCAAACGTGGGATTGTCGTCGCTCGAGCCGCTCCCTCTCGGCGGTAAACAAGAATTTGCGTCGACGCCTTGCACGCGCGACGCTGTTTACAGAACTGGGACGAGAGTGCTACAAGGTGACGCTGCCGTGACGATACATTCTACGTATGGTCTGGCTTCGGTCCCCTAATCGGAGGCGCGGTTGAAGATCAAGCGCATCGAGATCTGCGGTTTCAAGTCGTTCGTCGACAAGACGTCCATCAGTTTCCCCGATCCGGTCACCTCGATCGTCGGTCCAAACGGATGCGGCAAATCAAACGTGGTCGACGCGATCCGGTGGGTGATGGGCGAGCAGTCGGCCAAGCACCTGCGCGGCCGCGCGATGGAGGACGTCATCTTCGCCGGTTCCGAGACGCGTGGCCCCGCCGGGTTCGCCGAGGTCACGCTCACCTTCGACTCCCGCAACCTCGGTGCTGACGCGGTGGCGGGCGGCGTGGCCTGGGGCCTGGCAGGTCCGGAGGAGATTGCGGTCACCCGGCGGCTCTACCGCGACGGGCAGAGCGACTACCTGCTCAACGGCGTGCCGTCGCGGCTGCGCGACGTGGTGGAGTTCTTTCTCGGCACCGGCGTGGGGTCCAAGGCCTACGCCATTATCGAGCAGGGTCGGATAGGGTTCATCGTCTCGTCCCGCGCGGAGGATCGGCGCGGGCTCATCGATGAGGCGGCCGGCATCACCCGCTACAAGTCCAAGAAGAAGGCGGCCGAGCGGCGAATGGATTCGACGCGGCAACACCTCCTGCGGGTGACCGACATCGTCGGCGAGATCGAAGGGCGGCTCCGTTCGCTGCGGCTGCAGGCGCAGAAGGCCGAGCGTTACAAACGCTACAAAGTGGAGCTGCGCGATCTCGACCTCTGGTCGTCGGCGCAGCGCTATCTCGGCTACCTGGCCGACGAGAAGTCGGCCATCGGGGAGCTGGCAGACGTGCGCGAGCGGCATGATCTCGAGGCGACGGCGCTGACCGCGGAAGAGGCGGCCGTGGAGTCCGAGCGGCTGGCGGAGGCCGAAGAAGCCCACGAGCTGGCGGCCTCCAAGGATGATCTGTTCGCGCTCTCCAACAAGGCGCAGCTCGGCATGCAGCGCGCCGCACACCACGAGTCCGAGGCGATCGAGCTCGGCTCGCGCGCGGAATCGGCGCGTCGGGAGGCGGAGGAGCTGCGGGCGCGGGCGGCGGCGCGCGGCGCCGACGTCGAAGCGATCTCGGCCCGCCTCAACGAGATCGACGGCGACGCCGAACGGCGCGAGCACGAGCACGATCTGGAGGCGCGCCTGCAGGATGTCCGGCGGGCGGCGCTCGTCGAGGCGCGCGGATCACTGGAGGGCGCCGTCGGCGAGATGGCCTCGGCCAGCGCGCGCATCGCCCGCACCGAGGCGGAGCGGACGGCGGCGCTGCAGCGCCGCGACGATCTGGGCGGGCGGCTGGGCGCCCTCGGGGGTGAGGACGCCGCGGCCAGCGAGCGGCTGGCCGCGATCGGCGCCGACGAGAGCGCGCTCGGCGAGCGCGTGGCGACGCTCGCTGAGCGGGTCGACGGCGCGCGACGGCAGGCGAGCGAGGACGAGACGAAGCTTGGCCTCCTGCGCGCCGAGCTCGGCCGCGGCGAGCTCGAGCTCGAGACGCTGCGCGAGGAGGCGCACCGGCGCCGTTCGCGGTTGGCATCGCTGTCCGAGATTCAGGAACGGTACGAGCGCTTCCAGACCGGCGTTCGCGCCATCATGAAGGAGCACCAGAAGGGGGGCGTCACCGTCGGGATCGAAGGGATCGTTGCCGACATCATGCAACCTCCGCCTGAGCTGGAGACCGCGGTCGAGGCGGTGCTGGGCGAGCGGCTCGGCAACGTGATCGTCGCCTCGCACGAGGCCGGCGTCGAGGCGATCCAGTTCCTCAAGCAGAAGAGCGAGGGGCGCTCGTCGTTCATCCCGCTCGCGCTGCGCGCGCAGCGCGGCGAGGTGCTGTACGACGCCACGGGTGGCGCCGGCGGCTCCGGCGCGACGGAGGGCGGAGGCCTCATGCCGCTCGTTGATCCGAACGCCGTCGCGGACGTGTGGCCCGACGCGCCCGGCGTGCGCGGGCGGATGCTCGACCTCATCGGCTACGACCGGAAGTACGACGCCGTCGCGACCTATCTGCTCGGTGACGTTCTGGTGGTGGAGGATCTGGAGCGCGCGCTGTCGCTCTGGCGCGAGACCCGGACGTCAAAGACGATCGTCACGCTCGACGGTGAGGTGATCGACCCTCACGGCGTCGTGACGGGCGGTTCGCGGGAGTCGGCCCTGGCCGGCGTGCTCGAGCAGAAGCGCGAGATCCGGGAGCTGGAGGCGGTGATGGAGCGCCTCGACGCCGACGTGGAGGCCTCCCTGTCCCGTCACGTGGAGAGGAAGCAGGCCGCCGCGGATCTGGGGCGGGCGCGCGACGAGGGGGCGGTGTCGTTGCGCACCGACGAGATGGCGCTGCTGGGGCAGCAGAAGGATCTGGAGCGCATCGTCGAGGAGCGGCGGCGCCTCGAGGCGCGCCGTGCGGCCCTGGCGGTGCAGACCGTCGATCTGTCGCGGTCTCGGGAAGAGAACGACGCGCGCCTCGCCACGGCGACCGCGGCGCTGGAGTCGATCCGGGGCGCGCTCGGCGACGCCGAGCAGCGCGCGGGGGCGCTGCGGCTTCAGACGGTTGCGCTCGCCGACGAGGTCGATCGGGGGATCGCTTTTTTGACCACCCTCAAGGTGGCCGCCACCCAGGCGACGGAGCGGCGGCAGAACGCGCGCCAGACGTTGGAGCGCCTGCTGGCGGATCGCGCCCAGGACGAGGCGCGGGCCCTGCGGCTCGACGGCGGCATCGCCGAGGATCTGGCGCGGGGTGAGACGTTGCGCGCCCAGGTCGTCGAGCTGCGCCAGGAGGCGGAGCTGGCCCAGGCGGAGGCGGAGGCCCGCGCCCGCGCGCACGGCGAGCGGCAGAGCGCGCTCGAGGGGCGGCAGGCGGCGCTGGCGGCCCGTGAGGCCGAGCTGCGCGCCGCGCGCGCCGAGGTGGCGCGGCTGGCCCAGGCGGCGGCCCGGCTGGAGCTGCGTTGCCAGGAGGCCGGGATGCGCCGGAGCGGGATCGAGGAGCAGGTCGCCGAACGCTACCGCGACGTCGAGCTCGACAAGGTCGTCTACGACTACCACCTGCGCGCTCTGTTCGGCAATCTCGAGGAGCAGCGGGCGACCGAGCTGCGCGGCCTCATCGAGCGCATGGGCGAGATCAACCTGACCGCCATCGAGGAGTCGGAGGAGCTTCAAAAGAGGTTCGACTTCTTGACCACGCAAAAGAGCGATCTCGACTCGGCCATCTCGCAGCTGGAGACGGCGATCGAGAAGATCAACCGCGCATCGCGCAAGCGCTTCCGCGAGACGTTCGACGCGGTCAACGCCGAGTTCCAGACCATCTTCCCCCGGCTGTTCGGCGGCGGGCGGGCGCACCTGGCGCTCACCGACGAGAACGATCTCCTGGAGACGGGAATCGAGATCGTCGCCAACCCGCCCGGGAAGAAGGTCAGCCAGAACATCGAGCTGCTCTCGGGCGGAGAGAAGGCGCTCACCGCCGTCTCGCTGCTCTTCGCCATCTTTCTCGTCAAGCCGTCGCCGTTCTGCGTCCTCGACGAGGTCGACGCCCCGCTCGACGAGGCGAACGTGGGACGTTTCAACCAGGTGGTGCGCGAGATGACCGATCGCTCGCAGTTCATCATCATCACGCACAACCGGCGCACGATGGAGATCGCCGACCGGCTGTGCGGCGTGACCATGGAAGAGCCGGGCGTCTCGAAGCTGGTGTCGGTCAACCTGCGGGGCGGAAACGGCGGTCAGGGCCAGGACAAGCAGGAGAAGATCGGCCGCGCGCAGGTCGTCACCGTCTCGTCCGCGCCGGCTCAGGCTTGACAGCGCGGCATTGACGCATTCGCGGTGCTCCCCTAAACTCCCCGGCAAGAAATCGATGGCCACTTACATCACCGACGAATGCATCAATTGCGGAGCTTGCGAGCCCGAGTGCCCCAACGAGGCGATCAGCGAGGGTGACGACATCTACGTCATCGATCCGAAGCTCTGCACGGAGTGCGTCGGATTTCATGATCACGAGGCCTGCCAGGCGGTCTGTCCCGTCGAGTGCTGCCTTCCGGATCCGAAGAACGTCGAGACCGAGGAGGCGCTCATCGCGCGCGCCAAGTCGCTGCACCCGGACAAGGCCTTCGGCGACGGCTACCCGTCCCGCTTCCGCAAGATCGGCTAGCGTTCAACCGGAGTGGCGGATACGGTGGGCGGGCCCAGGCTCATCGTGGCTATTGACGGACCCGCCGGCGCGGGGAAGTCGACCACGGCTCGCTTGCTGGCCGAGCGGCTGGGGTACGCGCTGCTCGACACGGGAGCGATCTACCGGACGATGGCGCTGCGCGCCCGCGAGCGCGGGATCTCCTGGGACGACGGGCCGGGGGTGGCGGCGCTCGCCGACGGCCTCCAGCTCAGCTTTCGTCTGGAGGGGTCGATCAACCGCGTCTTCGCCGACGGCGCGGACCTGACCTCGTCGATCCGCACGCCGGCGATCTCCGATGGCGCCTCGCGCGTCTCGGCGCTCCCCGAGGTGCGGGCGGCGCTGCTGGGGCTGCAGCGCCGGATCGGCGGCCAGGGGGGGGTGGTCGTCGAGGGGCGCGACATCGGGACGGTGGTTTTCCCCAGCGCCGAGGCGAAGTTCTTCCTGACCGCCTCGACCGACGAGCGCGCGCGGCGGCGCGTCGCCGAGCTGCGCGCCGCCGGCAAGCCCGCGGACGAGCAGAAGACGCGCGCCGAGCTCGTCGCGCGCGACGAGCGCGACTCGACCCGCGCGGCGGCGCCGCTGCGGCGGGCGGACGACGCCATCGAGATCGACTCCAGCGCGCTCGGCCCTGACGAAGTGGTGGCCAGAATGGCGGCCATCGTGGCCCGGATCGTGGCCACGCGAGTGGCCGAATAGCGGCGAAGAGCGGGCGAGCAACGGCCGCGGCCGCGGCCGGCCGAGTGGCCTGCCGCGCGCGGCCTCCCCACCGGTTGCCTGTGGCGCTGGCGCGGGGTCCGGATGCGTTGACATTCCCCAGGCCGGACGCTAAGTTTCGCGCCTTCATTTGACCTTGGGCACGCCGGATGGTCGGCGCGCGCCAGGGAGAAACCCGAACCCCCGCAACGCGCGGGACGTCAGCAGAAGGCCCCTCACGTGGGCCCGGAAGGCAGAGGATCAACCGCATGGTTTCAGCGCGAGACGGAAAGCAACAACTCACAGGAGGAGAGCTTCGCAGCACTGTTCGAAGAGTCCCTCAAGCACGAGGACGTCAAAGAAGGCGACATCGTCAAGGGCAAGGTCATCCACGTCGGCAAGGACCACGTGGTCGTCGACATCGGTTACAAGTCCGAAGGGACGATCCCGCTCTACGAGTTCACGCAGGCAGACGGCGCCGTCGGCATCAAGGAAGGCGACGAGATCGACGTCTTCCTCGAGAGCCGCGAGGACGAGAACGGCCTCTGCATCCTCTCCAAGGAGAAGGCGGATCGCCTCAAGGTTTGGGATGAGATCTCCGGCGCCTGCGAGCGCGACGAGCTCATCGAAGGAACGATCAGCGCGCGGGTGAAGGGCGGCCTCTCGGTCACCATCCGCGGCGGCGTGAAGGCCTTCTTGCCAGGCTCGCAGGTCGACCTGCGCCCGGTGCGCAACCTCGACGCCTTCATCGGCAAGTCGCACCGCTTCAAGGTCATCAAGTTCAACAAGAAGCGCGGCAACATCGTGCTGTCGCGCCGCGTGCTCTTGGAGAAGGAGCGCGCCGAGCTCAAGGGGATGACCCTCGAGAAGCTCAAGGAAGGCCAGATCGTCGAGGGGATCGTCAAGAACCTCACGGAGTACGGCGCCTTCATCGACCTGGGCGGGATCGACGGCCTCTTGCACATCACCGACATGTCCTGGGGGCGGGTCACGCACCCCTCCGAGCTGTTTCAGGTCGGCGATCACGTGCGGGTGAAGGTCCTCAAGTTCAACGCCGAGACCGAGCGGGTTTCGCTGGGCCTCAAGCAGATCAGCGAGGATCCCTGGACCCACGCGCAGGAGAAGTACCCGCCGGGCACCGTCGTGCGCGGCAAGGTGGTCTCCCTCAAGGACTACGGCGCGTTCATCGAGCTGGAGGAGGGGATTGAAGGTCTGGTCCACATCTCCGAGATGTCCTGGACCCGTCGGGTCAAGCATCCCTCCAAGGTGGTGGCGGTGGGCGACACCGTCGAGGCGGTCGTGCTCGACATCGACCCGCGGCAGAACCGCATCAGCCTCGGCATCAAGCAGCTCGAGCCGAACCCGTTCGCCTCGCTCAAGGAGAAGTACCCGCCGGGGACGGTGGTCAAGGGCGTCATCCGCAACATCGCCGACTTCGGCATCTTCGTGGAGATCGAGGAGGGCATCGACGGCCTGGTGCACGTCTCCGACCTTTCCTGGACCCAGCGGGTCAAGCACCCGTCGGAGCTCTATCAGAAGGGGGAAGAGGTCGAGGCGGTCGTCCTCAACATCGACTTCGACGGCGAGAAGCCCAAGGTCTCGCTCGGCATCAAGCAGCTGGTCCCCGATCCCTGGGATCGCATCCCCTACGACTACCCGGTCGGCAAGATCGTGGAGTGCAAGGTGATCAAGGTGCTCGACTTCGGTGCTTTCGTGGAGATCGAGAAAGGCGTGGAGGGTCTCATTCACGTCTCCGAGTTCTCCGAGGATCGCGTGGAGGACGCCAAGCAGTTCGTCAAGCCGGGCCAGACCCTCAAGGCCGAGATCATCGGCGTCGACACCGCCGAGCGAAAGATCGGCCTCTCGTTCCGCAGCGCCACCCGCGCTGAGGAGCTGGCTGACGCGCAGGGGTTCACCGGCGGCGCGCCGACGGCGACGCTGGGCGACGTCATGCGCGACAAGCTGGCGGCGCTCACGGCGCAGGTTCCCGCCAAGGGCAAGCAGGCCAAGCAGGAACACAAAGAGCCCGAGGCGGAGTCCGACGACGACGAATCGTCGAAGTAGCGAGGGGCGCGGATGACCCCGGCGACGCGCACGCTGGCGTGGCTGCGCCAGTTTGCGAAGCTCTGGGGCTTTGCCCTCTTCTGCGTCCTCGTCGTCTTCATCTTCCGGGAGGTCGTCCTCCCGTTCCTGTTCGCCATCCTGGTGGCGTACATCCTGGCGCCCATCGTGGAGCGCTTCGGCCGGCTGCGCGTGGGCGGGAAACCGTTCCCGCGCGCGGCCGCGGTGATCATCCTCTACGTCAACATCATCGCCGTCCTCAGCCTCTTCATCGGCTACTTCGTGCCCAAGCTCTCGGGCGACTTCGCGCGCCTGTTTCGTGAGTCGCCACAGCTGTTCGCCAAGGTGAACCGCGAGTGGCTCCCGCGCGCAGGGGCCTGGGTCGACCAGCACTTCGGGGCCGAGCAAGGGGAGGGGACCGAGGACGTCATCACCGGGCCCGTCGCGCCCCCCGCGCCGCGCTCCATCGTCCTCGAGCCGCTCTCCGGTGGGCGCTACCGCGTCGACGTCGACGCGCTGGCGCTCGAGGTGCGGCCGACCAGCGACGGTCGCTACATCATCGCGCCGCCGCACGCCGAGGAGACGTTCCCCGGGGGGGCGGGAAATGGGAACGCTCGATCAAGCAGTGGCTGTCGGAGCGGCTCAAGTCGACGGAAGGGGAGAGCCAGCGCGCGCTCGAGTACGGCCAGAAGTTCATCGGCGCGGTGGTGGCCGGGATCGGGCGCCTCTTTCTGGTCCTGATGGTGGCGGCCTTCATCTTGGTCGATGTGGATCGCATCCAGGAGTTCTTGCGATCGCTCGTCCCCGAGCAGTACCAGGGCGACTACGGGCGGATCGCCAGCGGCATCGATCGGGGCCTCTCGGGGGTCATCCGTGGGCAGCTCCTCATCTGCCTCATTAACGGGACGTTCACCTATCTCGGCCTCTGGATCTTCCACGTGAAGTACCGGCTGCTCCTGGCCGGAATCGCGGCCACGATGAGCCTGGTGCCGATCTTCGGCTCCATCCTCTCGTCGGTGCCGATCGTGGCCATCGCGCTCATCTCATCGGGGACCTTCGACCTGCGGCAGGGTGTGTTCGTGCTGGCCTGGATCATCGGCATCCACCTGCTGGAAGCGAATTTCCTCAACCCCAAGATCATGGGGGACGCCGCCAAGATCCATCCGGTGCTGGTGGTGTTCGCGCTCATCGCCGGGGAGCACAGCTACGGCATCGTGGGCGCGCTCTTCGCCGTTCCCGTCGCCTCGATCATCCAGACGATCTTCATGTACTACCGCAAGCGCCCGCGGTCGCTCTCGACCGCTACGGCGGTCCCGACAAGCTGAGCGCCGGCAGACTTGCTAGAGCGCCAGCACTTGCGGCGCGCGATCGGGACCGGCGATCAGCGCCGACCGATCGGGGACCTCGTGCCAGCCGGCGCGCTTGGCGACGTCGCGGTCTGCCTCGACCACCAGCGCCCGCAGCGCCTCGTGGGGAACGCGCCGTCCGTTGCGGCCGGCGTCGTGCCGGGCCTGGCAGACCGGGCAGTCGGCGATCCCTTCGATGTCGAGGTAGCGAATCGGAAAGCCGCAGCCGGTGGCCACGAAGCAGCGCCCGTTGGTCGCCGCCAGCGCGATCTGCAGCGCCGTCGCGCCGGCGTCGGCCAGCAGCCGATCGACGAAGGCCAAGCTGTTGCGCAGCGCCGCGTGAACCGACGGCCGGGGAGGGCGTGGGCTGGTCCAGGATTCCGGCGTCGTGCAGGAAGGCGAGGAAGAGATGGAAGAGGTGCTCGCTGGGCGAGTTGCCCGCGGATGTTCCGGCGCAGGAAGTCCGGCGTGCTCTCGAGGATGCGGTCGCGGATGGCTTCGAACGCGGGCCGTTCACCTCGCCGATCGAGCCGAACAGCCAGGAGCGAAACCGGAACGGATCGGCGTCCTCGGCCAGGGTGTTGCCGTCGTGGCCCAGCCCGATGCGGCCGATGAGCGCGTCGGCGCGCGTGTCCTTCACCAGGCCGTAGAGATCGACCTCGACGGTCTCGGCGCGCGGACGCTTCTGCAACAGCACGTCGCCGCCCTGCACGAACCCGAGCCCATATCCCTCGGGGCGGTTCGGCTCGCCGCGCGCGTACAGCGCTGCGCGCGCCGAAAACAGCGCACAAGCCAGGTTCTCGGGCTCGTTTCCGAAGTAGGCGACGAGGTGCCTCACGACGCAATACGAAGTATACGGACGCTTCCATGAAAATCACGGAGATCTACAGCAGCATCCAGGGTGAGACGCAGTACGCGGGGCTCCTGTGTACGTTGGTTCGAACCACCGGGTGCGATCTGCGCTGTGGCTACTGCGACAGCGCCTTCGCGTTTCACGGCGGGCGGGACATGACCTTGGACGACATCGTGCATGAGGTCGACCGGCTGGGCGCGCCGCTCGTGCTGCTCACCGGCGGCGAACCGATGCTGCAGCGCGAGCTCCCCGCGCTGGCGGCGCGTCTGCTCGGCGGCGGTTACCGGGTGATGATCGAAACCTCGGGGGCGCATCCGCTCGAGGCGCTTCCGGATGAGGTGGTGCGGGTCGTGGACGTCAAGACGCCGGCCTCGGGCGAGTCGCATCGCATGCGCTGGGAGCTTCTGGCCTCGTTCCGGCCGCGCGACGCCGCCAAGTTCGTGGTCGCGGACGAGGGGGACTACCTGTGGGCGCGAGAGATCATCCGCAAGCACGATCTCGGCAGCCGGACGGAGGTGCTTCTCTCGCCGGTCCATGGGCGGCTCGACCCCCAGGATCTTGTTGCCTGGATGTTGCGCGACCGGCTTCCTGCCCGCCTGAATCTGCAGCTCCACAAGTACGTCTGGGATCCGGAGGCCCGTCGCGTATGACGTTAAAAAACGCGCACTTACTGGCGAAGGGCAAGATCGCGGATAAGATATTTCGGTTGACAGGCCGCGCCGCGTCCTGTTAGGTTCCGGTCGAATTTTAGGCAGTAACTGTCCAAAAACGTTAAAGAAAACTCGTCGAGGAGACGAGCTTTGGAGAGTCTCGACTCCATGGACGACGAGCACTTTGGAAACTGCCTTCGCCGCGCGAGAGAGGAGAAGTCTCTCTCGGTCGGTGACGTTTCTGCATCGACGAAGGTTCCACGTTCGGCGATCGAGTTGCTGGAAGCGGGATCGCTCAGCGGTCTCCCGGCGCACGTGTTCGTGCGCGGCTTCATCCGATCGTACGCCAAGGCGGTCGGTATCGGCGAATCGCAGCCGCTCGGTCTGTTCGACCGCGCGGTGAACCGGGAGAGCGAGGTGGCGCACGCCAAGTCGGTGAGCCCGGTGGTCGATCCGAGCCTGGCCGGGGGCGCCGTCGAAGAGGACGACGCCGGGCGCCGCCGCGGCCTGGGCCTGGCCGTCTTCGTAATCATCCTGGTGCTGATCGCAACGATCACCTTGTCGTTATTGCTCCGTCGTCCGCCCCAGTCGGGCGAGGGTCTGTCGCAGCTTCGGCCCACACCGGCGCAAGCTGTCGGTGCCGACACGCTCGCCTCGGCGCCGTCGTCGTCCGACACGTCAGCCTGAACGCCGGGTAGAATCCGAGGCCCATGGCCTCCCTGTCCACGCCCGCCATCGTCTTGCGTGCTATCAACTACGGCGAGGCCGATCGGATCGTGACGCTGTTCGGACGTGAGACGGGGCGGCTGTCGGCGATGGCGCGCGGCGCGCGCAAGAGCCAGAGACGATTCGCCGGAGGTCTGGGCCTCTGCGCCGTCGGCGTGGCGGCGCTGCGCGAGCGCGCCAACGCCGAGCTGCTGACGCTGGAGGGTTTCGACGCCACCGCCGGGCATGCGGCGCTGGGGGCGGATGTGGGGCGGATGGCGCACGCGGCGTACGCCGCCGAGCTGGTGAGCAAGCTGTGCGCCGCGCGGCAGGTCGAAGGGCGGTCTACGACTGGCTGCTGGAGTTTCTGGCGGACTCGAGCTGGAAGGGGCGAGCGCCGAGCGGTTGCGCATCTTCGAGCTCGGGCTCCTGGGCGGCCTCGGCTTCGGTCCGGCGATCGCCGCTTGCGCGGTCTGCGGCGGCGTGAGCACGCCGGGCCGACGGACCGTGGCTTTCGTTGGGACCCCGATCGCGGCGGCGCCGTCTGTGTGGCCTGCGCGCGCGGCGGCCGCCCGATCACCGCCGCCGCCCGCGCGGCGCTCTTGCACCTGAAGGGGGTGCCGCTTGGCGCGGCCGCCCGCGAGAGCCTCCCCCGGACACCAACCGCGACTGCCGGGAGGCGCTGGCCGAGATCATCAACCATCACATCGGGGGTCCGCTCAAGTCCGTCGAATTCATTGCCAAGTTGAGCGCAGCCCATTCGGCGGGGCGCCCGTGAGTCGGCCGCCGCTGCTGGGCATTCGCCACGTCGCCCTGTGGGTCGGCGATCTGGCGGCCGCCGAGCGGTTCTGGGTCGACGTGCTGGGCTACGCTGTCGAGTGGCGGCCCGATCCCGACAACGTCTATCTGTGTGGCGGGCGTGACAACCTGGCGCTACACCGCCGCGCGGGCGGGGTGGCCAACGCCGCCGGTTCCGTCCTCGATCACATCGGGCTGGCGGTCCCCGCGCCGGCCGACGTCGATGCTTGGGCGGCGCACCTCGCGGCGCACGACGTGGCGCTCGAGGCGGCGCCCAAGACCCACCGCGATGGCTCACGCTCGCTGTACTTCCGTGGCCCCGAGAACCTGCTGATCCAGATCATTCGCCACGCGCCGATCTCGACGTGACGGGGCAGGCGAATCCGTGTCCGTCGTCGGGCCGATCGACTAGATTAGAGTCACCCGCCATGCCCGCCTCCTCCCTGGAACAGATCGTCAGCCTCGCGAAACGGCGGGGCTTCGTTTTTCCTTCGTCCGCCATCTACGGTGGCCTCGGCAGCACCTGGGACTACGGTCCCCTCGGCGTCGAGCTGAAGAACAACGTCAAGCGCGCCTGGTGGCGCTCGGTCGTGCACGAGCGCGACGACATGGAGGGGCTCGACGCCGCCATCTTGATGAACCGGCTGGTCTGGAAGTACTCCGGCCACGAGGCGACCTTCTCCGATCCGATGACCGACTGCCGCAGGTGCAAGTCGCGGCCCCGCGCCGATCAGCTCTTCAAGGCCCGCTTCGAGAAGGGGGGAGCCCGAGAGCTCGGCCGCGATCAACGCGACCCTCGAAGCCAAGGGGCTCAAGTGCCCGAAGTGCGGCTCGGTCGAGCTGACGCCGGCGCGACCCTTCAACTTGATGTTCAAGACCACCGTCGGCCCGGTCGACACCGGCGACGACTCGGGGCTGGCCTACCTGCGTCCGGAGACGGCGCAGGGGATCTTCGTCAACTTCGGCAACGTGCTGGACACCATGCGCCGCAAGCTGCCCTTCGGCGTCGCGCAGATCGGCAAGGCGTTCCGCAACGAGATCACGCCGGGCAACTTCACCTTCCGCACGCGCGAGTTCGAGCAGATGGAGATCGAGTACTTCGTGAAGCCGGGGGACGACGAGGCGGCGCACCAGGCCTGGATCGACACGCGCACGAAGTGGTACGTCGACCTCGGGATGCGGCGCGAGAACCTGCGCCAGCGCGAGCAGACGAAGGAGGAGCTGGCCCACTACGCCAAGCGCTGCGTCGACCTCGAGTACCGCTTCCCGATGGGGTGGAGCGAGCTGGAGGGGATCGCCAACCGCACCGACTTCGATCTCAAGGCGCACAGCCGCAGCCCGGAGAACCCCGACGCCGTCGGCGAGCTGCGCTACTTCGATCAGGAGCAGAAGAAGCACATCGTCCCGTACGTGATCGAGCCGTCGGCAGGCGCCGACCGGGCGACGCTGGCGTTTCTCTGCGACGCCTACGACGAGTCGCTGGTCAAGGAGCCGCCGGCCGAGGAGACCGCCAAGCTGCGCGAGCTGGTGCAGAGCTTCGCCAAGTCGGTCGAAAAGCGCGATCCGAAGCAGATGGAGGTCGCGACCAAGGAGCGGCTGGTCGCGGCGGCCGAGAGGATTGCGGCGGCGCTCCCGGCGTCTCTCCCCGAGTTGCTGGGCCTGGCCGACGACGCCGACGCCAACCGGATCGAGCTGTGGAAGAAGGTCCGCGGCGCCGCCGAGAAGCTCGGCGAGGAGCACACCCGCACGGTGCTGCGCCTCAACCCCCGCCTCTCGCCCATCACCGTCGCCGTCTTCCCGCTCAAGAAGAACGAGCCGCGGTTGGTCGAAACGGCGCGCGGGATCAAGCGCGACCTGCAGCGCGCCGGGCTGCGGGCGGTCTATGACGACACGGGCGCCATCGGCAAGCTCTACCGCCGCCAGGACGAGATCGGGACGCCGTTCTGCATCACCGTCGACTTCCAGAGCCTGGACGACCAGACGGTCACGGTGCGCGATCGCGACACCATGGGACAGGAGCGGGTCGGCATCACGGATCTCGGGGCGTCGCTGCGGTCCAAGGTCTGACCGGAGCGTCCAGGCAAGCGTTCATCGCCCTCTCACGCGGTCGACCCGCTGCCCGCCCAAACGTGCGGGCAGTTGGGTCAGCGCCGAGGGCACGCCAGCGGGAGGCAAAACCGTCGCTCAAGCGCCGGAAATCCTTTCTTGGCGGGCCACGACAGGGTAAATAAGCGCCCATGCCAAGCGTCACCAAGATCCGCTCGTCTAAGTCGTCCCTCAAATCCACGCTTAAGTCGAAGGTCGCGAAGCTGAAGAAGGTCGGAAAGGCCTTGCTCGCCAGGAATGGTCAAAAGAACGGTCAGAAGAACGGCCACAGCAACGGCGTCCGGCTCGGCGCCAAGACCGTCGTCAAAGGGGCCGCCGCCAAGGCCGCGCCCGCCAAGCAGGCGGCGACGGCAAAGGCCGGCAAGCGCGTCTACTTTTTCGGCGGCGCCAAGGCCGAAGGAAACAAGGAGATGAAGAATCTCCTGGGCGGCAAGGGGGCCAACCTGGCCGAGATGGCCAACATCGGTCTGCCGGTCCCCCCCGGCTTCACCATCACCACCGAGGTCTGCACCGAGTTCTACACCAACGGCAAGAAGCTCCCCAAGGCGCTCGACGCCGACATGCGCAGCGCGGTGGCGCGGATGGAGAAGCTGGTGGGCGCGAAGTTCGGCGACCCGTCGAACCCGCTGCTGGTCTCGGTCCGCTCGGGCGCGCGCGCCTCGATGCCGGGCATGATGGACACCATCCTCAACCTCGGCCTCAACGACAAGACGGCGGCCGGCCTGGCGAAGAAGTCGGGCAACGAGCGCTTCGCCTTCGACAGCTACCGCCGCTTCATCGCCATGTACGGCGACGTCGTGCTCGGCCTCAAGCCGGAAAAGAAGGAGGATCACGATCCGTTCGACGAGATCCTGGCCAACAAGAAGAGGGCCCAGGGCGTCAAGCTCGACTCCGACCTCTCGGCCGAGGCGCTCAAGGAGCTGGTCGCCGAGTTCAAGGCGGAGATCAAGAAGCGTCTCGGGATCGACTTCCCCGAGGATCCCTACGTCCAGCTGGAGGGCGCCATCAAGGCGGTCTTTCAGTCCTGGCGCAACGATCGCGCCAATCTCTACCGCCGGCTCAACAACATCCCGGTGGAGTGGGGGACCGCGGTCAACGTCCAGGCCATGGTCTTCGGCAACAAGGGAGCCGACTCGGCCACCGGCGTCTGCTTCACGCGCGATCCGGCCAGCGGCGAGAACATGTTCTACGGCGAGTTCCTGGTGAACGCCCAGGGCGAGGACGTCGTGGCCGGCATCCGAACGCCTCAGAAGATCGAAGAGCTGGGGAAGGTGCTGCCGGAGGCCTACAAGGAGCTGCTCGACATCCGCAAGAAGCTCGAGAAGCACTACAAGGACATGCAGGACATCGAGTTCACCATCGAGAACAGGAAGCTCTACATGCTGCAGTGCCGCAGCGGCAAGCGCACCGGGTTCGCCGGCGTGCGCATCGCCGTCGAGATGGTGGACGAGAAGCTGATCCCCAAGGAGGAGGCGCTCCGCCGCGTCGAGCCGGAGGCGCTCAATCAGCTGCTGCGTCCGGTCTTCCTGCCGTCGGCCAAGAAGGCCGCCATCAGCGAGGGGCGCTTGCTGGCCAAGGGGCTGCCGGCCGGTCCGGGTGCCGCCACGGGCAAGGTCGTCTTCTTCGCCGACGAGGCGGAGGCGCTGGCCGCCAAGGGTGAGCAGAGCCTCATCCTCTGCCGCCACGAGACCAGCCCGGAGGACATCCGTGGCATGAACGCCTCGCTCGGCTTCATGACCGCCTTCGGCGGCATGACCAGCCACGCCGCGCTCGTCGCCCGTCAGATGGGCAAGGTCTGCATCGTCGGCTGCGACGCGCTGTCGTTCGACTACCACGCCCGCACGATGACGGTGACCACCGCCAAGGGAGAGGTCGTCGTCAAGGAGGGGGACTGGATCTCCATCGACGGCTTCGCGGGCGAGGTGATCCAGGGGCGGATCGAGACGACGCCCTCCGAGGTCATCCGGGTGCTCATCGAGAAGAACCTCGACGCCAAGGAGGCGCCCATCTACCAGACCTACGCCAAGCTGATGAGCTGGGCCGACTCGGCGCGCAAGCTCAAGGTGCGCGCCAACGCCGACCAGCCGGACCAGGCGGTCGCCTCGGTGGCCTTCGGCGCCGAAGGGATCGGCCTCTGCCGCACGGAGCACATGTTCTTCGGCGAGGGGAAGATCGGCCCCATGCGCGAGATGATCGTCGCCGAGAACGAGGCCGATCGCAGGAAGGCGCTCGACAAGCTGCTGCCGCTCCAGCGCGAGGACTTCCACGGCCTCTTCAAGGCGATGCAGGGGCGCCCGGTCACCATCCGGACGCTCGATCCGCCGCTGCACGAGTTCCTGCCGCACGACGAGGCGGGCGTGCGCGATCTGGCCCACGCGACGGGCAAGACGGTCGAGGAGATCCACGCCCGCATCGCCGAGCTCAAGGAGTCGAACCCGATGCTCGGCCACCGCGGCTGCCGCCTGGGGATCACCTACCCGGAGATCACCGAGATGCAGGCGCGCGCCGTGTTCGAGGCGGCCTGTGACCTGGCCGCCGAGGGCAGGCAGGTCTTCCCGGAGATCATGATCCCGCTCGTCGGCATCAAGAAGGAGCTCGATCTCCAGGCCGAGCTGGTGCGCAAGACCGCGGCGGCGGTGTTCGCCGAGAAGGGGCGAGAAGCTGTCCTACACGGTCGGCACCATGATCGAGGTGCCGCGGGCGGCCTGACTGCCGGCGAGATCGCCCAGACGGCGGAGTTCTTCTCCTTCGGCACCAACGATCTCACGCAGACCACCTTCGGTCTGTCGCGCGACGACGTGCCGCGGGTCCTGGCGGCCTACCTGCAGCACGACATCTACACGGTCGATCCGTTCGTCAGCATCGACCGCAAGCGGCGTCGGCGGCGCTCATGAAGCTGGCGGTGGCGGCGGGCCGCGCCGAGAAGCCGAAGCTCAAGATCGGCATCTGCGGCGAGCACGGCGGCGACCCGTCGTCGGTCGAGTTCTGCCACGAGCTCGGCCTCGACTACGTCTCTTGCTCGCCGTATCGCCTCCCGATCGCGCGCCTGGCCGCGGCCCAAGCGGCGCTCAAGACAACCTAGCGGTCACCGGCCGGGTCGAAGAAGCTGGCATGGACCGCGCCACGGCGTTCCCGCTGCGGCTCCGCGACCGCGGGCGGACGGCGCGCGTGCGCCTGGCTCAGGGCGCTCGCGGTCTCCGCGATGTCCGGCCTGCTCGCTCAACCAGAAGGGGGTGCTGCCCGCCGGCGACACGTTCTTCTACCCGACCAGCGCGGTGATGAACCGGCCGACACGCTGGACGTGGCTGTACGTCGCCAACTCGAACGCCGACCTCCGCTTCAACGACGGAACGCTGGTGATGGCGAACGTTGGCCAGGACCTGACCGCTCCGGCGGACGCCACCCACCCGGGTGGGCTGTACTACGGCGCGTACAGCGATCGAACCACCCGCGCCGGGCAATGGTCGGCCTGTCCGCAAGAGGACTACGTCAACCCGCTGTCCCGCAGCGACCCGCAGAATTGCTGCTGGGATCTGCTGGACACGAACATCCTCAACTGCGACGAGCGCCGCTACGTTCAGCCCGACGCGACGGTGCTGATCGGCAGCTTCGCAGCGCAGATGGCCTGGCAGCAATACTGCGCCGATCCTTGCCTGCAATTCCCGGCGTCCCAAACCTGCCTGGCCGATCAGAGCGCCGGACGAATCCTCATCGGGGTGCGGGGCGACACCTCGCTCACCGACGTCGACGTCGCGCCCCCCACCTTCTACGGAAACAACTCGTTTCGCCCGGCGTTTCACTGCACCCTGGGGACACAAACGCCGGCGGCGCCGCTGACCGAGTGCGATCAGAAGGTCGTCGACAGCGGCTCGTCGCTGCCGGTCCTGAGCCAGGACCCGCCGACGATATCGCTGCCCGACGAGCCCTACGCGCTGACGACGGACGACGTCCGCGGCTTTCTCTACGTGGGCCACCTGGTGGGCACCACCTCGACCGCCTTCACAGGCGGCGTCTCGCTGTTCGACATCTCGGGGACCGGCCTTCTCGGCCCAGACACGTTTCCGCTGCCGCCGGTGTTCATCGCGCCGTTCGACAGCCCGTTCCCCGCCAGCAGCTCGGGCTTCTTCGGCGTCACCGCGCTCGATCTGCACGTACCGCTGGGGGCAGATCCAGCGTCGAACAAAGTGATCTTCGCCAGCTCGCGCTACGTTCCGGTGGTCAGCTCGATGACGGCGATCCAGCCGAGCCTCTGTGGCTACCTCGTCAGTGACCCGAAGGTCGCCGGCGCCGATAACGACGACGTCCTCCTTCCGGCGGGTGACACGCTGAGCTCGGGGCTGGTCGGCTCGGAGATGCGCGGCACGGAGTTCATCGATTCGCCGCAGGGGACTCAACCGAGCTACGCGCAGCGGGTCTACACCCTCCAGCGGATCCCGCCCGATCTGGTCGGCTTCGACATCTCCAAGAACGAGGCGGGTGGCACGATCGCCACCCCGACCGACGTGAGCGAGACCTGCTCGAGCCCGACGTTCCTCTATAAGCACGATGCCGGCGACGGCGATCGTCTCTTCGTCAACTGCTTCGACACCGGCGAGGTCTACATCTTCGATCCGGCCGGCCCGACGCTCATGACCACCCTCCAGGTCGGCCGTGGCCCGGCCGGGATGTTCTTCGACCCCGCCCGGCCGATTGCCTACGTGGTCGACTTCAGCCAGAACGACCTCTCGGTGGTCGATCTGCGCGCCGGGAAGCACCACGCAGTACCACGTCATCCAGCGCCTCGGGTTCCCCTCGGTGACGCCGCGATGAAGCGCGCTGCTCTGGTCGCGATCGTCACGGCCGCCGCGGCCTGCGGCCCGGCGCCGAACCTGTTGCCGGTCAACGATCTCGAACCGGCCGACGGACGTCGCCTTCATGTGCTTCGGCGCGTTCCCCGGGGCGGGTGGGGCCGACGCCGGCGCCCCGATGCAGGTCTCCGGGCGGCCGATGCGGGCCTGCCACCCGCAGGACAACTACGATCCGGGCGCCACGACGACCACCCGCACGTTTGCCTTCATGCCCAACAGCGCCGCCGGCACGCTGTCGGCGGTCGACGCCGATCACTGGAAGCTGGTCGATCTCAACCTCGACACCGGCGGCTACGGGACCGCGCCGCTCGGCCAGCTCCCCATTCAGATCTCGGCCAGCGACGACGGCTGCCGGCTCATCTCGGCCAACCGCGGTTCTTGCGACCTGACGCTGGTCGATCCCTCCGTCCTGGTGGCGCAGACGTTCAGCAGCCAGGAGAACGTCGATCTGACCAGCTACCTCGGCGCGCACGGCCCGAGCACCGGCTCCCAGACCTTCCGTCCGATCAAGGGGGACGGCACGCAGCTCCTGGCCGCGCCGTACGAGGCGGTCTTCCTGCCGCAGGACACGACCAGCCTGGTGCCCGCGCCGACGCCCGGCGAGCCGCTGCCCATCCTGCCGGCGCCCGGCCCGCTCTGCGGCGACAGCCCGGCGGTCGATCCGCTCGTTTCGCCGGAGCCGGCGTCGACGCCAAGGTCCTGGTACGTGCTGGTGACCTATCCGTCGTGTAACCTGATCGCGGTCGTGGCGCTTCCGAGCGGCCGGATCGTCAGCTCGGCCCAGGTGCAGGCCACCAAGGACAGCCAGGGCGTCGAGAACGGCGTAACGCTGGTCGATACTAAAACGTCGCCGGTCTGTCCGATCGTCGACTGCGCAGGGCAGGCGCTTCCGGCTGCGGACGACGTCATCACCGACGCGGCCGCCGGCGGCGACGGCGCCGGGACCACCGGCACGATTGCGGCGCCGCCCGGCGAGGCCGGCGTGCCGGACGCGGCGCTCACCACGGACGCTGGCGGCGGCGCGTCCGGATCGGGCGGAGGCAGCGGTGGCGCGTCGGGCGTGGCGGGCGTGACCGGAAGCGCGGGGGCCGGCGCCGGCGGCAGCTCGCCGGCCGACGGCGGCGCGACCGGTGGAGCGCCAGGAGGTGCGCTCCTCGGTAATCAAATTCCGCCCGGTCCCTCCTTCGATCCCGGACCGCTCGCTCCGAGCGGGATCGCCATCGTGCCCGACGGCTCTCACGCCTACATCTCGCTGGCCAACGCATCGTTCGTCCTCTCGGTCGGCCTGTCGAGCAGCGGCCTGGCCCTGCTCGGAAACCCCATCCTTCTAGACGAGGGGGCGCGCGGATCGAGCCGGATCCGTCTGAACGTCGACCCGACACGATTCGGCAGCTCGATCGGAACCGCCGGCGTGTTCGTCGGCGCCGAGCCGAGCCTGGTCGGCGAGCCGGGCACCAACCAGGCGCACCCGAAGAATTTCCTGGGGGTCGATCCGGACCGGGAATACCTCTACGCCATCGCGCGCGACGGGACGCTGCGGGTGATCCAGGTGAAGATTGCAGGCGCGGAGACCGAGTGCGAGACCAACGCCGATCCGCTCTTCCTGGCGCAGGGGGACTCGGCCTCGAGCCCCTGCATCAAGGTCGACCCGGCGCACCGCCGCCCCTTCAGCGTCGGTCCGGGGATTCATTTTCCCTCGCTGCCGATCGACGTGGCTGCCGTCGATCTCCAGCGGCCGGCAGACTACAGCGAGCAGAGCGTCAATGGCGCCCACGCTTGGGTGCTCACCGATTCGGGGATCGTTTACCTGGTGAACATCAGCCCGGTCCTGCGGTCCTACACGGCGGTCATCAATACGTCGTCGGACCCGAAGAACCCGGACTATGTCTCGGTCGCGCCTCCCAGTCCCGGCGCCCCGATCGAGCCGCCGCCCTTCGTGAACACGCTGCGCGACCGCAATGAGATCAGCTACTCGCTGACGAGCGATCCCTCCTCCGGGCCGCCGCGCGTCGACGTCCTGCCGAGCCTTCCCGCGACCGGCCCGTACCTCGAGCCGTTCTGGACGCAGGGCTCGATCCTCAACGCCACCGCGCTCAGCGGCCTCTTCGTGCAGACGGTGGCGTTCTTTCCGCGGGAGCCGTCCAATCCGCTCAACGTCTACGACCCGATCGATCGCCGCGCGGTGACCGCGCAGACCTGGACGGTCTCCTGGGAGGGGCCGCTCAGCGGTGTCCGCAACAGCGGCAATCCGTACACGGTGGGGGCTCTGGCAGCGAACCCATCGCTGTTCCCCACCGGCGGCGCCGTGGATCGGCAGACGACCGACTCGCTGCTCGAGGACGGCGGCGCCAACTACTGCGCGCTCGGCGTCGTCCCGGGAGATCTGGTGACGTTGACCGGCTGCACCGACAACTCGCAGTGCGGCCTGGGCGAGCAGTGCGTGCTGGGGCAGGACGTCTCCTCGGCGGCCGCCGGTCTGTCGGTGACCGGGATCTGTGTCGATCCCAACCGCCAGAGCGAGCAAACGTCCGCCTGCGCGCCGTACCTCAACAGTCTGCGGCGCTACTCGGTCGCCGGCGCTTCGCAGAACAGCCTCATCATCCGACCACACCTCGACGAGGTCGTCCTCGCCTCGATCAGCCCCCTCTGTCACCCCGACATCCCCGCCACCGCGACGACGAGCGACATTCCGGACTCCTGCCCCGACACCCTCGACGATCCCACCACCGCCAACTTCAAGTGCGTGTCGAGCTACCCGGGCATGGTGACTACGCCGCGCTGCCTGATGCAGTGCAAGCAGAACGGTGACTGTCGTTCGGGCCGCCTCTGCGTCAACTTCGATACGGCTGCCGTCACGCCGCAGTTCTGCGACCCAACGGCCAAGGACCCCGGCCCGAACTGCCCTTGCACGGGAACGAGCTGTTTCTGCGCCGACGCCCCGCCGTTCGACGAAATCGGAAAGAGCTGCTTCGATCAGCTGGTGAACTACCAGGTCAACGCCGGGAGGTCATTCCTGGTCGCCGGGTCACAGGCCGGGTTCGTAACCACCGCCACCCTCCCGCCGAACGGGGGCGTCTGCAACTCCGACCCGACGCCCGACGCGCGCTTCAGCTTCCGCATCCCGATGAGCGCGGCGGCCTGCCCCAACGTCGACCCCAGCGTCGCCTCGATCGACAGCCGCCTCGATCCCGACGCCTTCCCCGCAGGATCGACGATGATGGGCGTGGCCGCCAGAGCCAGCACGTTGGTGAGCGTCGTGACTTCGCCCCCGTCGCCGACCCAGCCTCCCTGTCTTTACATGGGGGGGCCGGTCATCGCAGATCCGGCCAGCACCAATCCGCTGGCGGTGGCGACGAATCCCGACGGCACCCCGACGTACACGCACGTTCGCGCGCTGTTCCAGAACTCGCAGATCTCCTTCGTGCTCGCCGACATCGATCGGGGGCCCACCTCCGAGTTCACCACCAGCTTCGACGTCCACGGTGGATTCTCCCCGCAGGTGGTCCAGGATCCGACCACGCTGGAGGTGTCGATGCCGGCGCGGATTGTCCTCGGCCCGGTCGATTCGCTGACGCAGCTGACGACGGGAACGCCGGTGCCCCCGACGTACGAGGCGCCCTATCTGTTCGTCGTGGATCAGCGACGTCTCGGACGCGAGCAGGGTGGGGGACCGACGCGTGGCCAGCTCCTGCGCGTCAACCCCTTCGGCTACACCTCGACTGTCGGATCGGTCACGGGCTACCAGCCGATCTTCGAGGACTACAACGCCAGCGGCGGACTGTTCCCGATCCAGTGATCCTTCGGCCACGAACGGGGACCACGAACGGGCGGCTCGAACGGGCGTCTCGAACGGAGGCCACGAACGGGGCCACGAACAGTCGTCTCGAACGGGCGGGCCCCGAGCGGGGCAGCCGGACACGTGCAACGGGAACTTGACGGCGCTTGGGTATGCATAGAGACTACATGTAGGTGAACACCGTGCGATCCCTCAGTGCACGCGAAACTGTTCGGGAAATCCTGGTGCGGACGGTCAACGATCTGGCGCGCGAGGGGTTTGTCGGCGCCGTGACTGCCGATTCCGTCGCCATCGACCGGACCAAACGCGCAGAGCATGGCGACTTCGCGTGCAACGTCGCCCTGATGTTGGCCAAGCCGGCCGGCAAACCGCCGCGCGTGGTCGCGGAGGCGATCGTGGCGCGGCTGCCGCTGGGTGGAGAATCGCCGCTTGCCGAGGCGACCGTGGCGGGGCCTGGATTCATCAACCTGCGGCTCTCCCCGCTGTTCTGGCAGGCGGCGCTGGGGGAGATGGTGGCGGCCGGCGCCGACTGGGGGCGGGGCGCGCCGCGCTCGTCGCCGAAGGTGTTGCTCGAGTACCTGTCGTCGAATCCGACCGGGCCGATCACGGTCGCTCACGGGCGGGTGGCCGCGGTGGGAGACGCGCTCACGCGCCTGCTGCGCTTCGCCGGCTACACGGTGACGCCGGAGTTCTACATCAACGACGCCGGCAACCAGGTGCAGACGCTGGCGCTGTCGACCTGGGTTCGCTACATGGAGCTCGCCCGCGCCGCCGATCCGAGCGTGCCCGAGGTGGCGTTCCCGGAGAACGGCTACAAGGGGGCGTACATCCGCGACTTCGCGCAGGCGCTCTACGCGCGCGACGGCGTCCGCTGGGTCGGCCCGACGCCGCCGGCAGGCGCCGACATGGAAGCGATCCAGAGCTTCGCCATCGAATCGTCGCTGGGGATCATCCGCGCCACTCTGGACAGGTTCGGCGTCACCTTCGACGTCTGGCAGAGCGAGCGGGAGCTGCACCGGTCGGGCGAGGTGGCGGCGACGCTGGCGGCGCTGGAGGCGGCCGGCTACGTCGACCGGCACGACGGCGCCGTCTGGCTGAAGACCACGGCGCTGTGGGGGGACGACAAGGATCGGGTGGTGATGAAGTCGGACGGGCTGCCGACCTATCTGCTCGCCGACATCGCCTATCACCGTAAAAAGCTGGCGCGCGGCTTCGACGAGCTGTGCGACATCTGGGGCGCCGACCACCACGGCTACATCCCCCGGATGCAGGCCGCGCTGAAGGCGTTCGGCTTCGATCCGGCGGTGCTCCGGGTGATCCTGATTCAGATCGTCAGCCTGCTGCGCGAGGGCAAGCAGGTGGCGATGGGGAAGCGGGAAGGGGAGTTCGTGACGCTCGACGAGGTGATCGCCGAGGTCGGCCGCGACGCCACCCGCTTCTTCTATTTGATGCGCCGGCACGACACGGCGCTGGACTTCGATCTCGACCTGGCCAAGCGGCAGTCGATGGACAACCCGGTCTACTACGTCCAGTACGCCCACGCGCGCTGCGCGGCCATCGTCCGCCGCGCGGCCGAGCTGGGGGCGGAGCGGCTGCCGTTCTCCGCGGCGCTGGCCGCCGAGCTGACGCTGCCGGAGGAGCTCACCATCCTGCGCCGGTTGGCCGAGTTCCCCGACTTCGTGGCCGACGCCGCCGCGGCCCGCGAGCCGAACCGCCTGACGACCTACCTGATGGACCTGGCGGGGGAGTTCCAGAGCTACTACACGCAGCTGCAGAAGGTGCACGGCGACACCATCCTCCCCCAGGAGCGCCAGCGGGTGGGCGACTGGCGGGCGAGCTGGAACTGGCGCAAGACGGCGGCCCGGCTGCACTGGGTCGAGGCCATCGCCCAGGTCATGCGGAGCGGCCTCGGCCTCCTCGGGGTCTCGGCCCCCGAGACCATGGCCAAGTCCGAAACCACAACGAAAGAAGACGATTCATGAGCGTGCGTTACACTGCTGTGGCCAGCATGGATGGACCGTCGCTCGAGGACGTCGACCGAAACGTGGAGCGGTGGCGCGAGAAGATCGAGGTCAAGCTCGACAACCGGCAGGTATTCTTCCTGTTCTTCGGCAGCGCGGTGGTCGCCTGCATGCTGTTCGTCCTGGGGGTCATGGTCGGCAAGCGGATCGAGTCGCGGGGCCAGGCCGAGGCGCCCGTGCTGCAGGATCCGCTGGCGGCGCTCGATCGCGCGCACCAGCCGCCGCCCGGCGTGGCGGCGCCCGATCCGCAGCTGACGTTTCCCAGCACGCTCGGCGCCGCGCCCAAGCTGAAGGGAGCTGGCGCGCGCGCGTCGGCCCTCTCCTCGCTCCCCAAGCTCCTTCCGTTGAAGAGCGCCGCACCGAAGTTGTCCGCTGCGGCCAAGCCGGCCGCGCTCCCGACGCCGAAGCTGGTCGCTGCCGCCAAGCCGTCCGCGCCTCCCACGCCCGCCGATCCGGCCAAGGGGAGGGGAAAGTTCACGCTGCAGCTCAGCACCTTCGCCACCTCGGGCGACGCCGATGCCTTCGTGCAGAAGTACCCGGGCGCGTTCGTGATCGCCGGCGACGTCCCGGGCAAGGGGATGGTCTACCGGGTGCGGTTCGGCAACTTCGCTTCCTACAAGGACGCCGCCGCCGCCAAGGACAGCTTCGAGAAGCAGCACAGCATGATCGCGCTCATCGCCGCCCGCTGACGAGCGGCGCGCCCGGCCAGGGGCGTCACTGCCGGAGCAGCGCCGTCTTCAATCTCTCGTCGCGGTGGCGGGCGACATCGATGGAGAGGTCCGGTTTGAGGTCGATGTCGATCTTGACGATCTTGCCGGTGAAGGCCGCGAGCGTCGAGTACTCGTCCGTGACCGGCGCCCCCTTGTCGCAGCCGACGTCGAACGTCTCGTCGAGCGAGTAGCCGAAGCCGACCGTCTGGGCGATCAGCCCCTCGGCGACCATCTGCCCGTCGACGATCAGCCGGCCGACGCCGCCCGCGCCGAAGGGTTCCTTCCCCCGCTTCTCGAACTCGTAGCGGACGACGTGCCGGCCTGGAGAGAGCGCCTTGTCGGCCCGGATGTAGGTCAGCTGGATGGCGGCCAGGTTGTAACAGAACGTCGGTTTGCCGTCCTTGATGTAGAGCGACCAGCCGTTGGTGTCGCCCCCCATCACCAGCAGCGGCCCGCTGGCGCCGCCGGCGGGGATCTCCAGGTGGACGTCGGCGGCCCACGATCGGTTCTTGGTGTCGGGGGCGGCGTGCTCCGGCACGCGAACCGCGCCCGGCAGGAAGGTGAACTTGGTCCGCGTCTCGAGTCCCTCCCGCGCCAGCCCGCGCTCCTGAAAGCGATCGTCGAGCGGCAGGACGTTGTAGCGCCCGGCCTCCGCCCACCAGAGGCCAATGAGCTCGATCAGCTTCTTCACCATCGGGTCCTGCAGGTCCGTGAAGGTCCGCCCCTCCATGAGGTCGTGGCACTCGCTGGGATCCTTCGTGAGGTCGTAGAGCTCCCAGTGATCGTCGTCGAAGCCCCAGGCGGCGCGGTTCTCCCAGGGCTTGCGGCCGTGGTAGGTGACCGCCTTCCACTTGCCGTCGATGATCGCGCGGTTGCCGAGCATCTCGAAGTACTGCGTCGGGTGGTTGGTGGGCGCGTCGGGCGCGTCGAACGAGTAGTTCATCGGCACCCCCTCGAGCAGCGCCTGCTGGACGCCGTTGATCGAGGCGGGCCGGTCGACACCGATCGCGGCCAGGATGGTCGGGACGAAGTCGATCACGTGGTGGAACTGCTCCCGGATCTCCCCCTTGGCCTTGATCCCCTTCGGCCAGTGCAGCACCAGCGGGTTCCGGGTGCCGCCGAAGTGCGTGTACTGCTTGCACAGCCGGAACGGCGTGTTTCCCGCCAGCGCCCAGCCGACCGGGTAGTGGTTGTACGAGCCGGGCTGGCCGAGCTGGTCGAGCTTCTTCAGCGTCTCCTTCATCTCTTCGGGGACGTTGGCGGCGAGTGACATCTCGTTGAAGAGCCCGTTCAGCGTCCCTTCACCCGACGAGCCGTTGTCGCCGATGAAGACGGAGACGAGCGTGTTGTCCAGGTTGCCGCTCTGCTCGAGGAAGTCGATGAGGCGGCCGATCTGCTGGTCGGCGTGGGAGAGGAAACCGGCATAGACCTCGGCCATCCGCGCGAAGAGGCGCTTCTCGTCGGCCGACAGCGCGTCCCATTTCTGCACGCCCTCCAGCATCGGAGGGAGCTCGGTCTCGGGCGGGACGACGCCCATCTGCTTCTGCCGGGCCAGCACCACCTCGCGGTACTTGTCCCAGCCCATGTCGAACTTCCCCTTGTACTTGGCGATCCACGCGGGGGCGACGTGGTGCGGGGCGTGGCAGGCGGCGAAGGCGAAGTAGCAGAGCCACGGCTTGTCCGGCGCCACCGACTCGTGGTTGGAGAGGAACGAGATGGCACGATCGGTGATGTCCTCCGACAGGTGATAGCCGTCCTCGGGAAGGCGCGGCTGGTCTATCGGCTCCTGGTCGAGATAGAGCTTGGGGTACCACTGGCTGCTGTCGCCGCCGAAGAAGCCGTAGAAGCGGTCGAAGCCGAACACGGGGCCGGTGGGCCAGCGGTCGTAGGGGCCGGCGATGCTGGTCTCTTCCGACGCGGTGTTGTGCCACTTGCCGAGCGCGAACGAGGTGTAGCCGTGCTCGTGCAGCATGGCGGCGATGGCCGCCTTGTCCTGGGGCTGGCGGCCGTTGTAGCCGGGGAAGCCGCTGGCCAGCTCGGTGATGTTGGCCATCCCGACCGAGTGGTGGTTGCGCCCGGTCAGCAGGCAGGCGCGCGTCGGCGAGCAGAGCGCCGTCGTGTGGTGGTTGACGTAGGAGAGGCCGCCTTTGGCGAGGCGGGTGATGTTGGGCGTCTCGACCAGGCCGCCGAAGCTGTCGGACCAGCCGAACCCCACGTCGTCGAGGACGATGTAGAGGATGTTGGGCGCGCCGGCCGGGGCCTCGCGCGGCACGGGAAACGCCGGCTCGGAGACGTCCCAGGTCCGACCAATTTTGCCCGGGAAAGGCTCCCCCTCGTGATAGGTCTTCACCGCGGCGGGCGCGGCCGTCGCTTGGGCTCCATTCCCTGTGCCGTTACCGCTCCCGTTGCCGCCGCTCGGTTGGGCCTTGGCGCCGTTGTTTCCCGCAGTTCCTTTCCCTGGCTTGCTCATGGCGTCTCCTTGGTCGTGATTCTCAGGACGCGAAAACCGTCTTCCAGTCGTTCTTGACGCTGGCCACGGTCCAGGCGTTCTTCTGGGAAAGCGCCAGCGCCTCCTCGGCGCCCGACTCATAGGCGAACTCCCGGTCTTCGTCGTCGTGTTCGATCAGCAGCGCCAGCGACGGGCGGGACGGGTGGGCGCAGAAGTGGAGCATCGGGATATCGCCGTTCGAGTTTCCGCCGGCGAGGATCGGCCGCCGCCCGATTGAGTGCCAGATGGCGACCGGCTTCTCTGGCCCGTCGTCGAACAGACCGAGCTTGGGGAGATGAACCAACGTGGCGAACGCGCCGTCGTCGCGGTACTTGAGCGCCACCGCGCTGCCGATCACGTGGTCGGATGGAATGCCGTAGTAAGGTTCGGCGACCGCGCGCAGGAAGTCGCGCCCGCCGCCGGAAACGATGTAGCTGGAGAACCCGTGCGCCGCGAGGTAGCGCAGCAGATCGAACATCGGCTCATAGATGCAACGGACGTAAGGACGCCCCAGCTTCGGGTTCTTGGCGGTGGTCAGGAAGGCCTTCGCCGCCACTTCGAAGTCCTCGACCGAGGTGTCCGCATAGGCGGAGAGAAGGCCGCCGGCCATCTCTTGGAGATCGCTGTCGTCGCCGCGGTAGTGCTTGGCAATGACGCCGCCCAGCCAGGCGTAGTCCTTCTCGACGACCGCCTTCCAGGGCTGGCGGCCGATGAGCGTCGGATCGCGCACCGCCATCTCCCCGATGCGGCGAAACAGGAAGTCGGCCTGGACCGGCAGCGGCTTTTCGCACCAGAGGGTCCCGTCGTTGTCGAACACCGCGACACGATCCACCGCCGGGACGTGATCGCTCCCCCCGACCCGGGTCACCCGTTCGACGAAGTCCACGATGGCCCGCTTGGCCGAACCATCATTCCACGACGCGAGCGGATCCGGCAGCATCGTTGATCGCCCCCGCCGATGAAGATGCAACGGGGCGCCTCGCGGGCAATCCCGTGAGGCGCGTTCTCAGCCAGCGGCTTACATGATCAGAACATCAGACCGACGTTGACGTGGAGGACGCCGATGCGGGTGTCGCCGGGGCCGGGATCGAGCGGCCAGCCCCAGGCCAGGCTGACGTCGCCGATGGGAAGCCGGATGACCAACGGCGAGACGCCCACGCCGTGCCGGAACTGCGAGAGACCGAGGCCGGAGAGCGAATCGGCGACCACGCCGTTGTCCATGAACACGGAGCCGTACCAGGGTGGGATGATGGGGAATTGCAGATCGATGTTCTGCAGGATGCGCAGGTTGCCGCCCAGCGGGCGGTACTCGACGGCGTAGACGCCGCCCGCGCTGGGCGCCTGGGGGTTGAAGGGGATGAGCGGGAACTGCTCGACCTCGACGCGCGCGCGATCGAGCTGATAGCCGCGGATGGTGGTGTCGCCACCGGCGAAGTAGCGCTCCACCTTGGGGAGCAGCGCCGCGCCGCCGAACGGGAAGCCCTGGTCGTAGCGGAAGCCGTGCCGCAGATAGAAGTGCTTGCCGAGCGGGATGACCGAGAGCGAGTG
The DNA here is from genome assembly GCA_963723305.1 of uncultured Pseudomonadota bacterium. Taxonomy (GTDB): domain Bacteria; phylum Myxococcota_A; class Polyangia; order Fen-1088; family Fen-1088; genus JADGRB01. Next base: position 35,516 of record CAVRRT010000073.1, read on the forward strand.
GACGCCCACCTTGAGGAAGGTGTCGTCGCCGATGGCGAAGGGGAACGGGCGCAGCGGCACCGAGAGCGCCGGCAGGGCCATCTCGGCGACGGCGTCGATCCGGAAGCCGCGCGTGGGGAGCAGGCGGTTGTCCATGCGCAGCCATTCGAGGTTGGCGGAGAGGCTGCCGACGGTCGTCCCCAGCGTGACGGTCTGCGTGTTCTCGTCGGGCCCGGCCTGGCGGATGAGCGATTCGGTGTGCGTCGTGTTGCGCAGGTTGTAGTGCAGCCCCGCGTCGAGGCCGGGGTACATCTCGCGCGAAAAGCCGATCGAGCCGCCGCCCGAATGAATGTCGCCCAGGCGCACCGTCTCTTGCTGGAGGTAGGTGAAGGAGGCATCGAAGCGGAACAGCGTGCCGAGAAAACGCCGGTCGAGAAATCCGACGTTGCCGCGGAGGATGGCGGTGCCGTAGGTGAGCTGGCTGTTGAGGGTCCAGCCGTGGCCGCCCAGGTCGCGGTTGTCGTAGCCGACCCGGGCGTAGACACCGAAGGGGAACGACGAGTCGGGCGGCTTCTGGTCGGTCGAGGCGCCGGCGCCGACGTGGACGACGCTGTACTGGTCGTAGCGCTCCTCGACGTTGACCAACATCGGGACGACCTGCTCTTTCGATTCGTTGAGCGGACGATCGTCCTTGCCGGGGAAGGAGATCGGCGAGGCGTTGTTGAAGAGCTGGAGAAACCCGATGTCGCGCTGGCTGCGCTCGATGGGCGTGGTGCCCAGGTAATCGCCCGTGCGGAGGCGAATCTGCTGGAGGATCGTCCGTGGCTTGGTGACGAAGTTGCCGCGGACGAAGATGGGGCCCACCCGCATGCGCGGGCCGAGCGTCACCGCCCAGGTGAGCGTGACGTCGTTCCCCTTGCGATCGACGTCGGGGGTGACCCTCGCCAGCGGGTATCCGGCGTCGCCCAAGAGGCGCGCCAGGTGCTTGGCGTCGGCGGCCACGGCGGGCGGCGCGTAGGGGGCGCCGGGGCGCAACGCCAGGCCGCCGAGCAGAAACCGGGGATCGTAGGGGAGGGGCGTTTCGTCGGTGCTGCGCAGATCCTCGGCCACCAGCGTGAGGCGCGGGCCCTCGTTGATGGTGAAGCGGACGTAGAGCGCGCCCGCCTCGCGGGAGGCGGACTCGGCGCCGGCGGCGGTCGCGCCGAGCGCGCCGACGGCGGCCGGTACGGTGGCGGCGTCGACCCGCGCCTTCGCTTCGACGAAGCCGCGGGCCTGGTAGTGTGCCAGCAGGCGCTCGACGTCCTGATCGAGCTGCTTGCCCGTGGCGTAGCCGCCCGAGCCGATCCCCAGGAAGGGGTAGGGGCGGACGGAGACCACCTCGGCGAGCTCGCGCGGCGTGAGCGCCCGGGCGCCCACGAACTCCACGCCGTGCACCCTCAGCACCGGTCCCTCGTCGACCGTGAACACGATCCGCTGCTGGTCGGCCGCCAGGCGCTCCCGCCTCCAGTCGACACGCGCGAAGAAGTTTCCCTGCTGCTGGTAGTGGCGCTGGATGGCGTCGGCGCTGGCGTCGAGCTCGAAGTCGTCATACGAGCCCCGCGTGAACAGCGTCAGCTGCTCCTGCAGCGTCCCCGACGACTGGCTTTTGTTCCCTTCGAAGGCCACGACTATCCGATCGCGCTCGTTGACGGCGATGCCGATGCGCACGTTCTTGGCGGCGCGATCGACGCTCTTGTGGACGCTGAAGTCGGTCGTCACCCGAACGCCGGCGAACCCCAGCGCGCGGTAACGTTTGGTCAGCGCGTCCCTGTCCTCGCGCAGCTGCTTCTGGGTGAAGGGGACCGGCGTGTTCCAGAGGGTGATCCAGTCGTTGTGCCGGAACATCGGGTCGATCTCTTCGGTGGTGAGCGCGTGGTTGCCGGTGAAGGTGATGGGACCCAGCGGGTAGGCCGGGCCGAGCTTGACCGTCACGTAGAGATCGAGCGAGCCGGTGTCCCGGCCCGGGCGCGCGTCGAGGCCCACGTTGGCCTCGAAGTAGCCGCGGTCGCGCAGGAAGTCGATGATCAGCTCGCGCTCCCGTTCGAGGACGGCGACGCGCTCGGGTCCCACCGGCGGCAGCGTCTGGCCGGGGCGGATGGTGATGCGGCGCTGAATCTCGTCCTGCTGGATGCGCCGGTTACCGCTCACGAAGACGTAGCGCAGCCGCTCGTAGGGGAGCAGGGTCAGGAGGACCATCACCCCGCCCGGCGCGGGGCGGGTGCTGACGGCGGCCCGGTAGCCGAAGGCGTCCAGCGCGGCCGTGAGCCGGGGGATCGTCCCGAACGGCCGCCCGATGCGATCGCTCGGCCCCGAGGCGACGAAGGGATCGCCGAGCGCGGCGACGGAGAGCAGCAGCGCCTGCAGCTTGTCGTCGGGATCGATGCGCGATCCTCCGATCTCGTAGCCCACGATCGGAACGCGGGCGTCCGGTCTGGCCGGTTCGGTCGCCTCGGTGTTCGCCGTCTTGCCGGCCGACGCCGGGCCGGGTTTCGCCGCTTCGGCGGTGGGCGGGGCCATCGGTGGCACCGGCTCGGCGGTGGCGGGCGAAGTCTGGGCGCGGGCGGCCGGCGCCGACATCGCCAGCGCGGAGGCGATCGCCGCGAGCGCGATCGAACCTCTCATCTCATTCTTATCGCGTAGTCGAGGCGCAATTCGAGGTTGTAATTGAGAGGCAACGTCTCGGGAACCCCCTGCTCCGAAGAGAGCCGCACCTGCTCGATGCCGCCGCCGACGGTGAAGTAGTCGAGGAGCCAGAGGTTCCCCGAGCCGTTCCAGTGGCTCTGGTTCTGGAATCCCTGCAGGTAATCGAACTGCAGGTCGCCGTAGCGGCTGACCCGCTTGCGGATCCGCCCCTCGAACCCGTCCGAGCCGACGGTGAGCCGCAGGTTGAGACCGGTGAGGCGCTGGAACGTGTCGTCGATGTAGGGCTCCATCAGGTTGGCCACGGTGTCGCGGGTGGCCTGCCCGGCGATGTCGGCGCCAGTCGAGAGGTTCGCACCGACGGTGGCGTTCTGGGTACCGAAGGGGCCGCTGCTGGAGACCGAGGTCCGCCCGGTCAGGAGCAGGAAGGCGGTCTGGTTGCGATCGAGCCCGTCGTCGCTCGACAGATCGATCTGGGCCTCGCGCAGCGGGCCGCTTATCCGCATGTGGACGTTGTGGTCGGCGCCGCTGGCGTCGGTGACCAGGTTGGTCGCCTCGATCTCGATGTCGGGCGTGTCGCCCTCGGCGATCGACTTGGTGGCGATGAAGGTGACGTGGTTGACGTTGGGGACCAGGTCGAAGTCGCCGCGCATGAAGGGGATGTTGAAGCGCCCGTCGGTGGGGCGGACGTCGCCGGCCAGCTGCGGCACCGCCAGCGTCCCGCCCACGTGCAGGACCACGTCGGCGTGGATCTCGGGCGCGATGTTGTTTTGCACGACGAACCCGTCTCCCACGGTGCGGATGGAGAGATCGAGCCGCAGATGCTCGAGCAGCGGCTTGCCGTCGTAGAACGGCCGGACGTTCGACTCGTCGACGCGCGGCCGCAGCGCCAGGTTCTGCACCTGGAAGGCCTGCAGGTAGCGTCCCGAGACCAGGCGCACCTCGCCCCCCAGGCCGAAGCCGCGGTCGACGCTCCCTTTGAGATCGAGGTCGAAGGCCAGATCGTCGATCTCGAACACGCCGGGGCTGCGGTAGGTGAGGCGCTCGCCGTGCAGCGGCAGATCGAAGTCGCCCGGCTTGAACGGAAAGAGGTTGCTGAACTGGACGCGGCCGGCGCGCACGCCGGAGGCGCCGATGACCAGCAGCCCCTGGTCGTCGAACAGCACCTTGACGTTGTGGAGGACCACCCCCTCGTTGCTGATCTCGACGATGCCGCTTTGGACCTGGACCTCGCTGCCGAGATCGCGCAGGCGAAAGTCGATGGTGTCGAGATCGAGCCGCCCGCGGATGTCGGGGTTGAGCAGCGTGCCGCGCAGGTGGGCCCGAACGTGCGCCTTCCCCTGCGCGTCGGAGACGGCGTCGGGGGCGGCATAGGCCAGCAGCCGAGCGCTGACGTCGCCGTCGACGTCGGCCTGGAGATTCACCGGGACGAATCCGGGGCCCAGGGTGGCGCGTCCGCCGAGCCGCATCGTGGCACCGTCGACGGTGATGGCCAGGTTCTCGATCGCCACGCCCCCCCCGCTGGTGAGCGCGAACCGCCCCGAGTCGACGACGATGTCGCGGTTGAGCGCGCGGGGGCGGATGTGGATGGCGTTGACGATCGCCACCTCGCCCCGGAGATCGGGGCGATCGAGCGTGCCGCCGGCGGTCAGATCGGCGCGCAGATCTCCCCCCAGGCGCTCGATGGCGCCGGCGCCGATGAACGGCTGGAGCAGCTCGAGATCGAGGTGGCCGGAGAGGGCGCCGGAGATGGCCCGCCCGTCGAGCCGACCCTCGACGCGCAGGTCGCCGCCGTCGGTGGCGAAGTGCGCCTCGTCGAGCGCGATGTGATCGCCGGCGATGTGGAGGTGGACCGGGCGGGCGGCCTCGATCCGGACGCGCTGGAGCGTGGTCTCGCCGCTCGGACCGTCGACGGCGCGGGCGATGGAGAGCCAGAGCTCGGGGAGGAGGACGTCGAGCGCCAGCGGCTGTCCGGGGTCGAGATCGATGGCCACCCGGCCGCTGGCCACGCTGCGGCCGTCGCCGAGCGCGACCAGCTCGGGGGCCAGCGTGTGGAGCTCGAGCCGGCGGAAGGCGACGCGGCCGTGGACGCTCGGCCCCTTGGGGAGCAGCGCGGCGTCGACGTCGACGTCGAACCGGTCGAACAGCTGGCCGTGGACGGCGACGCCGGGCGACCGCTTCGGGCCAACGGCGGAGGGCGCCAACGCCAGGTGGCCCTTGCCGAGGTGGACGCCGCGGACGACGACGTCGCTGAAGTCGACGTCGCCCGCCAGCTCGGGGCGCTCAGGGCGCCCGGCGACGTGGAGACGCGCGCTCACGAGGCCGGTCACCGGCACGCCGGGCCGCGACGCCGGGGAGCGCCGCCAGAGGAAACTTGTCCAGCGCCAGGTCGAGGTCGAGATCCCGGTGCGCGAGCCCGACTTGCCGTGCACGTCGACCGTGCCACCGCCCTGCGTGGGAGATTCGCAGCGACTCGATGGCCAGCGTCTTGCCGTCGAGAGCCACTTCGACGGGACCGATGTCGAGAGCTGTCGCCGCGGCGCAGTGAGCGGCGTGCCGGCGGGAATGGCGACGCGCGCCTTGGGGGCGTCGAGCGGGCCGTGCGCGTCGACCGAAACGGTGACATGCCCCGCCACCCAGCGCTGGGGACCAGCGCCGCGAGATCCAGGTGCGCGCGCGTCGAGCTTCAGATCGACGATCGGGGAGCGCAGCGGCTTGCTGGCGCTCTTCTCCCACAGCCGCAGGGTGCCGTGCGCGTCGATCTCTCCGCCGAAGGCCGGGCCCGGACAATCGATCGAGCCGCGCCATGCCGTGCTCGAGGCCGAAGCGGGCGTCCAGCTCGGGCAGCGTGCGGCCACCCGCGCCGAGGCCGTGGACGGTCGCCATCGCCGCTGGCCGACGGATCGTCGAAGCTGCCGTCGGCGTGCGGGTCGAGGCGGGCGTCCTTGCCGAGCGGCGGCAGGCCGAGCTCGCCGCAGAGCCGCCCCAGATCGAAGGCCACCACGCTGAGCGCCAGGTCGACCAGCTGGCGATCGAGATTGACAGAATCCCTTGGCGGTAGCGTCGGCGCCGGCGACGGAGACCGTCAGGCCCTCGGTCTTCACCCGATCGGCAGCCAGCTCGGCGCCGCCGCGCACCCGCACCTCGCGCGGAAGCCCGGGGCCGCCGGCGCGCGCGAACCTCAGAATCGATTTTCTTGAGGCTGGCCGATTTCTTGCCCAGGTCGGCGTGCGCCTCGATCTTGCCGTCGAGCCGTCCGCCCCCCAGCGGCCGCAGCCCGCGCGGCAGGTAGCTCTCGGTGTGGAACCCCGAGAGTCGGAGGCCGGCCTCGAGCGCCAGCCTGTTGATGTCGAGGTGGGCCTCGAGGCTCAGCTTGCCACCGCCCGGCGCGCCCAGCGCGAAGTGCGTCACGTCGACGCGCCCAGCGCCGCCGTCGAACGCCAGATCGAGCCCCAGATCCTGGGCGCGATATTCGCCGTAACGGACGTCGAGCCCACGGATCACCGCCGCCACCTTGATCCTGTCGAACGGCTGCGTCAGATCGGCGCTGATGACCGCGCTGTCACCGCCGGTCACCACGATCCCGCCCAGGCCCTTGCCGGCAGCGACGGCCGTGAGGGCGTCGCCCGCGCGCGCGAACGCCACGTGCAGGTTGATCCCGGGGGTGCTGGTCGCCCCGTAGATGCCGGTGAACGAGCCGCGGCCGGTCAGCTGGCTCCGGCCGGTGTCGGCCTCGCCGAGATCGAGCGCGATGTCGTCGGGGTGGTCTTGCGTCGTGGCGATCCGGTTGATCACCACCCGGTCGAGCGGGAGGACGTTATCGTCCATGATGCGCAGCCAGCCGCCACCCTCGGCGACCAACGACCGCGCGTCGAACCCGAAGATGGGGCGCTGCGGATCGAGCGTCGACTGGATGAGCGACGCCGTGCCGTGGATACGCCGCAACTCGAGCCCCCAGGCACCCGGAAAATCGAACGTCGCCGTGAAGTCACCCAGCTCCGCGTCGGCGATCTCGAACTTCGATCCCGGCCCGGGGTTCGCGCCCGGTGGGAGAGGTGGGGGCGGCGTCTTGGGCCCGAGCGCGGCCAAAAACCCGATCGCCGTGCCGTGTTTGAGCTGCGCGAAGCGCCAGCGTCCCTGAGGGACGCGCAGCTCGTGGATGGAGAAGCTGCCGCCGATGAGCGTCCGCAGCTTGACCCGCGCTTCGAGGTACGGGACGTCGAGCACCACCGTCCCTTCGGGATCGACGATCTGCAGCCCCTCGACGGCGATCGGGCTCGGCGTGTCGGTGACCAGGTCGACGAGCGCGCGCAGATGCCAGGTGACGCCCCCCAGGTGCATCTTGCCGGCGCTGGGGGGAAGCGCGCCCTCGATGAGGCGTCCCAGCCGCGACCCTTGCAACACCACGGAGGCCGCCAGCACGACGAAGGTGATCACCGCCGCCAGGACGAGCGCGGCGGCGCGGGCGAGGCGAGCGAGACGAGCCCTCGGCAATGGGGGCCCATTAGCAATACAT
>CAVRRT010000074.1:0-13259 GCA_963723305.1 uncultured Pseudomonadota bacterium
TCAATGCATCGCCCACATATTTCGGTACCAAATTCAATGCATCTAAAAGCAAATATTAAATAACCGTCGTATATTGTTGTTCAATGGTTGTTGTTCAAATATTCAATAGTTGTTGTATGTTGATAATAGTTGTTCAAATATTCAATAGTATTCAATAGTTCAACTAGTTATTATTACTAGCATATGCCCACATTTAGCCTTCTGCCATATGCCCTCTGAAGTGTGACATACTTTATGGACGGCCCCATCGTCTCCCCTCCCTCTGTAGTGTGACACACTTTTTGGACGGCCCCATCGGGGGGTAGCCCCCCTAGGTACCCATTACTCCCCTGGGGACCCATCCTAGCTTACCCATCAGACAAAAAAACCTGAGTATGAGGGACCTAAGAAAAACATAATATTAATCCACCTTAATATAATTAAGAAATAGATGTGCCGCTTTTTTCTTGTCATTAGCGGCACACCTTCAAACCCCGAAGCCCTGTCCCCTCTCCCAAGCCCGCCCAAAACGATCCAAAAACGATGTACACGAGTATATGGTGCTGCCCACAATCGACCCGTCCGCGCGATGTCGTCCTATTAACATACTAGGTGATAGCCCGTCCTAGGACGGGATTGAGGAATTTTTTTGGGGGGTGGAAACAAATTTTTTTGGGGGGTCTCCCTTCCCCCCCCGAGCACCCCCTGGCGGCCTGCGGCCGCAGTGGCAGCTTCTGGGAAAGTTTTTAAGAAAAAATTGTTTTTGACAAATTTTTTTTTTGTGTGGGGGGGTCCACCCCCTCCCCCCCCGGGCACCCCCTGGCGGCCTGCGGCCGCAGTGGCAGCTTTTGGGAAAGTTCTTGAGAAAAAAAAATTTTTGACAAAAATTTTTTTCAGGTGAAGCAGGCCTACATCGAGCAGATCCGGGCGCTCATCGCCGGCGGGTCGGACATCCTGCTGGTGGAGACCATCTTCGACTCGCTCAACGCCAAGGCGGCGCTGGTGGCCGTCCGGGAGGTCTTCGACCAGGACGGCAAGGAGCTGCCGGTCATGATCTCCGCGGCCGTGGGGCGCGGCGGCGAGACGATGATCTCAGCGCAGACCATCGAGGCGTTCTGGGACGCGGTCGAGCACGTCAAGCCGATCTCCGTCGGGCTCAACTGCTCTCTCGGCCCCGACCTGATGGCGCCCTTTCTGGAAGACCTGGCGCAAAAGTCGACCACCGCGGTCTCGGCCTACCCCAACGCCGGTCTGCCGAACCCGCTGTCGCCAACCGGTTTCGACCTCGAGCCGGCCGACATGGCGCGCTTCTTGGGAGACTTCGCCAAGCGCGGGCTCCTCAACATCGCGGGGGGCTGCTGCGGCAACACGCCCGAGCACATCGCCGCCATCGCGCGCGCGCTGGAGCACGCGCCACCGCGCCGTTTCCCGGGGGAAGCGACCGCGGGCGCCCCCGCGCCGGTGGACCAAGCGGTCGCGGGCGCGCCGGACACCGGCCGCGGCGCGCCGGACACCGGCACGGGCGCGCCGCGGCCGCTGCGGCTCTCCGGCTCGCAGCCGTTCACCCAACAACCAGGCGTCTACCTCATGATCGGTGAGCGCACGAACGTGGCCGGCTCACCGAAGTTCGCCAAGCTCGTCAAAGAGGGGAAGTACGAAGAGGCCGTCAGCATCGCGCGCCAGCAGGTGGAGAACGGCGCCAACGTGATCGACATCTGCATGGACGAGGGGATGATCGACGGCGTCGCGGCAATGACCCGCTTCCTCTCGCTGCTCGCCAGCGAGCCCGAGGTGGCCAAGGTGCCGTTCATGGTCGACTCCTCCAAATGGGAGGTGATCGAGGCCGGCCTCAAGTGTCTGCAGGGCAAGGGGATCGTCAACTCGATCTCGCTCAAGGAGGGCGAAGACAAGTTCCGCCAGAACGCCCGCACCGTGCTGAAGTACGGCGCCGCGGTGGTGGTCATGGCCTTCGACGAGAACGGCCAGGCGGCGACCTACGCCGAGAAGATCCGGATCTGCACGCGGGCCTACCGCATCCTGGTCGACGAGGTCGGCTTCCCCCCCGAGGACATCATCTTCGATCCCAACGTCCTCACGGTGGCGACGGGGATGGAGGAGCACAACAACTACGCCGTCGACTTCATCGAGGCGACGCGCTGGATCAAGGCCAACCTCCCGCACGCCAAGGTGAGCGGCGGCGTCTCGAACATCTCGTTCAGCTTCCGCGGCAACAACCGTGTGCGCGAAGCGATGCACTCGGCGTTCCTCTTCCACGCCATCGGCGCTGGCATGGACATGGGGATCGTCAACGCCGGCATGCTGGAGGTCTACGAGGAGATCGATCCCGAGCTGAAGGTGCTGGTCGAGGACGTGCTCCTCAACCGGCGGCCCGACGCGACCGAGCGCCTGGTCGATTTTGGAGAGCGCCTCAAGACGGCCGACGCCGGCGGATCGGCCGCCGAAAAGAAGGCGAAAGAAGAAGAGTGGCGCAAGGCCCCCGTCGAGCAGCGGCTGTCGCACGCGCTGGTCAAGGGGATCGACGCTTACATCGACCTCGACACCGAGGAGGCGCGCGCCAAGCTGGGACGGCCGCTGCTGGTCATCGAGGGGCCGCTCATGGACGGAATGGGCGTGGTCGGCGATCTGTTCGGCGCCGGGAAGATGTTCCTGCCCCAGGTGGTCAAGTCGGCGCGGGTGATGAAAAAGGCGGTCGCCTACCTGCTGCCCTTCATGGAGGCGGAGAAGGCCTCCCAGGAGGCGGCCGGCCAGGTGGCGCGCACGCAGGGGAAGATCATCCTCGCCACCGTGAAGGGGGACGTGCACGACATCGGCAAGAACATCGTCGGCGTCGTGCTGGCCTGCAACAACTACGAGGTCATCGACATGGGCGTCATGGTCCCCTGCGAGAAGATCCTCGAGCGCGCCAGGGCGGAGAAGGCCGACCTCATCGGCCTGTCGGGCCTCATCACGCCCTCGCTCGACGAGATGGCCCACGTGGCGCGCGAGATGGAGCGGCAGGGCTTCAAGCTGCCGCTGCTCATCGGCGGCGCGACCACCAGCAAGGCGCACACGGCCGTCAAGATCGCCCCCCACTACAGCGAGCCGGTGGTGCACGTGCTCGACGCCAGCCGCGCCGTGCCGGTGACCACCAGCCTGCTCAGCGACGAGGGGAAGCCGGCCTTCGTCGCCAAGCACCGGGCCGAGTACGAGGATCTCCGCCGCATCCACGGCACGCCGAAGCAAAAGCTGATCACGCTCGCCAGCGCGCGCGCCCGCCGCACACCCATCACCTGGCGCCCCGAGGACCTCCCGGCGCCTTCGTTTACGGGCGTCCGCGTGCTCGACGACTTCCCGCTGGCCACGCTGCGCGAGTTCATCGACTGGACCCCCTTCTTCCACACCTGGGAGCTGAAGGGCGTCTACCCGCGCATCTTCGATCACGAGAAGTATGGCGCGGAGGCGCGCCTCATCTTCGCCGAGGGGAACGCCCTCCTCGACACCATCATCGCCAAGAAGTCGATCAAGGCGCGCGCCGTCTACGGCCTCTTCCCCGCCAACGCCGTGGGCGACGACGTCGAGCTCTACACCGACGAGACGCGCAGCGCGGTGCGGGAGCGGTTTCACTTCCTGCGGCAGCAGACCCAGCGGGACAAGGACGCCGCCGAGCCGTCGCGCTGCCTGGCCGACTTCATCGCCCCCAAGGAGACGGGCCTCAGCGACCACCTGGGAGGCTTCGCCGTCACCACCGGCATCGGCCTCAAGGAGGTCTGCGACAGGTTCCGCGCGGAGAACGACGACTACAACGCCATCATGGCCGAGGCGCTGGCCGATCGGCTGGCGGAGGCGTTCGCCGAGTGCCTGCACAAGCGGGTGCGCGACGAGTGGGGCTACGGCCTGCACGAAGATCTGACCAAGGACCAGCTCATCGCCGAGGAGTACCGCGGAATCCGCCCCGCCGCCGGCTACCCCGCCTGCCCCGACCACACCGAGAAGGGGACGCTCTGGCGCCTGATGGACGTGGAGCGACAGAGCGGCATCACGCTGACCGAATCGTTCGCCATGTGGCCGGGCTCGAGCGTGAGCGGCCTCTACTTCGCGCACCCGGAGTCGCGCTATTTCACGCTCGGCAAGATCGACCGCGACCAGGTGGCCGACTACCACGCGCGCAAGGGGCTGACCATCGCCGAGGTCGAACGCTGGCTGGGCCCCAACCTGGGCTACGATCCAGCAGCCGTCGCCGGCGACCGCGCCGCCTGAGGGCCCCGGCTTCGTCCGATTGCTATCTTCAGCGCATGAAGACGGTCGTGACGCTGATTCGGGGCGATGGCATCGGGCCCGAGGTGGTGGAGGGCGCCGTCCGCGCCATCGAGGCCACCGGAACGGAGATCGAATGGGAGCCCCGGCCGGCCGGTGCGGGCGCCATCCCCACCCACGGCGCGCCGCTGCCCGAGGAGACGCTGGAGTCGATCCGCCGGACGCGCCTCTGTCTCAAAGGTCCCCTGGCCACGCCCGTCGGCGGCGGGTACAGCAGCGTCAACGTCGCTCTCCGACAGGAGTTCGATCTCTACGCCAACGTTCGTCCCGCCCGCACCTTCGCCGGCCTTCCGGGACGCTACGACAAGGTCGACCTGGTCGTGGTCCGCGAGAACACGCAGGGTGAGTACTCGGGCATCGAGCACTACATCGATCCGACGCGCAACGCCGCCGAGGCGATCTCGATCATCACCCGGCACGGCTGCGATCGCATCGTCCGGTTCGCGTTCGAATACGCCCGGGCCAACGGCCGTAAACAGGTCACGCTGGTGCACAAGGCGAACATCCTCAAGATGACGTCCGGCCTATTTTTACGGGTGGGGCGCGAGATCGCCCAGACCTATCCCGACATCGGCTTCACCGACCTCATCGTCGACAACACCGCCATGCAGCTGGTGCGCGATCCGACGCGGTTCGACGTCATCGTCACCACCAATCTCTTCGGGGACATTCTGTCGGACCTGACGGCGGGCCTGGTGGGCGGCCTGGGCCTGGTCCCCGGCGCCAACATCGGCGAGGGGGCCGCCATCTTCGAGGCGGTCCACGGCACGGCGCCCGACATCGCCGGACGCGGCCTGGCCAACCCCACGGCGGTCATGCTGGCCGGCGCGATGATGCTCGACCGGATGGGGCAACGCGAGCGCGGGCTGCGGCTCGAACGAGCGGTGCGAAAGGTCATCGGCGAGGGACGCGATCTCACCCCCGATCTGGGCGGCCAGGGGACCACCGCGGCCTTCACCGATCGCGTGGTCGCGGCGGTCGCTGCTTAGGGTCGGATCAACGATCCCGACCGCGGCCAGCGATCGCCGGCCGGTCGGGCGCTTCGGAGCGCCGGACCTGGTGGGCGGCGATCGACCTCCTCAACGCCACCGCCAAAGTCAGGGCCACGGCGTGCTCCCGTTCGCCCCAGGCCTCGAGTGAGGCGATCATGTTCCGGAGATCCTGCTCCTTGATCAGGTTCACGTGATCGATGGCCACCCGAACCGCCCGCGCCAGATCGTTCCTCTCCGCATACAGCTCGACCAGCATGCGGGCCGCCGCGCCGTCGAAGGCGGCCCCGGCTCGTGCCCGTGCCCGTTCCAGGAACTCTATCGCGCGGTCGGCACCACCATCGGCCTGCTCGATCGTGGCCTCGAGACAGGGATCGACCAGCCGTCGGGCCGTCGCCTGCGCCAGAATCTGCCGCGCCAATCGGTAGTCTTTCTCCTCGAGCGCGATCCGCACCATGACGGCGATTGCCGCGCGAACGCGCAGCTCTCCAGCCGCGGCGTACGCCGCCGCGCACGCCGCGTTCCAGGCCGCGGTGCGACTGCCGTCCGCGAGCATCGACTGCGCCGCCTCGATCCGGGCGCCGACGCCCGCGTCCGCCTCCCTCCGGTACCTTCGCACCCAGGCGAAGGCGATCGAGATCGCGACCCCGAAAACCCCGAGGCCGAGGACCACATTCTCCCCGACGGCGATCAGCGCGGCCGCGGCGACCTCACAGGCAAAGACACCAACGATGAAGGGCGCAGCGCGCATCTCTCTCCGATATCATCCCGCCATTGCATTTCGCAACCATTTCCGTACGCACATACGTTTGTAACTACAGTCACATAGACAACTTGCCCTGAGCCGTGGCTCACTGGAACGGCGAATTTCGTGCAAGTTGCACGAGAAAGCACCCGAAGCCATCCTGCCCGGCTGCTCTAGAGCGCGGTGGCGGTTCCGGCGACCTGCCGCCGGAGCTCATCGCCAAACAGCGCCTGCATCGCCCGGGCGGTGGTGCCCTTTCCGGCACTGGCGTGGGCCGCGAGCGCGTCCGCAAATTCGACGGCTGACTGGAACCGCTCGGCGGGTTCAAAGGCCAACGCCTTCTCCAGGATGCCGGCCGCCGGATCGGGGAGCTTCCGAATCTGCGCCAGGTCCTCGGCGGTGATGCCGCTCGCCGCGCGGTAGAGCACGTCGAGATCGTTGGCGCCCGTGTAGAGCAGTTGGCCCGCGAGACAGTAATAGAGCACGTGCGCCAGGGAGAACAGATCGCTGCGGTGGTCGACCGCTTGCCCGCGCGCCTGTTCGGGGGACATGAAGTTGGCGTTTCCCTTGACCATCCCGACCTGCGTCTTGCTGACCCGGCGGTTCGACTTCACGATCCCGAAGTCCGACAGCTTGACCTCGCCGGCCAACGACACCATGACGTTGCTGGCCGAGATGTCGCGGTGGACGATCCCCATCGCCGCTCCCAGCTTGTCGCGTTGATCGTGCGCGTAGGCCAGCGCCTGCAGCGTCTCGTGCGCCACGTAGTAGGCCATCGTTTCGGGGAGGCCGGCGTCGTTGTGCTCGATGTAGCGGGTCACGAGCTGGGCCAGATCGCGGCCGACGATGTACTCCTGGGTCATGAAGTATTCGCCCGCCACCACCCCGAAATCGAAGACCGGCACGATGTTGGAGTGGACCAGACCGGCCTGCATGCGCGCCTCGTCGATGAACTGCGAGACGGCCTCCTTTTCGTGAGCCAGCTCGGACCGCAGCCGTTTGAGGACGAAGCTGCGGGTGAACCCCTCGACGCCCGCGACCTCCGCAACGAACAGCTCCGACATCCCGCCTTCGCCCAGACGATCGACCAGCTTGTAGCGCCCGAAGATCGACCCCACCCCCACCGGCCCGGTCTGCCGCGCGACCGCCAGATTCGCCGCGGCTCCCTGCGGACTGCGGATGCTGACCGCATTGCCGTCGGTGATGCGGCCCCGGCGCAGCTCGGGAGCGGTGACCAGCTCCGAGGCGGAGACCACGGCGCGGGGACGAGCGGGTGTTCCGAACTTCGAGGTCGGCTCGTGCGGCACCTCGGCCTGCACGAACGCCCCGGGGACTCTCCGCCGCCCGGAGACCATCAGCGCCACGCCCCCCAGTCCGACGGCCAGCACGAACAGCCAAAGACCCGGATGGTCGGCCAATCGCGGCGCCCCGGCGGCGAGCGGCGGCGCTGGCACAGCGATCGTGACCGGTCGGCCGAGCAGGAGCACGGCCTCGCCGTCGGGTGCGCCCCGCAAGAGAGCGGCCGCCATGACGTAGCTCTGAGCGCCGACCACGACCAGCGCCGAAGCGATCTGCCGCTTCTTGGCCTCGGCGACGACCTCGTCGTCGGCGTGCCCGACGTCGGGCCCGCGGGTGATCATCGGGCGATCGCCGATCCGGACCCGCACCAACGGGAATTCGCGCCGGTAGGGGCGCCACCAGTCTTCGTTCTCGAACAGGTCGACCAGCGTCGGGCCGTCGACGTGGGCCCGCAGAGCGGCCTCCAGCGGCTCCAGTCGGGCCGCCTCCCAGACCTGCTTTTCGGCCGCCGTCTTCTCCTCGGCGCCGCGCGTCTCGACCTCGCCGGTGGCCACCCTCAGCAAGGCAGCCTGCGCGCGCGCCTGATCGCCGAGGACGCTGCGCACGCCGAGCACGCCCACCGCCGTCCCCGCGGCGATGAGCGCGATCCCCAACAAGAGACGAGTTCTATGCATGCATCTCCCTCAGGTCGCGACCCCGACTAGTCACGGTAGGACCCATAGGCCTGGCCGAACTTGTTGGAGTGTGCGCCGGAATCCTCGTGCGCCAACGTGAACGACACCTCGGTGCGCCCGTTGACAGCGACCTTCTGCGTCTCCGCCTTCGTCTCGGGGCTCCAGGCCACCAGGCGCCGGATACCCGGCGGCACGTTGTCGATGTGGAAGCTCCCGTCGGGTTGCACCTTGGCGTAGAGCACGCTCGGCACCACCAGGACCTTGGCGGACATCCTCTGGTGGATGTTGCAGAAGATCTCGACGACGCCCGGCCCAGTGACGGTGACCGACCGCGCCTTCTCGCCCGCCTGATAGGTGCCGAGATCGAAGCTGTTGCGCGGCGAGTTCGAGAAGACGTTGTGATAGACCGAGTCCATGTTGGGGAACACCAGGCTGGTCCCGGTCTGAACCACCGCCACGCGCGGGCTGAACTGCCTGGCCTCCTGCTTGATCTCGACGACCTTGTGGTGGGTGACGGGCATCCGGACATTCTCGACGTAGACGTAGACGTCATCGATCGAGCCACCGGTGACCGTGACCTTCCCTTCGATCGTTCCGGGGCGGCGATCGACGGGCGCCGCGGCCGCCACCTTCTTGGTCTGTTTGTCGCCCGCGACGTCGGGCGTGGCTTCACCCGGGACGGGTAACGGCGCGGCCGAGAGGCCCGGCACAGGCGTGCCACCCCCCTGCCCCTGCAACAAGCGAAGCAACATGTCGTAGCGCTGCTGCTCGGTCTGCATCATCTGGATGATGAGCTGCCGCTGCTCGCGCACGTCCGTCTTGTAGCTTGGTGAGCTCGGCGCGCGTTGGCGGCCCCTCCGGCGCCTTGTCCGCCCTGTTGTCCTGGGCCGCCGCCGGCAACGCCAAATCCCCGACCAACAGCCCGGCCAGGACGCCAGCCAGGATCGGCCTCCAGGTCTTGATCATTGTGCGCCTCGCGATGCCTTGTTCGGGTGGTCAGTCAATCAACACCAACGATGACGTGAAGACGTCGTCCTTGATTTGGGGAATGCCGCCGTACTCCCCGTTGTGCAGATACTCGGCCTTCAAGATGATCCGATCGGTGAAATTGACGTGAACGCCGCCGGTGGCGCGCCATCCCTTCGTCAGATAGGCGCGATCGGCGCCGCCGGGCGCGTTGGGATCTCCCAGCCAGATGAAGGCGTCGCGGTACTCGATCCGTCCGATCAGGCCGAAGTGGGCGGCCAAGAAGGCGTCCAGCTCGGCGTAGCCTCCTCCGTGGAGCTGCAAGCCATAAACCTGATTGACCGCATCGCCGGGGGAGGCGCCACGCAGGTACTCCGCCTTGAAGTCGACGCGCCGCAGGTGCAGCTGATAGTCGAGGCCCCAAAACCACATCTTGCCGATGTCGTTGGGGGAGCCGT
Source organism: uncultured Pseudomonadota bacterium (assembly GCA_963723305.1). GTDB lineage: Bacteria > Myxococcota_A > Polyangia > Fen-1088 > Fen-1088 > JADGRB01. Next base: position 9,425 of record CAVRRT010000074.1, read on the forward strand.
CCTGCGGCCCGTCAGATCCCGACGTCCCAGCTCCATGTCGAGCGGAATCGGAGGGTGCAAGGAGATTCGCCCGCTGGCCGTCTTGCCGAGGTTGGTGTCGGTTTCGTTGTAGAAGAAGAACTGCTCCTGGGTGAACGAGCCGTTGGTGACGGACCCGGCGATCACCAACAGGTCGTCGGGACCGAACTTCGAGCGCACCTTGACGCCGATGGCAGTGCCCATCGTGTAGCGCGAGATCAGCGAGGGGGTGATACCGTAGCGCTGATCCGACTTCCGGTTGCGGTACTCGATTCCCAGCACGGAGTCGAACTTCCCGACGAAGATCGACGTCTTCTGTGAACGGGTCGGCATCCATTCGAGCTGGGCGATGTCGGCGTCGAAGACGTCGCCCAGGCTGAAGTTCGAGCCGGTGCGGGGCGTGAAGTTCAGGCTGGCAGTCGCCACGGCGTTCGGGCCCAAGCCCGCCGTCAGCTTCATGTTGATCTCGTTCACGATGAAGCCGGGCGCGCCGCCCGAATGAATGGGGTCGTAGCGGGCCGGCGCGCCGGTCGCGTCGCCCAGATCGGCCACCTCGCCGCGAGAGTTGATCGCGGGGGCCAAGATGTCGCCCAGAAAGACCCACCCGTACCGGCCAGCGTACTGGGGGAAATAGACGTTGCCCTGATCGCGGACGATGCCGGAGCCATTGCCCTCCGTCGCGTAGAACCCCAGGTCGATATACCCGCCCACGATCACGCGCGGCTGTCGCCCGGTCACCAGTGATTGCATCTGGTCGAGGCGCGCCTCGAGCTCGGCGATCTTGGCGATCGGATCCTCGTTTCCCTCGTCGCGCGTGTCGTCGGGCAGCACCAGGCTCGGGCCTTCAGCGGCGGGAGGGGAAGCCTCCTCCGGGGCACCGGCCGGCGGCGCGTCGGGGCCGGCGGCCGCGGCCGCCCCCGTGCCGTCGTTCGGCGCGGCCTTGGCCTGGTCAACCATCAGCAAGAAAGCGCCGACAACCAGGGGCCAAACGGGTCGCGATCGGGACGTCATCAAGAACCCATGACATCGGCGCCATCAAGGAAGACTGAAGGATGTCGACAGTTGGGTTAACGTATTGATTGCCAACGGAGAACACCGACCGGCAAACACGTAACGAATCGAACGTTACGCGCGTCATTGGCCACTCTTTCTCGTTCCGTCACCGCGGCGGCGAACGAACAACAACAACGACAACGCCGGCCGCCGGCGCAACGCACGCGGACGACGGCCGGCGATGAGAGGGACGAAACGCTAGATGCAGCCGAGGAAGGCCAGCAGCGCTTGCTGCGACGCCGGATCGAGCGCCGCATACCCGGCGGCCGCGGCGGCGGCCTGGCCGCCGTGCGCCGCGATGGCATCGCCGATCGTCGCCGCGCGGCCGTCGTGCAGGAAGTGAACGCGATCGGATACCCGCCAGAGCGGCGCCGTTCGCCACTGGCTACCGCTGGCGGAGCCGGCCACGAACTGATCGTCGAGGGCGGGCCCCATGTCGTGGACCAACAGGTCCGAGTAGAGGTTGATCGTTCGCGACGGACCAGGAAGCGAAGGCGTGTGGCAGCTGGCGCACCCCACGGCGGCGAAGCTGGTCGCCCCCGCCGAGGAGGTGCAGGTCGTGTCGGGCACCGCAGGATCGAGGGTGGCCATGAACGTGTCGACGGTCTGCAGCGGAAGCGCGTCGATCTCCGGCTTCAGGAAGTCGGCGCCGCAACCGCTGACCTCGTCGTTCGGGACCAGCGGATTGGTCACGCCCATCTCATGCGTGAAGGCGTCGCCCATGAACTCGACCAGCGTGGTGAACTGCGCCTTCCAGCCGAAGTTGCCGAACCGCCCGTCGGCCAGGAGGTTGACCGTGCCGCGAACGTCGGCGGGCTCGGCCGCCTGGGCCGCCAGGATGTCGCTCTTCTGAACGAAGTCGATGAGCGCCGTCCCGCGCAGGGTCATCGCGCTGCGCAGCGAGGTGACGTTGGCCAGCGGCGGCACGCCGGTCGGCAGGCGGCAGAGGAACCCCAGGCCGGCGATCGATTGGGTCCGCGCCACCGGCCCGCCTTCGCCGATCAGCGGATCGAACATGCCATTTGTCGATCCGCCCCACCCGCGTCACGAAGGTCCCGGGCGTTGCGCCCATGCCGCCTTCGATTGGATCGTTGTGGCAATCGCCGCAGGCGCGTCCGTTGAACAGCGGTCCCGACCCCCTGGAAGGCGAGACAACTCGGTCGCGAACATGTCGGCGCCCATCGCCGACGGGCTGGTCGCGCCGGCCCCCAGGGCGTGATTGACCATGGTGGGGGTGACGAATCCGGCCCCGAACGCAGGCATTTGCAGCACGGCGCCTCTTCCACCCGACATCACGGCCGTCACCCAGATCGTCTGCGCGTTCTCCGAGACGGCGATGCCGTTGACGCGGAACGGAGGCAGCGCCGCCTCGATGCTCCGCGTGGCCACCACCTGCCCCGCCTGGTTGATGCGGACGACGCTGTTGTCGCCGCGGTTGAGGACATAGATGTCGGAGCCGCCGCCCAGCGTGGTGTTGCTCGAGAAGTTGTCGCTGGAGACCTCCGGCACTGCCGGCGCCAGATCGACGGGCCGGTGGAACCAGGGCGAGCGGATGAAGCGCGGCGCGCCCGCGGAGAACAGGGTTCCGTCGTCGCTGATGTCCAGGACGACGATCTGATCGGCGAGCGGATCGCTCACGTAAGCGATGCGGGTCGGCACCCAGTTGAAGACCATTCCGACGCGCGTCACCACGTCAGGCGACATCGACTGCGTCGCCGCGACCGTCAGGGTGGAGAGCGGATGGAAGGTCCCCGCCGGCGCCAGCCCGTCGACCCCCTTGAGGACGTGAACCTGCACGATGCTGCCGTCGGCCTCGGCGGCCAGGAAGACCGCCTTGCCCGTGCCATCGGGCGACTTGCTGATGATGGCGGTCCCCACCGCGCCGTGATCGAGCCCCTCGGTCGAGGCGCTGTCGCGGTTGGTGCCGTCACCGGAGAAGACGCCGCCCGCCACCGGATCGGGGGCGCCGGCCAGCGGGGCGCCGCTGGGATCGTCGACGGTGATGGTCCCCGGCCCGCCGGCGCCGGTCGGCGCGTTGGCGATCCAGGGACGTCCGTTGCCGCGGTTGAGGGAGATCCCGAGCGGTAGACTCGAGGACGGCAACGCCGCTGTCACGGCAGCCGGGTTGTTGATGCTGTTGAGGAAGGCGGCGTCTTGATTGGCGTAGATCTGCGCCCGGCCGTCGGCGCTGGCGGCCTGCCCGCCGACCGTCGCCAAATCGGGCGCCACGGTGACCAACCCCTGGCTCACGTCGAGCGAGAGGACGGCGCCTGGCGCTTCGGCCGGCCGCGAGAGGGTGGCGCCGAAGCTCGACGAGCTGGCGACGAACAGCCGGGTGGGATCCATGACCATCCCCGGCGCGGTCAGCGCGGCCAGCGGCGCCTTGTCATGAATCGGGCTGCCCCGGTGGTAGGTGCCGACCTGCGTGATGGCACCGGCACCAGGAATTCCCTGCGCCACGACCTCGGCGCGAACGCCGAGCGGGAAGAGCGGATCGCGCGCCAGCGACAGATCGCCACGCTCGGTTTCGGTGTCGGCCGAGTCAGGTGTCGTCCCGCAGCCAGCCAACGCGATCGCCAAGACCAAGGCCTCGATCGCACGACGGACTTCGACCGACCTTCGCGTCACGCGCATTGGTTCCTCCTCAGCAAACAGTTTGAATTTGCATCGACGAGAACTCATGGCACTGGGCGCTCCCCGGTGGCGGAGAGAGGCCGGTGCGCGCCGCTCGCCGTGAGCGCGGTGGCGAGGACCGGGCCGCTCA
>CAVRRT010000075.1:0-10955 GCA_963723305.1 uncultured Pseudomonadota bacterium
CGGCCATCGACGAAAGCGTGCCGGCTCCGGTGTTGAGCGCTGCATTATATGCGCGCTTCAGTTCGCGCGGCGAGGATGAGTTTGCCGACAAACTGCTTTCGGCGCTGCGATTCCAGTTTGGCGGACATAAAGAGAAGTCGCCGCAAGAGAAGGGACAGGCCTGATGGCGCGATCGCGCTCGGATGCATTGGTGGTGTTTGGAGTAACCGGCGACCTGGCCCACAAGCAGATCATTCCCGCACTCTATGCCATGGTGAAGCGCGGCGAGTTGACGGCGCCCGTGGTCGGAGTGGCGTTTCCGAACTGGAGCCTCGATCGTCTGCACAAGCGGATCGTGCAGAGCATCAAGGCTTCGGGGGGGCGTGGACAATGAGCGCGCGCTGAAGACTTTGCTTGCGCGATTCAAATATGTCAGCGGGGACTATAAGGATCCGGCCACATTTGCGAGGATCAAGCAGGCGCTCGCCGGGGCGCGGCGTCCGGCGCATTATCTTGCAATTCCCCCGTCCTTGTTCGAGACGGTGATAGAGAACCTTGGAAAAGCAGGACTCGCGAAGGATGCGCGCGTAATTGTGGAGAAGCCCTTTGGGCGCGATCTGGCTTCGGCGAAGGAACTGAATCGCGTAGCGCACTCGGTCTTTCCCGAGGACTCGATCTTCCGCATCGATCACTTCCTGGGAAAGGAACAAAGGCAAACCGGCCTATCTCGCGCCCGAGCAGCTGGAGGGGAAACGGATCGACGGCCGGGTCGACCTGTTCGCGCTGGGGATCGTGATGCACGAGATGCTGTCGCTCCAGCACCTCTTCGCGGGAGACAGTGATCTGCACACCGCCAGGAAGATCATGGAGATGAAGATCCCTCGGCTGACGGCGCACCGTTCCGACATCCCCGCCGAGCTGGAGGGGATCGTGATGCGCGCGCTCGAGCGCGACCGCCGACATCGCTTCACCACCGCAGCCGAGATGGCGCGCGCGCTCGACGACTTCGTGGTCGGATCGAAGCTGCACCTCGACGAGGTGGCCACCTTCGTCCGCGAGATCGAGGCGATCGCCCCGCTGGCGCGGCCGCTGCCCCAGCACCAGCCGGGCAAAAGCACAGCGCCGCCTGCCGCAGGCCACGAACGCGCGGCGCGGGACGAACGATCGCCCCTAGGCACCGACGACGCGCCGGAGGCGCCCACCGTCAGAGATCACGCCTTGGCCGGGCGGCGCTGGAAGTTTCGCCCCAGCGGGCCACATCTGGCCGCCGCGATCGGTCTCGCCTTGGCGGTCCTGGGAATGGGGACCGCCGTCGGGCTCCGCATCACGACCGCCACGCACCCCACGACCGTGGACGTGCAGGTGGCCCGCTGACGTCGCCCGCCCCGCTTGGGTCGCCCGCTCGGCCGCGCTCGCCTGCTCGACGTCGGTTAGTTGAGCGCGACCGCAGCGCAGGTGCCGCCGGAGAGGATCTGCGAGTAGAGCTTCTTGTAACGTGGCTCGAGCGGGCGATCGACGGTGCGTTCACGCCTACCGGGATCGTGGATGGTGATTCGTCCCGCGGTCAGCTCGGGCGCCGGCGTGTTCATCACCGTCGCAAACGCATGATCGAGCACCGCGATCCGGTGCGGGTAGTGGCGCGGGTAGCCCTTGTCGATGTAGCGCGGGCCGTGGTTGTAGTGCGCCCACCAGCCGTGCGTCTTGTGATCGCAGGCGACCTCCTTGGTGACGCGGTGGCGGATTCCGTCGGGACCGAGCTTGACGATCGTCTTGGTCATCACCCCGCCGCCGTCGCGCCAGTGCGCCAGCTCGCGCGCCCCGAGCTCGATGTTGGTCACCGGATCCATCAGCTCTTTCCAGGGCACGCCGCGCACGTTGCCGTTGGTGCAACGGTCGTGATCGTCGAGCAGACAGCGGATCGCCATCAGCCCGCCGTCCTTGGCGTAGACCTTTCCGTCGCGCGTGTAGACGCGCGCAGATTTTTCGTTCATGTCGCTCTCGTTGACCATGATCGCGAGCAGCAACGTGGGGCTCAGATCGTGGCGCTTCGCCGAGGTGGCCACGGCGTCGGCGATTCGCCCGCACTGCGACGGTGTCCAGGCCGGTGTCTGCCAGCGAATTTTCTCTTTCACCGCGCAGACCGTCTGCGCCAGGCAGGCGCTGGCGTGAACCTCGCCGCCGGCGTCGCTGTCAGGGGCTGAAGCCGCGGCCGCTGCGGTCGGCGCCACCGGCGCGACCGGCGCAACCGGATCGGGGACCGCACCGGCGCTGGCGAACGACGGCGCCAGGCTGACCAAAGCGGTGGCGGTACCAAAAGACAAAGATAGCTTTCGCAAATCGGCGAACACGGCTAATCCCCTTTCGTTGAAGAACGGTGCCGACACTCGGTCGACTATCCGGGTTCTGGGGCCGTCGCGGCTTGCCCGCGTGTTGGGAGCAAAGGTTTGATCCGGACCCTCGGTAAGGCAAGGGGCTTGTCAAAAAAATCGTCGTCGCTATGCGGCGTAACACGAAATGACAACAGCAAAGGGGCGTCGCGAAAGTGACGCCTGATGGGGCGCTTTTTGCAGTTCGCGCAGCTCGCGCAACTCGCGGGGGCGCGCAGCGCGGTTCACAATAGCGGCCATGTCACGATCCGGGACGCCTCTCGCGCCGAGCCCGCTGGCCACGTCGGCCATCGAGGCGATTTGGCGCGCGGCCGCCGCGGCGATCGGATTTTCCATCGCGCGCACGTCCGACGCCTACGCCACCAGCGACGGGCGCGGCACGATCGCCATCGGCGCGGACGAGATCCTCGACGCCGACGATGCGCCGGCGCAACTGGTGTTTCACGAGCTCTGTCACGCCGTCACCGAAGGGGAGGGGGCGGTGACGGCGCCCGACTGGGGGCTCGACAACGTCGACGGGCACGCCGTGCGCGAGCACGCCTGCCTGCGGTTCGCTGCGCATCTGGCCGGACGCTTCGGCCTGCGCGCCATGATGGCGCCGACGACGGACTACCGCGCCTACCACGAGGCGCTGGCCGAAGATCCGCTGGCGCCCGACGGGGATCCCGCGACGCCGATCGCCGTCGCGGCGCGCGCGCGATTCGACGCCTCGTCCTGGCGCGCGCCTCTCGAAGAGGCGCTGGCGCGCACGGCGGCGCTGGTGGCATCGCGCCACCCGATCGGATTCTCCTGGGGAGCGCCGGGCGAGACCTGCGGCAGCTGCGGCTGGCTCTATCACGGTGGGCGCGGCGCGCCGGTGGCCCGCTGCCGCCAGTCCGCGCCGCCGCTGGGCGAGGGCACGCGGACCGAGCCTGGTCACCGCGCCTGCGCGCGCTGGGAGCCGCCCGTCGACTGCCAGTCTTGTGGCGCCTGTTGCCGCGAGGCCTATCACTCGGTCACCGTCTCGGTGCGCGATCCCGTCGTCTGGCAGGAGCCCGATCTGATCGTCCGTCACGGCCACCGCTTCGAGATCCGCCGCGAGGGCGAGCGCTGCGCGGCGCTGAAGGTGGCCACCCCCGGCTCGGCGCCGCGCTATGCCTGCACGATCTACGGCAACCGACCGAACCCCTGCCGCCAGTTCGCGGCCAGCGGGCGGCACTGCCTCGACGCCCGCCGGCGCGTCGGGCTCTCGGCGGGCCCGGGCTAGCCGGCAATCAACAACCGCACCAAGCGCGCGATGCCTGAAACGATCGATCTGTTTGTTCCGCTCTCCGATCTCGACGAGCCGCTCGGCGCGCAGGTCGAGCGCGCGCTCGGCTGGCAGAAGGGGAGCGCCGGCGAGCTGCGCGTCGTGCGCCGTTCGCTCGACGCGCGCAAAGGGCGGCCGCTCGGACAGCGGTTGCGTGTGGCGGTGGCGCGCCGCGGGGAGACGCTGGCGCCCGCGCCGCCGCCGCGCCCGCCGATCCGCTGGCCGTCGGGCCGGCCGGCGCCACGCGTGGTGGTCATCGGCTCGGGGCCCGCCGGCACCTGGGCGGCCTTGCGGCTCGCGGAAGGTGGCGTTCCGGTCACCATCCTCGAGCAGGGCAAGCCGGTGCAGCCGCGCCGCCGCGATCTGGCGCTCCTCACGCGCGGCGAGCTGGCGCCGCGCTCGAACTACTGCTTCGGCGAGGGGGGCGCCGGGACCTACTCCGACGGAAAGCTCTACGCCCGCGCCAAGGATCGGGCCGGTGTCGCCGAGGTGTTCGCCGATCTGGTCCGCTTCGGCGCGCCGCCGGAGATCGAGGCCGAGGCGCGCCCGCACGTCGGCTCGAACCGCCTCCCGCAAGTGTTGAGCACGCTGCGTGAGCACCTCGCCGGGCTCGGCGTCCTGCACCGCTTCGAGACCACCGCCACCGGTCTCGACGTGGCGGCGGGGCGCGTCCGCGCCGTGCGCGTCGAGGGGGGCGAGATCCCGGCCGACGCCGTGGTGCTGGCGGTGGGGCACTCGGCGCGCGCCGTCTACACCTGGGCCGCCGCGGCCGGGATCGCCGTCGCCCGCAAGCCGATCGCCGTCGGCGTGCGGATCGAACACCCGCAGCCGCTCATCGATCGGATCCAATACGGCGCGGCGGCCGGACATCCCAGGCTGCCGCCCGCTTTCTACGAGCTGACCACCAACGTCGCCGGGCGCGGCGTCTACAGCTTCTGCATGTGCCCGGGTGGCTGGATCGTGCCGGCCGCGACCGAGACCGACGGGGTGGTGGTCAACGGAATGAGCCTCTCCCGCCGCGATTCCCCCTTCGCCAACGCCGGCCTGGTCGTCTCCGTCGCCGCGGACGACTTCGGCCCGGCCGGCGCTGGTCCGCTGGCGGGGGTCGAGTTCCAGCGCGAGATCGAGCGCGCCGCCTTTCGCGCCGGCGGCGGGCGGTTCCGCGCCCCGGCGCAGCGGCTGGGCGATTTTCTGGCCGGCCGGGCCAGCGGCTCGCTGGGACCCACCAGCTACCGTCCGGGCCTGGCGGCCACCGATCTGGCCGCGGTGTTGCCCAGCTTCGTCGCCGAGGCGCTGCGCGCCGGGCTGCGCCAGATCGGCGCCCGCTTGCCGGCGTTCCTGCTGGCGGACGCGCTGCTCATCGCCGCCGAGACGCGCACCAGCGCGCCGGTGCGCTTCCTGCGCGATCCCGCCACGCTGGTGTCGCCGTCGGTGGACGGGCTTTACCCGTGCGGCGAAGGGGCCGGGTACGCGGGCGGGATCGTGAGCGCCGCGCTCGACGGCGCCCGCGTCGCCGAGCGAATCTTCGCTCTCGCCGGTTAGGCGCTATTGGGCGCGGGGCGCGTTGATGGTCTGCAGTACCTGGCGCAGCCAGGCCCGCTGATCGTCGGTGATCACTTCGAACCGGACGCCGGCGTTGTAGCGGCCGTCGTCCGTCTCGGCGCACCAGGCGACCCGCGCCTTGACCCACAGCGGCGGCGTGTCGCTCTCCACGTCATCGACGACCAGGAACAGGCCGATGACGACCTCTTCCCCCTCCTCGAGCGGGCAGTCGGCGCTGAGACCGGCCCCACCTTCGGAGAGATCGCGCGTGGCGGCGGTGAAGACGGTCCGCGTGGTGCGGACCTCGGCCGACATCCGAAGGTCGACGCGTTGGTGTTGGCGACGGCTGGGGGGCCGGGGCTGTTGCGTTTGTTGCATGAATCTCAGGCGGCGAAGGGATCGTCAGGATCGGCGGCGCGCTGTTGCGGATAGGTCGGCTCTTCGGATTCGCCCAGCATCCCCCCCGGGGCCAGCGTTCCGTCGAGGAATCCGACGAACATGTCGAGGTACTTGGCCCGCTCGCCGTCCATCTTGGCGAACTTGACCCCAATCTGGTAGGCGCCGAAGAGCGCTGTGCACCAGGCGACGCGGCCCACGATCCGGAGCGGCTCGGAGACGCCGTCGTCGCCGAAGGTCAGCACCAGCTCCAGCGCCACCTCGGTGTCGCGCGCGATCGGCTGCGTCGCCACCAGGCACAGCCCGGCCCGCGACATGTCGCGGGTGCGGGCGTCGAGCTTCTCGTTGGCCACCGAGACGGCGACCTGGACGTCGACGTTGTAACGTTGATGCTCGCGGCGTGAGGGGCGGGGGGCGTCCGTCATGGCTCCGACCGAGACTCTCCCTCGATCGGGCGGTGGTGCGCAAGACGGGTGAACGCGTCCCCGGTCAGAGCGTCGAGCTCGGCCTCAATCTCGGCGATGCGCAGCTCCCGCCTCGAACCTGGAAGCACGTCCAGATCATCGGCGGCGGCCGACTCGGCCTTGAGGCGGCGGCGCTCGAAGTAGAGGCGGATGACCAGCGACTCGATCTCCCGGCGCGTGTCGGCGGTGCGCAAGGCCTGAAACTGGGCACCGATCTCGTCGGGGTTGAAGATCACCTTGGAGAGATCCCAGGTGGCGCGCGCCTGGTAGCGCACGTCGTTGTTGCTGTCGATGCCGACCGGCGCCAGGGCCGCCACGTCGCTGGGCGTGCCGAGATCGACTGATTCGGTTCGCGCGAATCGCCGGTCGACCATGATCCGCAGCTCCGGGAGCCACCCGGCGAAGCGGGCACGCTCGACGAGTGAGCGGGCACGTCCCGGCTCGGCCAGCACCAGCGCGGTGGCCGCGGCGCGCAGCTCCCCGATCGGTGGATCCTCGGCGGCCAGCGCCCGCAGCACGGCGGGGTCGAGCGGGCGCGGACGCCGCGGGCGCCGCGGCGGCTCCTCGGGTGCCAGGCGATCGTCCGCCGCCGGCAGCGGCAGAGGCAGCGTATGGGGGCGAGTCGCTTCGCCCCCCTCCCGGGCGCGGGGCTCGGGGGCCGGCGCCGACTGAGCGAGGAGAAGCGCGAGCAGGGTCGCGCCGAGCGAAGCGGTCATCGCAGGGCCTCTCTTTCTTGCAGGACGGTTTCCAGACGGGCGTCGCGCTCGTCGGGGTCATCGTCGTCGTCATGTTGGTCATCGTTGCGGGTCGCAAGATCGATCTGCTCGCCTGCCAGCGCGGCGTCACGACGGGCGCGCTCGGCCGCGACGAACGTCGGATCGACACGCCGGTGGGCGATGCGATCGAACGGGAACGTCAGCAGCAGCATGACCTCCCAGCCGCGGCGATCGGGCGTGCGCCGTTCGGCGCCGAAGAGCGCCGTCACCTCGGGCCAGGGGAGGAGGGTTGGTTCGAGCCGCGCCGTCGTCAACGGCGCCATTCCGGTGGCGTCGACCGCGGCCGTCGATTGGAAGAAGCGGAAGATCGGGGACGGCGGGCGCGCCGGCGCCGTCAGATCGAGCGCCACCAAGGTGTTGTCGATCGCCAGCCAGGTTCGAGGGCCGGCGGTGGCGGCGCCGGCGACCGAGCGTCCCAGCGTCTCGGCCCGCTCGCTCCAGGCCGCCCCGTCGGGCGATGTCCAGACGCCGAGGCCGGTCCCGATCCAGCGCGTCTCCCGCGTCGGACCGCAGGCGATCCCCCGGATGGGCGGTCGATCGGCGGTGCGCGCGGGGAGGGCGCCCGGCGTCCAGCGGTAGACGCCGTCGTCGGCCAGCGCCAGCGCCTCGCCGCCGCACACCGCCAGGGCGTCGACCGGGCGGTCGAGGATCCGCGCCGCCGCGCCGTCGCTATCGATCACCAGGACACCGTCGTCGTCCGCGACGATCGCCGCGCCGTCAGCAGCGAGCGCCAGGGCGCGCGGGCGCGCGGCCAACCCGGCGGCCACCGTGAAGGTCGCGTCGCCGTCGCCGGTGTCAGGCGCGTCGGGATCACCCGCCCATCTGAAGAGGAGGTCCTCCGTCGCGGCGACCACGGTGCTGCCGGCGGCGGCGACGAACAACAGGTCGCGGCCGTCGAGCCCGGCGGGGAGGCAGCCACGTTCGTCGCCACGAAAGATCCCGGACGAGGTCGCGATCCAGACCGCGCCGGCGGCGCTCGGGTCGGGTGCCAGCGCGCGCGGGAGGATCCCGCTGTCGGGCCGCGGGCGCGGGCGCCGCTTCGGGCCGAGCCCCTCATCCTCGAGGGCCTCCTCGGCCGCCGGGCTGTCGTCGTCATCGAGACCGGCGGCGCTGAGCACCTCGTCGGCGTCCGGCGCGCCGATGGGTGCGCGCCGCTCGCTTTGCGGAGGGGCGGCGAACCCGGCGCAGCGTCCGAGCGGCTGCCCGTCGTCGTCGAACGTCAGCACCTCCAGACCGCTGAGGGCGAAGAGGCGCTCCGGGCCGGCGGCGATGGCAGCGAGCGGACCGCTCGCCGTGGCCTGCGCCGTCTCGTGCGCCGCGGCCCTCTTCGGCGCGGCGGCGGCCAGGGTTGCGCCTGCGGCGATGAGAGCGGCGAGCTTGCTGCGGGAGAAGGGGAGCGCGTCCATGCAGGGACGTCTTCGTGCGAAAGCGGGTCCCGGTTGCGCGCGTTCGCCGGACGGGCGTCCCGGCGTCGGCGCGTGTTATACGACCGGCGATGGCGGCGAAGATTCTGGACGGCAAGGCACTTGCGGCGCGCATCAAGGCGGAGCTGGCCAACGAGGTGAGCGCGCTGCGCGGGCGCGGGGTCGAGCCGGGGCTGGCGGTGGTGCTGGTGGGCGAAGATCCCGCCTCCCAGATCTACGTGCGCAACAAGACCGCCTCCTGCGCGCAGGCGGGGATCCGCACCTTCGATCACCGGCTGCCGGCCTCGACGTCGCAGGCGGAGCTGGTGGCGCTGGTCGCCAAGCTCAACGCCGATCCGGCCGTCGACGGGATTCTCATTCAGCTTCCGCTGCCGCCCGGCCTCGACGCGCGCCAGCTCCTCCCGCTGGTCGATCCGCGCAAGGACGTCGACGGCATTCACCCCGACAACCTCGGCCACCTGGTGATGGGCGAGCCGCGCTTCGTCGCCTGTACGCCGTTCGGGGTCATGAAGCTCATCGAAGAGAGCGGCCTTCCGCTGGCGGGGACGAACGCCGTCGTGGTCGGACGCTCCAGCATGGTCGGCAAGCCGATGGCCGCGCTCCTAAAAGCGAAAAACAAATTGTAGCAATGGCCGGCGACGGTATCAATGATGCCCCTGCTCTCGCTGCTGCTGATGTAGGAATCGCCATGGGGACAGGAACAGATGCCGCCATGGAAAGTGCAGGTGTGACATTGGTGAAAGGGGATCTTGCAGGGATTGTGAAGGCAATCAGCTTAAGTAAGGCAACCATGAAAAATATCAGACAAAATCTATTTTTCGCCTTCATCTATAATGCAGCAGGCATTCCCATCGCAGCCGGAGTGCTCTATCCTTTTATTGGATTGCTCTTAAATCCGATGATAGCAAGCGCTGCAATGTCCTAACTGCATCAGTGATTACAAACGCTCTTAGGTTAAAAAAGCATTAATTCTTTTAGCTCAGACAAGGCATATTCAAGAAACACATCGATTTCAGTATGCTTCGATCGAAGAATGTCGTGACGCTTTTGTAACAGGGAGTCATTTTGCTTAAATAGAAACCCCAACAATTGTTTAACTTTATTAGCCACGATATTTCATGGGAATATATTCGGGAAATTCAGATAAATAGACGTCAAAATAACGGACGATATCCTCCCAATCCTTCTTAAATGCTTTCCTGGAGAAATGGCTTTTGATCTCATGAAAAATAAACGGATTGATAATACTTCCTCGACCAATCATCAAAGCATCACATTGAGTATGCTTCAACATCTTCAATGCATCTTCAACAGTTAAAATATCTCCATTCCCAACAACGGGAATCTTTAATATCGATTTTGCCTCTGCTATGAGATCCCAATTTGCCGGAGGTCCATAGCCATCCTCCTTTGTTCTTGGATGAAGCGTTAAATAGGCAATTCCACTTTCTTGTGCTGCTAACAAATTTTCTTTAAAAAGAGAGGTGTCATGAAATCCTGATCGAAGTTTTGCCGTCACAGGAATTGAAACTGCATCGACCATCGCTTTGGCGACCTCATGCAAGTGTTTGGGTTCTTTCAATAAGCTAGAACCAGCTCCTCTGCCTGTCACAGTGTTCGATGGGCAGCCGCAGATTTAAATCAATGCGAGGCGCCCCCATGGACTCTATTTCTATTGCCATGGCAGCCATTAATTCGGGATCTGATCCCATTAACTGCGCTGCGAGGGGAATCGGATGCAACTCGCTTGCTTCATATTGCTTTTTCGCCAAACTTTTCACATGAGCATTTGAGGGGACGCGGAGAAAGTCCCTACACCTTCATCAAAACCTTTGATGGACGCCATTGCTTTGCGGAAGGAGCGATCTCCAACCCCTTCCATAGGGGCCAGAATAAGATAGGGGCAACCCTCATTATTTTTTGGTAATAGTTTCACAGATGTATATTATACTATATAAAACTGCCTATTACAAGCCTTTATAGGGGTTTTTATATGTTAATGACCAATTTCAATATTTTGATTTCTTCGTTTTCGGTTCGATATTTAGGTTGCGGAGCTCCCTAGAGGTGGTAGTTTTTTCAAAGATAACCCGATAAGGATACCAGGCATTCCCTTGTATAGCTTCTTCTTTGCTTAAACGAGATATGACTGAACATGCAAAGTGTGATTCGACTGCCTCATAATCGGGAATGGGACACCTTTTTGAAGTCTTTGTAATAATCAAAACAGGGCCTTCTAATCGGAATGTTTCAGGATATTTCTCGCTAATATATTCTTCCAATTCCTCCCACTGACCATCTACAAAAAAGAGATTATCACCCCAAGTTTTTATATAAGCACGCCCGCCTAAATTTAATACACCATGCATAGCTTTAAGAAGCTTCACTCTTTCAACGGTGTATAAGTAACTTCCATTCAGATCAGTTAATAGATCGTATTCTGCAGGAAGTTTTTTAAGGACTTCTATAGCATCTCCCAGGTACCAGTCAACGCGGTTGCGATGATGTTCTAAAACTTCTTTTACGTATTCAAAGCTATGGAGGGAAATACCTGTTACTTTTTTAATTTGTTCGCCCATTTTTGATAGGAGTAAGGTGTCAATGGCGACTCCTTCCCCAGCTCCACAATCAAGCATTCTGATTTTCCCACCCACTTTTTGGGACCTGTCATCGATGAATTTTGGTATTGAATAGCGACT
>CAVRRT010000076.1:0-41404 GCA_963723305.1 uncultured Pseudomonadota bacterium
GGCATGGCGGTCGTCAGCGGGGTGGCGGCGGGGGCGGTGGTGACTTCCACCAATCTCTCCGCGCCGGTCGTGGTGCAAAAGGGCGCGTTCCTGGTACTGTATCTCTCGGCGCCGGGCATGGTGCTCACGGCGCAGGGCGTGGCGCTGGGCTCCGGCGGGGCGGGCAGCGTGATCGCGGTGCTGAACCCGGCCTCGCACGCCGTGGTGCAGGCGGTGGTGACCGGCCCGGACGCGGCCAGCATCTCGCCGGGCAGCGCGCCGATTTCGGCGCCGCAGGGCAATGGGGGCTATGGGGGTTACACCTCCTACGCGCAGGCCCATGGCGGCGGCTATGCGGCGATGGGGATGCCGCAATGAGGGCCACTGCACCGCTAATAATCTTGCTGCTTCTACCGGGCTGCGGGGTGATGACGCAGCTTTCCAATACCGGGCGCGCGCCGCCGCTGACGCCGATCACCAACCCGGTCTCGGCGCCGAACTAGAACCCGGTGAGCATGCCCATGCCGCCGGCGGAGGAAGAACCGCAATCGCCGGACAGCCTGTGGCAGAGCAATGCGACCACCTTCTTCAAGGACCAGCGGGCCTCCCGCGTGGGGGATATCGTGACCGTGCTGGTGACGATCAACGACAACGCCACGCTGAAGGACGATACGGCGGCCGGGCGCACCGGCACCACCACTTTGGGAATTCCGAATTTCTTCGGGCTGGAGAATATCTGATCCCGCGCTGGTTCGGCAAGAATGTCAGCGCGGCGAACCTGGTTTCGGCGACCGGCTCCAGCTCCTCCACAAGCACCGGATCGATCCAGCGCAACGAGACCGTGACGCTGTCCCTGGCCGGAGAGATGGCAGATTCTGCCCGACGGCAACCTGGTGGTGGCGGCACGGCAGGAGATGGAGGTGAACAGCGAATTGCGCGTGCTGCAGGTGGCCGAAATCATCCGGCCGGAAGACATCACCAGCGACAACACGGTGGCAAGCGACCAGATGGCGGAGGCCCGGATCGCCTATGGCGGCACCGGGACGCTGGTGAACATGCAGCAGCCGCGCGTGGGGCAGCAGGTGGTGGATGCGCTGATGCCGTATTGAGAGGGAAAAGAAAGCACTTCTTTTTCTGAAGAAAAAGAAGCAAAAAGACTTTTATGAATCTGGGCCATTGGCATCGCAACCTCCCGGCTCAGGAGTCATAAAAGTTTTTTGCGCCGCTTTTTTGTGTGCAAATATGGCGGCGCGGGACGTGTTAGTGGACCGCTACGGAACCCGCTCCATCGCCCTCATTACCCACGAATTTCAAGCTCGACGGAGTTGCTGCATGCTGAACCGTTTTTCAATCGCGCGACGGAAGGCGGCGTTGCTCGGCGCGGGACTTGCGGCCTCGGCGGCCGCGGCCGCCACGGCGGCGACGCAGGGGGCTGCTGCTGTTAGTGGCAGAAGATGAGCGACAAGCCCATCAAGACCTGCCCCAAGTGCAAGGCGCGGAAGGTCGACAAGCTGATCAGCGCGACCTCCTTCAAGCTCAAAGGGGGAGGCTGGTACTCGGACCTCTATGCCGGTCCCAAGCCGAACGGCGCCAAGGATCAGGGTGCCTCCAAGGATTCGACCACCAAAGAAGCGTCGACCTCTTCCAGCTCGACCAACAAGTCGAGCAAGGAAACCAAAAAGTCAGAGGCTGCCGCCTAGGTCAGGCCGGCCCCGGACATTCCCCACGACTCGACCAAGGAGAAGCGACATGAAGATCCGACCGCTGTACGACCGTATCCTGGTGAAGCGCATCGAAGAGCAGAGCAAGACCGCGGGTGGGCTCTTCATCCCGGACACGGCCAAGGAAAAGCCCATGGAGGCGCTGGTCGTCGCCGTCGGCAACGGCAAGGTTCAGGAGAACGGCTCGCTGCGCAAGCTGGAGGTGAAGGCGGGCGACAAGATCCTCTTCTCCAAGTACTCGGGGAACGAGATCAAGATCGACGGAACGGATCACTCTGATCCTGCGCGAGGACGACATCCTCGCGGTGCTCGAATAACCAGTCGACGGAGGGTTCTCCTCCGTCACACGCCGGGCGCGCAGGTAAGGCGTTCGCCCGACGCACCCCACCCTTTCAAAAACCAACGTAACTGAGGAACGGAGACACAAGTCATGGCAGCCAAAGAAATCGTCTATTCACAGCACGCCCGGCAGAGCATCGCGACCGGGCTCAACATCCTGGCCAACACGGTCAAGGTGACGCTCGGGCCGCGCGGCCGGAACGTCATCATCGAGAAGTCCTGGGGCTCACCGACGGTGACCAAGGACGGCGTCACCGTCGCCAAGGAGATCGAGCTCGAGGACAAGCTCGCCAACATGGGCGCGCAGATGGTGAAGGAGGTCGCCTCCAAGACCTCCGACATCGCCGGTGACGGCACCACCACCGCGACCGTGCTGGCGCAGGCGATCTACACCGAGGGCTCCAAGCTGGTGGCCGCCGGGCACAACCCGATGGACATCAAGCGCGGCATCGACGCGGCGGTCGCCAAGATCGTCGAGAACCTCAAGGATCAGGCCAAGCCGACCAAGGGCAAGACCGAGATCGCGCAGGTCGGTACGATCAGCGCCAACGGCGAGACCGTCATCGGCGACATCCTGGCCGAGGCGATGGAGAAGGTCGGCAAGGAAGGCGTCATCACCGTCGAAGAAGCGAAGTCGATGGAGACGACGCTCGACGTGGTCGAGGGGATGCAGTTCGACCGCGGTTACCTCTCGCCCTACTTCGTGACCGACGCGGAGCGTATGGAGGTGGTGCTGGAGGACGCGTTCATTCTCGTCCACGAGAAGAAGCTCTCCAACATGAAGGACCTCCTGCCGCTGCTCGAGCAGGTGGCCAAGGGCGGCCGTCCGCTCACCATCATCGCCGAGGACGTCGACGGCGAGGCGCTGGCGACGCTGGTCGTCAACAAGCTGCGCGGCACGCTGCAGGTCTGCGCGGTCAAGGCGCCGGGCTTCGGCGACCGCCGCAAGGAGATGCTCAAGGACATCGCGGTGCTCACGGGCGGACAGGCCATCACCGAGGATCTCGGCCTCAAGCTGGAGAACATCACGCTCAAGGACCTCGGCCGCGCCAAGCGGATCACGGTCGACAAGGACAACACCACCATCGTCGAGGGGGCCGGCAAGAAGGCCGACATCGAGGCGCGGGTGAAGCAGATTCGCGTCCAGATCGAGGAGACCACCTCGGACTACGACCGCGAAAAGCTCCAGGAGCGGCTGGCCAAGCTCGTCGGCGGCGTCGCCGTCGTCAAGGTCGGCGCGGCCACCGAGTCGGAGATGAAGGAGAAGAAGGCCCGCGTCGAGGACGCCCTCCACGCCACCCGCGCGGCCGTCGAAGAGGGGATTGTCCCCGGCGGCGGCGTGGCGCTCATCCGCGCCCTCTCCTCGCTGGACAGCCTCAAGTTCAGCGACGACCGGCAGTACGGCGTCAACATCATCCGCCGTTCGGTCGAGGAGCCGTTGCGCCAGATCGCGGCCAACGCCGGCGTCGACGGGTCAATCGTCGTGGACAAGGTCAAGAACGGCAAGGGCGCGTTCGGCTTCAACGCGGCGACCGAGGAGTACGAGGACCTGGTCAAGGCCGGCGTCATCGACCCGACCAAGGTCGTGCGCGCGGCGCTGCAGAACGCGGCGTCGGTCGCCTCGCTGATGCTGACGACCGAGGCGCTCATCGCCGAGCGGCCGAAGAAGAAGGCGTCCGGCGGCGGTGGCGGTCATGGTGGCGGCGGCGGCGGCATGGGCGGCATGGGTGGTATGGGCGGCGGCGACGACGACTTCTAGACCAACCGTCTGAACGATCGTGAAGAGGGGCTCGGGAAACCGGGCCCCTCTTTTCGTTCGGGCCGGTCGCTGCCGACGACGCTCAGACCGCCAGCGAGCTGACGAAGGCGCGAAAGGCGGGGCTCGTCTTGTCCAGGACCACGATGAACTCGCCGCTTGCATCGACGCGCGTGACCCGCCCCTCGGCCGCGCAGGCGCCTCGGCCGGCGACGACGAACATGAACTTGGCGCGCTGATCGATCTTCACGTCGCTCGACATCGCGCGAAACCGCACCCCTCCCGCCGCGATGTCGGTCAGCTCCACGGTGAGCGGCGTGTCACGTCCCGAGAGGTGCACCTCCACCGGCAAGCCGACGGGGATCCGAGGGTGGCGGCGCCGGTTCTCGGTCCTGGGCGAGCGCTCGGGCTTCCTCTCGACGTTCAGGCGTGCGCCAGTCATGAGGTCCAGTCCTCCTTCTAAGGAGTGCCGTCGCCGGCGCCCGGTGGCTCACCCGGCACCGACTTCGTGGCGCGCCGCGCGGTGACCCGCCTTGCTCTACCGTGGAATGACGCGCTGGGCGCACCATTGCCCCCCGCGGATCGCGCCAAGCAGCAACCCAAGCGCGCGCGCCGCGCGGGCGTGCAGCGCGCGCGGCGGTTTCGCTCAGGCCGCGAGCTCGGCGGCCAGATCGTACTCCGCCGAGTGCGTGACGCGCACGTCGACGAAGCTACCGGTCGCCGGCGGCGCGGCATCGGGCGGCAGCGAGAGGTAGACCTGCCCATCGATCTCCGGGGCCTGGCCCTCGTGTCGGCCCATGGAGAGGTACTCGGACTCGTCCGAGGGGCCCTCGACCAGCACCCGCAGCATCTTCCCGCGCATCGCCCGCAACTTCCTCTTGGAGACCTCGCGCTGGATGCGGAGCAGCTCGCGGCGGCGGGCGTCGACCTCTTTCTGCGGGACGCGCCTGGGCAGGAGCGCGGCGACGGTCCCCTCTTCGCGCGAGAAATTGAAAACGCCGACGTGGTCGAGCTCCGCCTCGCGCACGAAGTCGCAGAGCTTCTGGAAGGCCTCGTCGGTCTCGCCGGGGTGGCCGGCGATGAAGGTGGTGCGGAAGGTGCCGCCGGGGACGCGCGCCCGGAAGCGCTCGACGAGATCGCGCACCTGGCGCTCGCCGTAGCCGCGGCGCATCGCCTTGAGCACGCCGCTGTCGACGTGCTGGATCGGGACGTCGAGGTACTTGGCGACGCGCGGCTCGCCGCCGATCGCGTCGAGCAGCTCGTCGGTGCAGGCGGTCGGGTAGGCGTAGTGCAGGCGAATCCAGCCGAGGCCGTCGACCGCGGCCAGCTGGCGCAGCAGCGACGCCAGCCGCGGCGCCTGCGGGTCATCGCCGGCGCCCGGCAGGTCGGTCCCGTAGGTCGTCAGATCCTGCGCCACGAGGCAGATCTCCTTCGTGCCGCCGGCGACCAGATCGCGCGCCTCGCGCAGGACCGACTCCGGCGACCGGCTGCGCTGCGGGCCGCGCAGCTTGGGGATGATGCAGAACGCGCAGGGGCGATCGCAGCCCTCGGCGATCTTCACGTAGGCCGTGTGCGCGGCCTGCGATCGGCGGCGCGGGGCCGCGTCGTCGTACAGGTAGGCGGGCGTGTCGACCACGCTGAGGCGGTTGATCGTCCCGGAGATCGCCTTGGCGATCGCGCCGACCTCGTCGGTGCCGAGGAACTGGTCGACCTCCGGCATCTCGGCGGCCAGCTCCTTCGGGTAGCGCTGCGACAGACAGCCGGCGACGACCAGCCGCTTGCAGCTGCCGGACTGCTTGTGCCGCGCCATCTCCAAGATGGCGTCGATCGACTCCTGCTTGGCCTCGCCGATGAAGCCGCAGGTGTTGACCACGATGACCTCGGCCGTCTCGGGCGCTTCGACGAGCTGGTGCCCCGCCTCGGCGGTGTGGCCGAGCATGACCTCGGTGTCGACGCGGTTCTTGGGACAGCCGAGCGAGACGAAATGTACGTTCATCGGAAAGCTGCGAAGCCTAGCACGCCCGGGCGATCGGCGATAAACCCCCGGAGATCATGGGAAAAATAGGACGGCCGGGGCGCCGAACTGGGCGATGAGACTTTTGATGTGCTCCTGAACGAACTGGCGGCGCCCGACGACGGCGGCGATCTCGGCAGGCGTGAGGATGTCGTAGGCCGCCCCTGGCTCCTGGGCCAGCGCGCGCTCCAGCGTCGGGCCGGTGACCCGATCGAGCGCCTCGTAAAGCGTGCGCGAAAAGCGCTGCGTCCGCAGCAGCACCTCGCGGTTCTTCTCCGTTCCCTGCGCGTCGACGAAGAACGACATCGTGTTGTCCATGTAGAAGAGCTCCGTCCCGTCGGGCGACATCTTCATGTTGCCGCCCGAGTAGCGGTCGGGGTTGGAGGTCAGGAAGTCGAAGACGAAGAGGTCGGAGACCTGGAGGGCGAACGCCATCCGGTCGGGCGGGATCGCCTCGCCGCCGACTGTAGCCAGGTCGTGCTCAGTTTCTGGCCCTCGGGCGTGTCGAAGCCCGAATCCTTGATGACCGGGATCCAGTAGGACGCGGTGCCGTAGGTGATGCCGCTGGGGTTGAAGATCGTCTCCGCCTTGATGCGCGGCAGGAACTCCAGGCTCTCCGGATGCAGGTGGGCGAGAAGCTCGTCGCGGGAGACCGCGCGCGGCGCCGCGGGCGGCACGGCGTTGAGGCCGAGCAGGCGGTTCAGACGGTAGGCGGCGATCTCCTTGCGCGGGATGGTCTGGGTGTTGGTCTGCGTCGGCTTCCAGGCGGCGCGCGAGCCGTCGGCGAAGTCGACGCGAAACGAGATCGACGAGCCGCCATGGTTGAACTTGAAGCGAACGATCGGCTGCGTACGCACGCGCTCGAGCAGGAGCTCGTCGGACATGCCCAGGAAGGTTCCGGACGACTCCAGCGAGACGCGCAGATCGGCCAGGTTGGAGAGATCGTGGCGCTCGGTGAGCGGCGGGGCGGTCGACGCCGTGCGCGTCTGCGCCGCCAGCGAGGTGCGCAGATGGCGGACGCCCAGGCGCGCGCCGGCGCCGCCACCGACCAGCAGGACGGCGGCGACGGGCAGCTCGGCTGCGACATAGCCTGGAAGGCGCATAGCGGCGGCAATTTTATAGCAACCGCGCGGGAGGTTCCGGTACGTTAGCGTCACATGTCGCCGGCTCCCACCTTCGTCTGCTCGATGTGTCGCAAGCCGATCCCCGTCGGCAGCAAGCTCATCAAGTGCTCGGTGAGCACCTGCAACTCCGGCCGCGTGAAGCTCGTGTTCTGCTCCGGCTCGCTGCTGGGACAGCCACCTGCCGAACGCCCGCCACCGCAGCTGCCTACTTCACCGAAGAGAAGGCCGGCCGCCCCGAGGTGTGACCCTGGCTCAATCGTCGCGTGAGCGACGACGGGCTTCGCCCGGCGGGCTCGACGCGGGAGATTTAAATGACCCTCGCGAGTCCGTTCTTCAGCGGCGTCGGCTCGCGAGAGCGTCCTCGAGCGCGTCGATGGCGCCCGGCTCGTGTAGCCGACGAAGCTCTTGCGGATGCTGCCGTCGCGGCCGATCACCACCAGGCTGGGGAGCGCCTCGACTTTGTAGAGCGCGCCGACCGCGCCGTCGTCGATCACCACCGGGTAGGGGATGGGGTGCGCGGCGAGGAACGATTTGATCTCGTCGACCGTGGCGCCGCCGCCGTCGGAGTTGACGCCCACGAAGGCGACGCCGCGCGATGCCCAGTCGCGGTGGGTCGCGTCTAGCACCGGTAGCATCGCCACGCAGGGGGAGCACCAGGTGGCCCAGAAGTCGAGCAGCACCACCTGTCCGCGCAGCTGGCCCAGTGTCACCGTCGAGGCGTGGTCGATGTCCGGCAGCGCGAACTCGGGCGCCGGCTCCCCCTGATGCATCGGCCGCAGCGCCTGGTAGTGGCGCGCGGTCCAGATCGCATTGGCTCCGAAGGCGACGCCCGAGAGGGCCAGCACCGCCACGCCAGCGAGGAGCGCCCGTCGGTCGGGCGCCGGGCCGGCGGCGGCGCGTGATCCGTCCGCCGCCTCGGGTGCTCTCGCCCGCGCGGCGCGAATCGCCGCCACCAGCACGAACAGCGCGCCGACGCCGGAGACGACATCGACCAGCGGCTCGGCGAGCATCCGCATCCCGGTCACGCCGTCGACGAGGCGCGCGATCGCCCGCAACGCGAAGTAGGGGGCGTAGCAGGCGGCGCCGAGATCGAGATCGCGGGTGGCGTCCCGGTGGCTGCCCGCCGCGGCGGTCACGATCACCGCGGCCGGCAGCACGACCCACGCCGCATCCCGCGTCTCGTCGAGAAAAAGCCCGGCCAGGCGCATCAGGTCGCCGGTGGCCGGTCCGGCGATGGCGAACAGCACCCGGCAGAGCTCGGGGAGGCGGAAGGTGATCACGCCCAGCACCACCAGCCAGAGGGCGTCGCGCAAGCCGCCCCCCTCGGCCTCGACGCGCGCCACGCCGGCGCGCGGGGCGACGACGAGCTGGCCGATCCGGGCCGGGAACCGGGGCAAGAGCGGGGTCGAGGTCGCCGCGCTCATCGCCCGTCCGGGCGGTTCCGGTCGTACAGGATCGCCAGTCCCTGCAGGGTCAGCATGTCGTCGCACTCGTCGATGGTGCGGGTCTCGCGCGCGATGAGCGGCGCCAGGCCGCCGGTGCCGACCACCCGCGGTGAAAAGCTGATCTCGCCCCGGATGCGCCCCACGATGGCGTCGACCAGGCCGGCGTAGCCGAACACCAGCCCCGCCTGCATGCTGGCCACCGTGTTGCGGCCGATCACCGTGGCGGGGCGGGCGATCTCCACCCGTGGCAGCTTGGCCGTCGCCTGGTAGAGCGCCTCGGCCGAGACGCTGAGCCCGGGCGCGATGACCCCCCCGGCATACTCCCCGCGGGCGGTGATCACGTCGAAGGTGGTGGCGGTCCCGAAGTCGACGACGATCGCCCCTTCCGGCCAGCGCTCGTAGGCGGCCACGGCGTTGACGATCCGATCGGCGCCCACCTCGCGCGGATTTTCGTACAGGATCGGCACGCCGGTTTTGATGCCGGGGCCGACGATCAGTGGCTCGATTTTCAGGTGGCGGCGGCAGAGCTGCTCAAGCGGAGCCAGCGCCGGCGGCACCACCGAGGAGATGGCCACCGCCGTGACGGCGTCGAGATCGAGGCCGGCCCGGCGGTGGAGCTCGCTCAACAGCGCGGCGTACTCGTCGGCGGTGCGCCCGCTGCGGGTCTCGAGGCGCCAGTCGGCGCGCAAGGTCCAGTCTCCGGCCTTCCCTTGCCCTTGCCCCTTGCCCCGTTCGAACAGCCCCAGCGTGACGTTGGTGTTTCCCACGTCGACGGCGAGCAGCAGCGCAGGCGCGGGTGGAGACGCAGGTCCTGCCGACATCGCTCTAGGGTAACATGCCGTTCCATGCCGCCCCGCCCCTCACGCGTCCGCCGACGCTCGCTCATGACTCTGGCGGCGCTGACGGGCTTCGCGCTGACGCTGTTCGCGGCGCTGTGGCTCATCGACTACTTCTTCATCGACGCGGCGAGCGCTCACCGGAAGGAGGGGCCCTTCGGTCAGCTCTTCGACTTCGACGCGCTCACCATGCAGAACGCGCTCGGCAGCCTGTCGCAGGTGATCGCCGCGGTTCTCGGCATCGCCATCACCGTGGTCTCCATCGTCGTGCAGTTGGCGGCCACCCGTTACACCTCGCGCGTCGCCGACCTGTTCTTTCGCGACAAGATCAACCTGGGTGTGATGGGCTTCTTCGTCATCGCCTGCGTCGAGTCGGTGTGGGTCAGCTTCATCGTCCGCACCGACTACGTCCCCCAATTGACGATCACGGCGACGGTGTTCATGTCGTCCGGGAGCCTGCTCATCCTGGTTCCCTACTTCGCCTACGTGTTCGACTTCCTCGACCCCGAGAAGGTCATCGCCCGCATCGGCGTGCAGACCCTCGATCGGGCGACGGCGCGCAACGCGCGGGCGGACGCCGAGACCTTCACCGCGCGCCAGGCGCAGGCGGTGAGCGGCCTGGCGCACCTGGCCGACATCGCGGTGAACGCGCTCGGACAGAAGGACAAGGTGATCGCCTCCGACGCTTCGGCGGCGCTGCGCCGGCTGCTGGTCGACTACCAGAGCCGCAAGGCGTCGCTCGAGCCGGAGTGGTTCGCCATCGGCGCGCCGCTGCGCGCGGATCCGGACTTCGTGGCGCTGGCCGACGAGTCGCTGGAGGATCTGGCGCGCAACCGGACCTGGCTGGAGTGGAAGGGGCTGCGGCAGATCCGCGAGGTGTTCGGCGCCGCGCTCGACAGCATGCCGGAGATGGCGCACGTGGTGGCCATCGACACCCGCTACGTCGGCGAGGCGGCGCTCGCCACCTCGAACCGCGAGGTCTTCACCCTCACCGTGAAGTTCATGAACACCTATCTGCGCGCGGCGCTCAACGGCAAGGACGTCCGCACCGCGTACAACGTGCTCAATCAATACCGGCAGCTGGCGGAGGCGTTGCTGACGACGACCCCCGACACGGCGGCCTGGGCCGAGGCGACGGTCGTGGAGATCGCCGGTCACTTCAAGTACTACGCCCGCCTGGCGCACACGAGCGGGATGGGGTTCGTCACCGAGACGGCCGCCTACGATCTCTGCGCGCTCTGCGAGATGGCGAGCACGCGACGATCGCCGGCGCACGATCGCCTCCTGGCAGTCTTCCTGGAGATCGACGACCGCGTCGACGAGCGGGCCTTGCGCGGCGTGCGCAAGGCGCAGGCCAAGCTGGCGTCGTTTTATCTGCTGAACGCCGAAGCGGCGCGCGCCCAGACGATCTACGAGGACATGAAAACCGAGTCGCCCGAGCGCCTGCGCTCGATCCGCGACGAGATGCTGGCCATCACCGCCAAGGACTTCTGGGAGGTGGTCGATCGCGGCACCAACTTCGACTACGTCTCCGACGCCCGCAAGGTGCAGCTGCGCCACTTCTTCGCCAATTTCACGGCGCTGGGCGCCGACGCCGCGGAGTAGCGGCGCCTTCGGCGGACGCGTTACTGGGGGTTGGGCGCCGGAGCTTGCGCCAGCGCGGCCACCTCCTCGGCGACCAGCGCGCGCGAGTAGATCGCGATGTCGTCGAGGGCGCCGGTCAGCGGGAAGGTCGGGGTTAGCAACGCCGAGCGCGCCATGTAGAGCACCGTGCTTCCCGGGAGGATCGCGCTGGTGGTGGCGATGGAGGTGGGGACGCCGTTTGCGTACAAGGTCAGCGTCGCGGCGTCGCCATCGACCACCGCCGCAAGGTGGGTCCAGACCCCGGGGACGACACAGGTGCAGGAGGCGACCTCGTAGCCCTGCGCGGCGTTGGTGGCGTAACGGAAGACGTAGCTCTGCTGCCCGGGGACCGGAAGCGTGGCATAGAGCGCCCAGCCGCCGCCGAGCGCCTCCGTGCTGATCAGATTGGCGATCGGCGCGCCGAGCTCGGTGGACTCGATCAGCACCCAGGCCGACACGGTGTAGCTGGGCGTCGCCCGCGGTATCCCAGCCGCGGTCACGTAGTCGGCGCCGGAAAACTGCAGCGCCGATCCGAACTGGCCGGCGATCCAACCGTAGCCCGAGCCCGGCCCGGCCAGGAGGCCGGTGTGCCCGTTGCCCGAGCCGTCGTTGGCCACGTTGCCGGAGCCCTCGTCGAGCGCCCAGTGCGCGATGAGGCCGTTGGTGAGATTGGAGGCCGGCACCGTGGCGATCTCGATCGGGCCCGGCGTACAGCCGGCGCCCGCTATCATCAGAAGACCGGCCGGCAGCGAGAGCAGGAGACCGTTGCGCGCGCGCATGTTCAAATCCCCCCCAGCAGCGTGACGCTGCCGATCAGTGAAGGGCGCCCGGCGTGCGCCACCTCCGACGCGAAGAAGTCGACCGTCGGGTAGGGCTGCGCCAGGAGCGCGTGCACCTCGACGCCCAGCTCGAACTTGTGGCGGCGCAGCGGGACGCGCACGCCGGCACCGACGTCGGCCGCCGCGGCCCAGCGGGCGCCGCTCACCGCCCCGTAGGGGGGCGCCTCGTGGCTGTCGGCGGCCAGGCGCAGCGTACCGGCGCCGAGGGACACCAGGGGCTCGATCCGACGGCCCCGGCGGAAGCGCAGCAAGAGCTCGGCCAGCAGCACGGTCTGTGACAGGTTGGCGTAGCCGCCCGGCGTGTCGACGCGCGCGGCGGTCCCCAGGCCGGCGAAGCTGACCCGCACGCACAGTCGCTTTCCGAGCGCGCGCTCGATCCGCGCCACGGAGAGGACCTGGTTCCAGGGGCCGCCGATGGCGTCGGCCGTGCCGCCGCCCGCTTCTACCGCCCAGGTCCAGTCGGCCTCCTCCAGCGTCGCGGTGGCGAAGCGCTCCACCACCGGCGCCGGCGGCGCGGCCTCGGCGCTGGCGGGCGGAGTGGAGATCGCCAGCTCGAGGAAGCTCGCGCGCAGGAGCTCGACGGCGCGCACCGACAGCACCTCCGCCATGCGCGGCGGGTCGGTCGCGCCGGCGTTCACCCCCCGCACGACCGTCTTGCCGGTGACGCGATCGATGACCCACAGCTCTGCGCTTCCCGGATCGGCGCTGGCCACGATCGCCACCAGCGCGGTCGGCGCCCCGGTGGAGGCGGCGGGAGCCAGCTTCTCGAGCGAGCCGCGTACGTCCGGTCCCAGCGTCAGCTCCCGCACCTCGGCGTCGAACCCGGCGGCCACCAGCTCGCCGCGCAGCCGGACCAGCGCCTCGCTCACCGCCGGCGGAGCGGCGGGCGGACGAACCAGGATCACTTTGGGCGCCGGCTGCGGCGCGGTGGCCCCCTCTGCCTTGGCGGCGCCGAGCCAGAGGGCGGCGAGCGCAGCCACGGGGGCCAGCTGGCGGCGGCCGGGCCCGATCACCGAGCTTGGTCGCGCAGAGCCTGGGCAGCTCCGGCGTAGCTGCCGTGCGGGAACCGGCGGACGTATTCGTCGGCCACACCGCGCGCCTCAGCGACACCGTAAAGATCGCGCATGGCCACCATCTTGCGACCGAGCGCCTCGGCGGCGTAGGAGCCGCCGGGCGCCTCATCGAGGTAGCGGTCGTACCAGCGCAGCGCGCGGATGAGGCCCTCGCCGTCGTTTTCGTCGAGGCGTCCCAGGAAGAAGGCGGCGTCAGCGGCGCGCGGCGAGCCGTGGAACCGCCGTCGCTGCGTCTCGAGCGCGCGGCGCGCCAGATCGTCGCGGCGCTGGTAGCGGGCCGCGTCGGCCAGCGCCGCCAGATCGTCGGAGCTCGAGGCCCGCAGCGCCCGCGGCAGATCGTGCTCGGCCTCCGCCACGATCGAGGCGAAGTCGCCCGACGCCAGCGCCGAGGGCCAGGAGCGAGCCGCCGCGTGCGACTGATGCGCCGCCGCCCGGAGCGCCAGGGGAGCCGGGACGACGGCCACCGGCGGCGCCAGCGTCGGCGGGGGCGCCACCTCGGCGATCGGCGCGGCGAGGGTGGTGTCGCTCTCCGCCGCGTCCCCCTCGTGATCGTCGATCGCGCGCAGCAGCACGCGCGACTGCCGCATCGCCACCGTCAGCCGCTGCCCCGCGCGCATGGCGATCGGGCCTCCGGTCACCGGCCCCTCGACCGAGATCGATCCGCGCACGAGCCGCACGTCGAGCCGACCGCTCGCCTCGTTCCAGGCCGCGGTGAACACCGTTCCGTGAACGTTGATGACGAACGGGCCAGCGTCGACGCGCCAGCGGGCGTGGGGCTTCGGCACGACGTTCACCGAGGCGGTGCCGTCGGAGATCGCCAGGTGCGCTCCGCGCCCGTCGACCGCCGTCAGCCGCCCCTCGGTCCCGCGCCCGAGCGCGATGACCGTGCCGTCCGCAAAGCGGAGCGCAGGCTCGACTCCGGCGCGCGCCTCGATGCGTCCGTCAGGGCCGAGCGCGCCGCCTTCGACCTGGTAGGCGAGCGGCGCACCCTCGCCGCGGTGAAGCAGCCGCGGGGCGACCACCAAGGCAGCGAACGCCCCCACACCCGTGGTCGCAAGCGCCAGCGACCAGACGATCCGGCGTCGCCGCCAGGCCAGGCGCGCGCGCAGGATCTCCAGTCCGCGCACCTGCTCCACCGGCGAGACCTGTCCCAGGCTCTTGCGGGCGAGCGCGGCCAGCGCCGCAGCCCGCGGGCCGAGTTGGGAGTCGTCGCGATCGTCGTGGCGATCGTTTTCGCGATCGTCGCCGGTCACTTGGAGGGCCTCCGTTTGCCCACCGCCGGTCGGAGCTGGACGTCGGCGTCGACCAGCTCCGACAGCCGGGTCGAGGCGTGCCGCAGCGTCCGCTTGACGGTCGCCAGCGAGATCTCCATCGCCTCGGCAATCTCCTCCAGCGTCATCCCCTCCACGTGCCGCAGCACCAACACCAACCGCTCGCGCGTCGACAGCAGGTTGAGGAGGCTGTAGAGCCGCCTCAGCGCATAGCGGTTGTCGACGTTCATGAACAGTAGCTGATCGTCGGGGACGTCGCCGGTCTCCGACAGCGTGAGCCAGCGCCGGGCGCGCCGGCGGCGCAGCTCCCACTTGACGATCCTGACCGCGAACGAGACGACGAAGCTGCGCAGCGCCTCCGGCTTGCGCAGCGAACGGATGCGCGAGAAGAGCCGGTAGAAGATCTCCTGGGTGACGTCCTCCACCTCGGCGTCGGGGCCGAGCGCGCGGCTGACGATCCCGTGCACCAGCGGCGCGTAACGATCCCAGGCCAGCTCCGCCGCGCGCGGGTGTCCGGCGATGAGCGCCCGCGCCAGCGTGGCCTCCTCCTCTTGTTGCGTCTCTTGCGAAGCGCCGGACGGCGGTGTCACCAGCCGCAAACGCCCTTGTCCCGAGGAGTGCATCATCTCGTTTGCCTCCGTCATCCTACTCCCACCTGCACCGCAAGAGCTATCAATCGGGAGGCCGCCCTGGAACGCCGCGGCGCGGAAAATCAGGTTTTGCAGCAGGGGCGCCGAACGGATAGTCTTGCTGCGATGCGCGCGGCGCGGGGTGTTGTTCGGGTCGTCTCGCTGCTCACCGTCCTGGTCTTGCTGCTGGCGCGCGCCGCGCAGGCCAGCTCACCCGCCCCCAGCGCTCCGGGCGCCCAGTCGGATTCCGATGCGGGTGGCGTCAACAACAATAAGAAGAAGGCGCGCAAGCCGAGCGGCAAGAAGACCGCGCCCAAATCGAAGGGCTCGCCCGCCGTCAAGGTCACCCACACCAAGCCGACCCACTCTGCGCGACAGAGGGCGGGCCACGCCCAGGCGGCGAAGACGATCAACGACGACGTGACCCTGACGCCCTTCCCCAGCCACGCCGGCGCGGCGAGAAAGGCGCTGGCGCAGAATCGCCGCGACCAGCTCGACGATGCCGAGAAGGCCGCGCGCAGCCCGGAGCAGGCCGACCGCTGGCAGACGGTGCTCTTTCACCTGCGCGACCTCGACGCGCGGTCCGACTCGGAGGGTTGCTTCTGGCGGCTGGTGGCCTACTTCCGTCTCGGTCAGGTGGAGCGCGCGCGCACGCTCCGCCAGGCCTGCGAGCTCCCGCCCAAGGACGCAGCGATCATCGAGATGGAGGACGAGCAGGCGGCGCAGCTGCAGTCGCCGGCCACGCTCGCCGAGAAAGAACCGGCCGCTGCCGCCGGAAATCCCGCCCCCTACGACGGCGCCGCGCCGGCCAAGCTCGACCGCTAGATCGTCGCTGGATTGTCGGGCCGCCGAGCCCCCAAAGCTTGGCGTTAGGCCAGCGGCGCGAAGCGCGGCAGCCCGGCCTCGACGAAACCGCGAACCGTGTCGAAGAACTTCTGCAGCGGGATCGGCTTGCGCAGAAAGGCGGCGGCGCCGGGCGGGCGTTCGCGCGCCACGGCGCTCAGCACCACCACCGGGATCGGCGACAGCTTGGGATCGCTCTTCATCGATGCCAGAACCTGCGAGCCGTCGACGAGCGGCATCATCATGTCGAGCACCACCAGATGGGGAAGGTCCTCCACCGGCGCCGCGATGAGAAACTCCAGGGCCTGTCGCCCATGGCTGGCTGGAATGACGTCGTAGCCTTCGGCCTCCAGGAGATCCTGCAGGATGTCTCTGATTTCGAGATCGTCCTCGACCAGCAGAACCTTCTTTTGCGCCATCTCCCCCTCCACGTAAAGACCAACCTTCACGGTGCGCGATTGCGCCGCGGGAATCAAGGCCGCTCACAATCCGTATTCGCGCATACATCGCCAGGACACTTGGCCAAGACATTTCACACTCGGCTGCGGTTCACCTTGGCAGAGCCCGGCACCGGCTCGACTCGCCGACTTGCGTGTATCCCCGAAGGCCGGATCGCGTATGATCGTCGGCCCCTAAAGCCCCCAAAGGGAGACGTAAATGCGCAGAAGCCTTGTTTTCGCGATTTTCCTGTTCGCCTTGGCCGGTGCGGCCAGCGCAGCTCAGGCGGAGGTCGTTCAGTACATGTCCCGACATCCCCTCCCCAAGCGGGTGGGGCACGGGTTCTGCGATATCGACGTCCCGCACTTCCACGACTATCCCCCCTCCGACCCCCGCCTCTATCGTCAAGTGAACGGGCAGAACTACTTCGTCGGCGACCCGACGCCGTTCGGTTACGACGGGCCGCGCTACTCGTTCTACGGGCCGCATCCGATCGCGGACGCGAGCGTGCAGCTCGGCGGACCGGCCTACTGCTACCTGAAAGGGCCGCACTACCATTGGTACGCGCCGCCGCCACAGGCTCAATTCGAGATGAAGGGGGGCGCTTACTGGTACGTCGGCGCGTACGACCCGATCTTCTACAGCGACCAGCCGCGGTTCATGGTGGTCAACGACGTCTACGCCCCGATGGTCTATGACCGGCCCATCATCGACGTGCGGATCGCCCCCCCGGCGTTCCGCGGTGAGATCGTCGTCGGCGGCGGCCCTGGCTGGCGGGACGGTCCCGGCTGGCGCGGCCCGGGCCCTGGCCCCGGCCCCGGCTGGCGCGGCGGGCCCGAGCGGCGCGAGATGGTCATGCACGAGCGTCACGACGAGTTCCGGCACCAGGAAGAGCACCGCGGCTGGGAGCGGGAGCACGAGCAGCACGGCCCTGGCTGGCGCGGGGGACGCGAGCCGGGCGGTCCTCATGGTGGCTGGCGTGGCGGTCCGCCGGGGCACGAACCGGGTGGCCCTCACGGCGGCTGGCACGCCGGTGGCGCTCCAGCGGCGAACGGGGGCGGTCCTCGCGGCGGGGGCGGCGGGCAGCACCCAGGCGGACACGGCAACGGTTTCCACCGCTAGACACACGTGAGGACCATGGACATGAGACGCGTCTCGTTCGAGCTCGCCGGCGGCTTGGTCGCCGGTCTTCTGTTGGTCACCGCCGGCTGCCACAAGGACGCCGTTCCCGGCGGCGCCCCGGCGGCGCCCGGCGCGCCAGCTCTCCCGGCCGCTGCTCCAGCGGCGCACGTCGACGGGACGGCGCACACCGACGTGGTGGAGAACGCCTGGCGGACGGCCGGCCTGGCGCCCGAGGGGTTTGCGCCGCTGCAACCGGTCCCCTACGGGGCGTCGTACTGCGAGCAGGGGCGCGTGCAGAGCATCGACACGGTCGTCTGCGAGTACCGCGATCAGGATTCGTTGGCCAAGGGGCAAGCGGGGCTGATGGATCAGTGGGGGCGCGAGGGGGGGCACACCGGCGTCGCCTACCACTCGAAGCTGACGATGATCGCCGTCGTCGATCGCGCGCGGCACGATCCGAACGGAAAGATCATCCACCAGGTGATCGACAGCTTCCGCAAGCTCTAGCCGCACCGCTCACCGCGCGATGACCAAGCCGCCGCCGTCGCCGCCGGACGATGACGAGGCGCGCGCGTTCGCGCTGGCGGTCGAGGGGGCGCGCCGCCTCAACGGTGGTGCGCGCCGTGTGGGCGGACCGCCGGCGTCACCGTCGCGGAGGCCGGTGTCGCGAGCGTTGCCGGCGCCCGCCGGGCCGGGAACCGGTGCGCCGTTCGAGATCGAAACGCTGGGGGAGGGCGTCGCTGGCCGCGCGGCCGGCGTCAGCGCCGCCGTCTTGCGCGCGCTGCGCCGAGGCGAGCACCGGCCGGAGGCGCGGCTCGATCTCCACGGGCAGACCCGCGAGGGGGCGCTGCGGGCGGCCGAGCGGTTCTTGCTGCGGTCACGCGCCGAGGGGCGCCGCACCGTGCTGGTGATCCACGGCCGGGGTCAGAACTCGGAGGCGGGCGCGCCCGTGCTCCGACCCGCCTTGCAGGAGTGGCTGAGCGGCGCCGCCGCCGCGCGCGCCGGGGTGATGGCCTTCGCGCCCGCACCGCCGCGCGCCGGCGGCGCGGGCGCCACCCTGGTCCTTCTGCGCCGGGAGAGTCGGCGCGGCCAGACGTCGCCGTAAGGCAACGGTGAGCGGAGCGAACCATGCCCGATGCCGTGCCGCCCGGAGGCGGCCTATAGAGAGGTTGGGGTGCTTGTCGTCGTCGCCGCTGGGCGGCTTTTCGGCGCCAGGTCACCGATCTGGTGGGAATCGCCCGATTGTTTCCAGACGACTGACGCAGGCCACGACGGGCCCCCGCACGTCGCGCCCGTCGTCGCGTCCTTCGCCGCGTTCTTCGTCGCGTCTCTGGACCCGAGACTGGCTTGGACTGTCGCCGCGGGTCATATAAAGTCCGATCTTCAAATCACGGATTTCACCATCGAAAGAAACGGGAGAACGCAATGAGCACTCGCATCGCCATCAACGGTTTCGGTCGGATCGGTCGCCTCGTGTTCCGCGCCTTGCACGAGCAGGGGCTCTTCGGAAAAGAGGTCGAGGTGGTCGCGGTGGGTGACATCGTCCCCGCCGACAACCTCGCCTACCTTCTGAAATACGATTCGGTGCAGCGGAAGTTCGCCGGCCACGTCGGCTCGAAGAAGTCGGGCGCCGACAAGGAAGCGGACGACGTGCTGACCGTGGACGGGAAAGAGGTCCTGGTCGTCAGCGCCAAGTCGCCGGCGGAGCTGCCCTGGAAGAAGCTGGGCGTCGACTACGTGATCGAGTCGACGGGGCTCTTCACCGAGGCCGAGAAGGCCAAGGGGCACCTGGCGGCTGGCGCGAAGAAGGTGATCATCTCGGCGCCGGCCAAGGGGGAGGACATCACCGTCGTCATGGGCGTCAACCACGAGAAGTACGACGCCGGCAAACACAACATCGTCTCCAACGCGAGCTGCACGACCAACTGTCTCGCGCCGGTCGTGCACGTGGTGTTGAAAGAGGGCTTCGGCCTCACCGAGGGGCTCATGACCACCGTGCACAGCTACACGGCGACGCAGAAGACCGTCGACGGGCCGTCGCGCAAGGACTGGAAAGGCGGCCGCAGCGCGGCCATCAACATCATCCCCTCGTCGACGGGCGCCGCCAAGGCGGTCGCGCTGGTGCTCCCGGAGGTGAAGGGGAAGCTGAGCGGCATGGCGTTCCGCGTGCCGACGCCGACCGTCTCCGTCGTCGACCTGACCTTCAAGACCGCCAAGGCGACCAGCATCAAGGAGATCAACGCGGCGATGAAGAACGCCAGCGAGAGCTATCTCAAGGACATCCTCGGCTACACCGAGGACGAGGTGGTCTCGTCTGACTTCATCCACGACGAGCGCTCTAGCATCTACGACGCCGGCAGCTCGATCGAGCTCAACTCCAACTTCTTCAAGCTGGTGAGCTGGTACGACAACGAGTGGGGCTACAGCCACCGCTGCGTCGACCTTCTGACCTACATGATCAACAAGGGGTAACGGTCAGCAGACGCGCGGCCGGATCCATCTTACAAAACGCGATCTGACCGCGCGGTCGAGGCGTCGGGCGCGCCCGTCTGTCGGATCGCCCGCTATTTACGCCAGCTGGCGCCCCTTGGTCTCGACGACGAGGGGCGAGAGCGCCAGGACGACGCCGACGAGCGGGACGACGCCAACCCAGAACAGCGCGCCGAGCGCGGTATCGAGGGAGTTCGCGCCGCGGGCGGCGACGGTGCCGACCAGGAACGGGCCGGCCGCGGCGATGAAGCGGCCGACGTTGTAGCAAAACCCGGCGCCGGTGCCGCGCAGCCGCGTCGGGAACAGCTCGGGCAGGTAGTAGGTGAAGCTGCCGAAGACGCCGAACACCGTCACCCCGATGAAGAAGTACATGTAGAGGCGCTGGAGGGGCCGCAGGTCGAACCCGAACGTGGCCAGCACCGCCAGGCCCGACAAGAAGTAGTAGAGCGCGAACATCTTGCGGCGCCCCATGATCTTGGCGGCCGGGATCGTCAGCAGCGTGCCGATGAGGCCGCCCAGGTTGAAGACGTTGGTGGCCAGCGCCTTCCAGTGCTCGACCAGCGCCAGGGTGGCCGGGCGATCGAAGGCCTGAGCCTTGGCCGTCGCCTGCGCCAGGCCGGTCGAGACGATGGGGATGAAGGCGTTGATGCTCCACCAGGAGATGAGCGCGATCACCGCCATCGCGAACCCGCTCAAGGTCAGCGCGCGGTTTTCGGCGTTGAAGAGCTCGGTGAAGCGTGGCCGGCCCGCGCGCGCGGTCGCCTCCCGCCAACGCTCCGGCTCGCGCACGAACAGCCGGACCACGAAGGCGACGGCGGCCGGTATCAGGCCGCACAGAAAGACGAAGCGCCAGGAGGTCTCGGGGCTCGCTTTCATCACCACGCCGGCGATTTGGAAGTTCACGAAGGTCGCCAGGAAGAGCCCGAAGGGGGCCGAGGTGTAGAGCAGCGCGCCCGCCTCGACGCGCCGGCGCTCCGGGACCACCTCGGCGACCATCGCCGCGCCGGCCGCCCATTCGCCGCCGATCCCCAGGCTGGCGACCACGACGAAACGCGACCAGCGCCCAGATGTTCGGCGCGGCCGCGCAGGCGCGGTGCCCAGCGCATAGACCAGCATCGTGAACGTGAGCGTGCGCGTGCGCCCGATCCGATCGGCGATCTGCCCGAACAGAATTCCGCCGGTGGCCCAGCCGACGAGCAAGAGCGAGGTGAGGATACCGCCCCACTTGAGCGTGGCGGCGCGGGCGGCCGGCGAGCCGATGGTCAGCCCGAGCAGCGTCGGCACGCAGTTGGGCGCCACGTAGTTGAAGAGCAGCCCGTCGAAGCAGTCGAAGCCCCAGCCCGAGCCAGGCGGCGAACGAGCACCGTCCACTGGTAGCCGTTCATGTCGAGCAGCGTGCGCGCGGGCGCGGCGTGGTCGCGTTCAAGGCTTGGTGCCGGCGGCGCGCGGTCGTCAGCGACGGTCGCGCCGCAGAAGTTCACCTTCTTGATCATGGGCGGCGGGTTGGCGCGCTCGTGCGCCGAGGCGGCGCGCCGGCTGTTGAACGTGCGCTGCAGGTGCTCGCTGGCGTGGGGGAGCGATGGCGAGGAGCCTTCTTCCAGGCGTCGCGCCCCGCCGCCGCGTCCGCCCGCCGCCGGCTCGGGGCACCAGCGCCAGCAGGCCGACCAGATCCTCGAGCAGGGTGCGGATCGGTCTTGGGATTGGCGAGCGCCTCGGTGAGCGCCGGCACCAGCACGCGATCGCGGAACATCGCCAGATCGTCGGCGTCGACCTGGCACCAGAGCAGGCGGGGGTGCAGGTGGGCGAAGGCCGGCGCCGCCTCGGCGCGCGACTGCAGCAGCAGCCTGCGGAACGGCTCGTCGTAATCGCCCTGCGCCTCGCCGTACGAGCTCAGCATGACGTCGACCAGCTTGCCGCGGCACTCGGCCGCGCAGGTCGTCGCTGAGCAGATAGGAGACCAGCCACTTGCGGTGCTCGGCATGAAACCGATCGAGCTCGGCCGCCTCGGTGGTGCTCACCATCTCGCCGGTGCGCGCCGTCGCCAGCACCAGCGCGCGCGACCAGCCGCGCGCCGGCGGAGAAGCTCTCGAAGCGCTCGAATCTCCTGCCACTGCCGGCGCTCGTAGAGATCCTGAAGATAGGGCTCGAACAGCCAGGCCATCTTGCCGGGGAAGGCCTGCACCTCGCGCTCCTCGTGCAGCAGCGACAGCGGCCCGCTGTCGGCGGCGGCGTGCACGGCCTCGGTGGCCTCCATCTCGTCGAGGATCACCTGGGCGATGGCGTCCGACCGTCTGCGCCAGCGCGTCGTCCTTGCAGAGATCGGTGGCCTTCTCGACGCCGTAGCGCTGCGACAGGTCAGCTTGAACCCCTGCGCGAGCTGCTCGTAGTTCTTCTGCGCCGGTCGCCTCGAGCACGGTGCGCATGTAGGTCGGGTTGTCCTTGCCGAGCTCCATCGCGTACGACACCGCCAGCTCGGGATCGATGATCGCGCCGCGCGTGAGCGACAGCAGCACGCCGAAGCGCTGGTCGGCGCTGCCGGGTCCCTGCGCCGACAGCACGTTCAGGTTCTTCGACAGGATCTCGGCGCGCGCGATGCGCCAGTCGTTCTCGGCCTTGGTCTCGGCGATCGACTGCTCCGAGCGGGCCTGCTGGGCGGCGATCTGCGACTGGCGGTACTGCCAGATCGACGTCGCGACCAGGCCCGCCACGCCGATGACGAAGCTCGACAGGAAGCCGTGGTAGGTCTGGATGAACTTCCCGAGCTTCGAGACCTTTCCGTCGGGGGGCGCCGCCGGCTGGTGCTTCGCCGTCTTCGTCTTCGGCGCTCACCGCGCGCAATATATTATTGTTTCGCGGCGGCCGACCCATGCAATGGCTCGAGCACCCGGCAGTCAAGTGGGCGGTCCCGCTCCCGCTGCTGGCGCTGATCGCCCCCTTCGTCTGGTGGTTCTTCCGCCGGACCTGGCGCGAGCTCGACGCCGAGGCGCTGGAGCTGCGGCGCGAGCTGGCGGCCCGCGCAGAGATCGACTATCGGCCGCTGGTGGCGCTCACGCTGGTCGCGCTCATCCTGACCCTGCAGGAGTACTACGGCCGCGGCGACTTTTTCGAGCAGACGGTTCGCCCCTGGATCGCCCGCCAGGCGCAGGCCAACCCGGGCGGCTTCTTCAATCCGGCCGTCTACGACGAGCTCTACCTGCGCCTGTGGTGGGGGCTCACGCGCATCGGCGGCTACCTGGTTCCGCTGCTCGTCTGGCGGCGGTTCTTCCCGCGCGACCGCCTCGCCGACTTCGGTCTGCGCGGCGCCGGCTTCCTGTCGCACGCCTGGATCTACGCGCTGTGCGTGGCGATCATGGTGCCGGTGCTCTACCTCGTGAGCTGCCAGTCGGACTTCGTCAACTACTACCCGATGTACAAGCAGGCCGGGCGCTCGTGGCTCGACTTCGTGGTCTGGGAGCTGCTCTACATCGGCCAGTTCTTCACGCTGGAGATCTTCTTCCGCGGCTTCTGGCTGCGGGCGATGCGCACGTTCGGCGCCGGCGCCATCTGGTCGATGGTGGTTCCGTACTGCATGATCCATTACGGCAAGCCCTACCTCGAGGCCTGCGGCGCGATGGTGGCGGGCGTGGTGCTCGGATCGCTGGCGATGCGCACGCGCAGCATCTACGCCGGCTTTTTGGTGCACGGCACGGTGGCGATCCTGATGGACGTGCTGGCGCTCTACCGGCGCCACGCGCTTCCGACGGCGCTTACCCCGACGGGGACGCGCCACGTGGCGTTTCTCTTCTGGTCGAGCCTGTTCTGGATCGCCTGGATCGCGGCGCTGGCGGTGCTGGCGCTCAAGGCCTGGCGAACGGCCCGAGACCGGCGCATCTCAGCGCCAGCCTCGGGCTCCTGACGAAAAGGACAATCGGTTCGTTACTTCGCCGCGGGGGCGGGGGCCTTCATCTCCTTGCCGCTGTCCCCTTTGGCCGCGTCGGTCTTGGTCGACTTCTTGGCGCTCTTCTTGGTCGACTTCTTGGCCGGTTTGTCGGCGGCCGGCGTGGCGCTCCCCTCCTGCGCCACGACGTGCGACTTGGCGACCTGGTGTTTGGCGGGCGCCGCGAAGGCAGAGCCGGCGGTGAGCGCGAGCAGCGAAATTCCGAACAGCGTGTTGCGAATCATTTTCATTCTCCGGGTTGGGTCGGTCTTGATTGACCGACGATGAGATGAATTGCAGGCGCGATGCCATCGCCACGGTCGCCGCAACCCCGCCCGGCGCGCGCCCTCCCGCGCTGGCGAACGTCATCGTGAGGCGATCGCGCTGTGGCGGCGCCGCAAGGTCGCCGCGCGCCGGTTTTATTCCCGCGCCGTGGCCCTGTTCTCGGCAAATCGGCAAATCGGCAAATCGGCAAATCGGCCAGTCCGCCCGCGTTACGCGCGCGCGGCTGATCGCGGTCGGCCGAAGGGAAAAGTACGACCGGCGACCGGCATGACGCCGGCAGCGAGTCAGCCGAGCCAGTAGGCGAGCTTGATCATGACGACGTCGTCCGACGCGCGTCCCCGCCAGATCGGCGCCAGCTCGAAGTCAGCGGCGTTGCCCGGGCCGACGGTGAGTGCAGGTGTCTGTGCGCGCGTGTAGACCAAGAACAGTGTCGAACCGAGGCGGTATTCCCAGCGCAGCACCAGGTTGACGTTGAGGGTCGCCTGTTCGGTGTCGGGGTTCGTCGCCGGCGCCCCGGCTGGCATCAGGGCGGCAAACGGGACCTGCTCGCGGAACGTCGCCTTCGGATAGACGAAGAACGAGGCATAGTGAACGGACGCCAGGAAGAGCTGCGTGTAGAACTGCAGCGTGAGCTCGGGCGTGAAGGTGTAGGCCGCCCGGACCGTCATTCCCACGCTGGAGGCGTCCTGCGTGCCGAACCGGTAGTCGGCCGCGACGCCGATCTCGGTCAGCGAGGCGTCCGTGCCGACGTAGCGCCGCAACCCGAAGTCGTGAATGGCGGTCGGCTGCAGAGAGAGCTCCAGCTGCGGCAGGATCCGCAGCGTGAGCTGGCCGTTGACCTGGAGGTAGGAGCCGTATCCGGTCTCTCGCCGCTCGGCGGTGCCGGACGCGGAGAAGGTCACGCGGCGGCGCGGATCGGTGGAGAGCGTGGCGACCGTTCCTCCGCTGGCCGGATACTGCAAGGCCGAACCGTCGCCCATCTCGCGATCGTCCGCGTACCGTCCGCGTAGGTTGAGCTCGAGGTAGAACGACCAAAAGTTGCGCAGCGTCCAGCTGCTGGTGAGCGCGATCCCCTCCCACAACCGCACGCCGTCCAGCGTCTGGCGCAGGTTGAGCTGAAATCCGGTCGTCGTTTCGCGGGTCACCCACCAGGGGGAGAGGGTTCGGTGGCCCAGGTTGAAATACCCCTGGTAGTCGTCCTTTCGTTCGAGATAGCCGAGGTCGTTGAACTCGAGCTGGCGACCGGTCAGGTGCTGCCAGGCGCTCCAGAGCCAGGTTCCCCCTTCCTTGCCGGCGTAGAGCGAGGCGCCGCCGGCGGTCTGTCCGGGCTCGATGGGGATGCCGTCGGGCTCGCTGCGGGCCGGTCCGCGTGAAAGGGCGCTGCCGATCGGCTGCCAGGCCGAGGCGTAGTCGCCGGAGGCCGAGCGCCAGCGGCCGTCGAGGCTGAGGACGTAGGCGTCGTTGGTGCACCGGCCGTCGGCGGCGGGCGCGGCCTGCGTCGTCGGACAGCGGGCACCGGGCGGCAGCGCGGGCTCGAGGCGGTTGGTGGCGGTCGCCAGCAGGCCGACGTCGGCGTTGGCGCCGACGAGGCGCTTCAGGCGCAAGACGTTGAACGCGGTCGGCGGATCCACGAGCCGGCTCACCCGCGTGCCTTCGGCCGTCTGAATCGCGACGTCGTTCTCGCCCGTCACGGCGGACATCACGCCCACGGTGGTCTTGCCGCCGATCGTCCCCGACAGCTTCGCCGCGCCGTAGATGGCGGAGGGATCGGGCTCGGCCGCCAGTGCCTCGCCGGCATTCAACGTCGGCAGCGGCGGCTGGCGGCCGATGCGGCGCGTGTAGAGGACAGGGCGGATGGTGGCGAAGACATCGAGCCCCTCCAGGAAGAAGGGGCGCTTCTCCGGGAAGAACGTCTCGAACGTCGACAGGTTCAGGATGACGGCGTCGGCGTCGACCTGTCCGAAGTCGGGGTTCACCGTGAGGTCGAGCGTCAGCTCGTTGGTGAGGTGGGCCTTGGCGTCGAGCCCCACCGAAGCGTGCGCGAAGGTCCCCTCGTCGATCACGTTCGAGTCGGCGCCGGCGGCGCGGTGCTCGAGCTTGCCGAGCACGAACGGGCGCAGCTCCAGGCGGTTGGGAGGCGGCAAGCCGACCAGATCGTCGAGGTGGCCGAAGAGGCTGACGAAGCCGGCCGATTGACGCGGGAAGTAGGCCCAGTCATCGGTCTCCTGGCGGGCGTCGATCGCCCGCCGGACCTGAAACCCCCACGATTGGACCGGGAGCGCCGTGAAACGGAGGCTGGAGAGCGGGATGCGGTACTCGACGCTGTAACCGTGGTCGGTGGTGGCGACCTTGGCCTCCCAGATGGCGTCCCAGTCGGCCGAGTAACCGGTGTCGTTGTAGTGGATAGCGTCGAGCAGGACGCCGGCTGAGTTGATCTGGAAGTGATAGGCGCTGACGCCGTCGTTGCGGCTGTCGATGTCGAGCCAGACGCCGTCCGAGGGGAGATAGCCGTCGCGCCGCTGCAGCCGCCGGACGATGGGCGAGTGGATCTGCGTGCAGTCGATGCCGACGTAAAGGTTCTTGTCGTCATAGAGGACGCGCACCTCGGTGTGCTCGCTGGGGGCGGCCGCTTCGTCGGGGTAGTGCTGGGTGAAGGCGTCGGAGGGGACGGCGGCGCGCCAGGCGGCGTCGTCGAGCCGGCCGTCGATCTTGGGCGGCGTCGCCGTGCGCACGGCCCGGATGTGCGGGCGCGGCCGGATCGCCGTGGCGGTCGGAGCGGGCGTGGGCGGGGCAGCGGTCGCCGCCGCAGCGGCCGGAGCGGGCCTGGGCGCGCCGGCGGTCGCCGTCGTTTCGGCGAGCACCAGCGCGAGCACGGCGGCGGAGGTCAACACGGAGGCCGCCCATTGTATAACCGCGGCGATGGCACTCGTGGATCGGCTGGCCGAATTGGTGTCGTTCGACACCCAGAATCCCGACGGCGACGAAGGGCCGCTCGTGCATCGCCTGGCGGGCGAGCTGGCGGCGCTGGGGGCGCGCACCGTCGACGAGATCTCCGTCGGTGATCACGCCTACGTCTACGCCCGGTTCGGCGCCGAGCCGCCCCGCCTGGTGGTGAACGTGCACCTCGACACCGTCCCCGCCAACAGCGGCTACAGCTCGCCGCCGCACCTCCTCGTCCAGCGCGGCGACCGCCTGTACGGCCTCGGCGCGGCCGACACCAAGGGGGCGATCGCCGCGGTGCTGGAGGTCTTGGGAGAGCGAAAGCCGACCCGCTCCGTCGGCGTCCTCTTCTCGGGCGACGAGGAGAAGGGCGGGAGCTGCATCGATGCGTTTTTGGCCAGCGAGGCAGCGGTTGGGCTGGAACGGGCGATCGTCTGTGAGCCGACCGGCTGCCGGGTCGGCGTCCGCCACCGCGGCATCGGCGCCGCCACCGTGTCGCTGGCGGGGCCGGGGGGGCACTCGTCGCTCGTCGACGGCCTGGTCAATCCGATGGCGGTGCTGGCGCGCGCGGCGGTGGCGCTCGACGAGATGGGGATCGCGCACCGGGGGAAGGGGCCGCCGGGGTTTCCCGGCATCAACCTCAACGTCGCGGCGCTCGACGGCGGGATCGCCTTCAACGTCGTACCGACGCGGGCGACGCTGTCGTTCTCGCTGCGCCCGGCGCCCGGCGTGCGCATCGAGGAGCTGTTCGCCGAGGCCGAGCAGCGGGTGCGGGCGGCCACCGCGCCGCACGCCATCGAATGGACGCTGGTGAAGGCGAGCCCGCCGTTCGCCACCCGCGATCTGCCGGCCTTCGCCTCACTGCTCGGGGAGCGGCTGCGGAACACCGTCGACCTCGGGTTCTGGACCGAGGCGGCCCGCTTCTCCGAGCAGGGGATCGACGCGGTCGTCTTCGGTCCAGGCGACATCGATCAGGCGCACGCCGCCGACGAGTTCGTCACCATCGCCGACCTCGAGATCGCCCGCGCGACCTTCGCGTCGGTACTGCTCTGATGGAATCGGAGATCGTCCAGCGCTTTTTGGAGAGCGTCGGCGCCAAGGCCGACATCGATCTCTACCTGAAGCTGTTTCGCTCGCAGCGAAAAGAGAGCTTCGCCGTCCTGGCGCCCAACGCGCAGATCGTGAAGGGGGCGCTCGATCCGGTTCACTTCGACCTCCGCATCCTGGCCGGCCTGGGCCTCCTGCCGGTGGTGCTGCTCGGCCTCTTCGAGCCGAAGGACGCCGACGCGCAGGCGACGCGGGTCTCCGACTGGCTGCTGGAGGACGCCGTCCCCTGCGAGCTCATCCGGGCCGACCTCGAGATGAGCGCGGCCAGCGTCGAAGCGATCCGCGCCGTCATCAACCGGGGCGCGATCCCGCTCGTCTCGGTCGAAGCGGCGGCGGCGCTGACGATCGACGCGCGCTTCCGGCTGCTCGCCGTGCTGGCCACGCTGCTGGAGACGCGCAAGGTGGTGTTCTTGAGCCGCCGCCCCGGGCTGGTGGTCGGCGCCGGCCCGCCGCCCTCGGTGGTGAGCCTGGCGACCGACACCGATCGCCTGCTGGCGCCCGGGGCGCTCTCGCGCGGGCAGGCCTTGTTGCTGCGCCAGATCAAGCGGCTCCTCGGCGAGGTCCCGCCGTCCTTGACCGGCGTCACCGTCGTCAACCCGCTCCAGTTCCTGCGCGAGCTCTTCACGGTCAACGGCGCCGGCACCTTGATTCGCCGCGGTTCGCGCATCGACGTGCGCGAGGGATTGGAAGCGGTCGATCCGGAGCGGCTGCGCGCGCTGTTCGCCTCGGCGTTCGGCCGCCCGGTCCGCGACGACTTCTTCACCCGCCCGATCGCGCGCACCTTCGTCGAGGAGAGCTACCGCGGCGCCGCCATCGTCTCGGAGACGCCGGTGGCCCCCTACCTGACCAAGTTCGCCGTCGAGCGGCAGGCCCAGGGCGAGGGGCTCGGCGGCGAGATCTGGTCGCTGGTGACGCGCGACTACCCGGCGTTCTTTTGGCGCTCGCGCCCGGAGAACCCGATCACCGGCTGGTACGCCAAGCAGTGCGACGGCCTGGTGCGCTTCCCCAAGTGGCACGTCTTCTGGCGCGGCCTTCCCGTGGACGCCATCGCGCCGGCCGTCCAGCACGCCCTCGCCGCCGAGAGCGACTTCGTTTA
Organism: uncultured Pseudomonadota bacterium; assembly: GCA_963723305.1. Lineage (GTDB taxonomy): Bacteria > Myxococcota_A > Polyangia > Fen-1088 > Fen-1088 > JADGRB01. The sequence continues at coordinate 28,887 of CAVRRT010000076.1, forward strand.
GACCGGGATGAGGCTCAGGAGGGGTCGATGATCTGACCAATCCGCGACGCGACGGCCGACAGCGCGGGCGTGTAGGTGGGGTCGCAGACCGACTCCAGGTAGCCGCTCGGAAATGCCTTCACGAACTCGGCGATGCGGACGCCCGGATCGCCGAAGCTCCCGTCCGTCGAGATCTGCCCCGCCGGATTGACGTCGCCGCCGGCAGCGCCGCAGGAGTGCTCCACCTCGGGCCAGAGCTCACCTGGCTTGGTGTTCTGACCACCCGCCGCGGGCGCCCAGGCCACGGTGTACGGTGCCACCGGCGCGGCAATGGCGGCGACCACGATCTGGTTGTCCGGGTCAGTCTTGAGGGCCTTGATGTCGCTGATGAACCGGGCGACCGGCGTCAGCAAGCCGCTTCCCGTGTCGTTCGAGGTGCAGTTGGTGAGGGCGAGCGTCGGTGCCGCCGCGCTGCCTTGCGCGTCCGCCGGGGGGACGAGCGGCGGGGCGATGACCGCGCCGCTGATCGGATCGGTGCAAAGGTGGCCGAACTCGTTGCAGCGGTAGTTGGCGATCGGACCGAGCGGGTTGGCGATGTTCTGCTGACCGCCGTTGAGAGAGTAGAGCTGGGTGTTGGCGGGCGCCGAGCAGTCGTCCTCGTTGGTCAGGATCACGATGGCCAAGGCGGCCTCGGGTCGGAGGAAGTCGGCGTTCGTGCTGGGCGGTGGCCCCTGCCCGTCAGCGCCCAGCGCCCGATCGATCGACGCCAGCTGGTGCTCGAACCCGCACCCCTGATCGCCGAGGAGGGCGATGCACTGGAGCACCGTGCCGATGGGGTCGGCGTAGTTCGGCATCATGTCCGCGTCGGAGATGAAGGTCTCGCCTGCCGTCAGCGTGGTGTCCGTGCAGGTGATGTCGAGGCTCGAGTCGGAGCGCGGCATGTACTGAAACTCGCCCTGATCTCCTTTCGCCGTGCACTCGATCGCGCTGGCCGAATCGCTCGGCGCGCCCATGTCGGACGACACCACCGCGATGTGCAGGCTGGGGGGCACGGCCAGGTTCTGCAAGAGCTGCAGGAACAGCGGAAGCTGCGCGTAGAGCTTCTCCTGCATCTCGGTCATCTCGGCCGAGTCGTCGATCATGAACAGGATGTCGACTTCGTTGTTGCGTGGTCCAATGAGCGTCGTCCCCCCGCCGCCGCCCAGGCCGGTGGCGCCGCCGTCGAAGCCGACCCCACCGGTGTTGCCGCCCAGGCCGGTGGCGCCGCCGTCGAGGCCGACCCCATTGCCGGCGCCGCCAAATCCGCCCGATCGGCCCCCCCGGCCCGTCGTCCCCACCGATCCGGCGCCGCCCGATCCCGCGGCCCCTTGGTGCTCCGGGTCCAGGCTTGCGCTGCACGCCGCCAGGCCGACGATTGCCACGCAAAGGCCCAGCAGGCCAGAGCGCAACACGAAATTCCCAATGAACATTCGAGCACCTCGCCCGCAGGTTGGCAAGAGGGCAATTGTACAACACCAATGCCTTCTGCGGACGGCTCCGTTGCGGGGCTTGGCTCAAACCAACCGACGACCGGCGCTCAGAGGGGCTCGTCGCACTCGGCGCGCATGACGTCGTCGATCGTCTCGCGGCGGGCGACGACGGTGGCGCGGTCGCCCTCCCAGAAGACCTGCGGCGCGCGGCCGATGGAGACGTAGTTGGAGCTCATGGCAGCGCCGTAGGCGCCGGCGTCGTGGAGCACGAGCAGGTCGCCGACCTCGGGCTGCGGGAGTGGCCGCGGGTCGAGCAGCTCCTTGTCGTCGCGGGTGAAGACGTCACCGCTCTCGCACAGCGGACCGGCGACGACGAACGGCTCGGGCGTGCGCCCCGCCCCTTTGCCGACGATCGAGATGTGGTGGTACGAGCCGTACATTGCCGGGCGGACGAGATCGTTGAAGCCGGCGTCCACCATGATGAAGCGATGGCCGGGCCCCTTGGCGTTCGACTCCGTGCGCTTGAGGTCCTTGACCCGGCAGACGAGCAGCCCGGCCGCGGCGACCGGATAGCGCCCCGGCTCGATCTCGACGCGGATCGGCCGCCCCGCCGCCTTGCCGAGCGCGGCGGCCACCTCGATCAGCAGCTTGCGAAACCCGCCCAGGTCGTAGCTCGGCGCGCCCGGCCGGTAGGGATGCGGGATGCCGCCCCCCAGGTTGATCGCCTCGATGTCGGGGAACTCGCCGAGGCGCGGGGCGACCAGCCCGACGAAGCGGCGCATGTTCTCGTCGAACTCCTCGATGCGCGGCCCGGTGCCGAGGTGGGCGTGGAGCTCGGTGATGGGAAGCTTCGCGGCGGCGGCGCGCCCGCGCAGCTCGCCCAGCGCCTCGTGCCAGACGCCGTGCTTCGACGACGGGCCCCCGGTGTCGCAGGACTGAACGTGGCCGTGCCCGAAGCCCGGATTCACCCGCACCGCGATGGGGCCCGCGTAGCCGGCCCCCTGCAATTCGTCGATCATTCCCGGCGAGCCGACGTTGGGGAGCACGCCGTGCTCGAGCACGACGGTGAGCGCGTTGTCGCGCAGCACGTCGGCGGTCAGCATGACCACCGGCGGTCGCGCCCCCATCGGGAAACCGGCCCGCCGGGCGCGCAGGACCTCGTTGCCGCTGACAGCGTCGATCCAGAGCCCCGCCGCCCGCACCGCCTCCAGCACCTTCCAGCAGGAGTTCGCCTTCATCGCGTAGCGCGCCTGCAACGTCTCCCCGGCGGTGAGCGCGGCCAGCGCCTGCAGCCGGCGGCCGAGCTCGGCGCCGTCGTAGAGATAGAACGGCGTTCCGACCTGATCGGCGAGGCGCTCGAGTGGGTAGGCGGCGAGATCGAGGGACGGCATCGCCGCGAACTATCCCAGATGCGCCCCTCGGGTCAACGCCGTCACGCGCGCGGCGGCTCGAGGCCGGGCAGTCGAGGCTTCTGCGAGGCGAGCGCGGCCGCCGAACGACGCGGCAGCGTGACCGTGAAGGCCGCACCGGCGCCCACCGCGCTGGTGACCGAGATCTTCCCCCCCAGCGCCTTGCAGAGCTCGCTGGTGATCCAGAGCCCGAGGCCGAGGCCGGGGTGCTGTCGCTGGCCGCTGGCCCGTTCGAAGCGGCGGAAGATCCGCTCTTGGTCCTCGGCCGAGATGCCGATGCCGTGGTCGCGCACCACGAACTGCACGACGTCGGCGCCGGCCCGCCCCTCGACCTCGATGGCGCCGCCGGCGCCGTACTTCACGGCGTTGGCGATCAAGTTGGTGACGATCTGATCGAGCCGCGCCTCGTCCCACAGGCCGACCAGCGGTTCGCCGAGCGCGATCTTCATCGTGCAGGAGGCGGCCGCGGCGTCGGGCGTGAACCGGTGCGCCACCTCCCGCGCCAGCGCCGCCAGGTCGACCTCGTCGAAGTTCAGGACCAGCCGCCCGGCGGTCAGGCGCGACATGTCGAGCATTCCGTCGATGAGGCCGGAGAGCCGGCTGGCCTGCCTGGCGATGGAGCCGATGCGCTGGCGCTCGACCTCGCCCAGGACAGCGCCCGGCGAAATCGAGACGCTGCGCTCGACGGCGTCGATCTGCAGCAGCAGCGAGGTGAGCGGCGTGCGCAGCTCGTGCGCGGCGATGGCCAGGAATTCGTCGCGCGCGGTGATCGCCGCCTCGGAGGCCCGCGCTCGGGTGTCGGCCTCGGCGCCCGCCCGGCGGAGCGCTGCCTCTCGCGCATGCAGCCGACCGTAGGAGCCCGAGACGTACGCCGCCAGCGCGACCATGATGGCCGCCGTTCCCGCCCATTGCCAGCAGAGCGCGGGGCTGGCCCCCCCGGCGGTCAGGATGCCGAGCCCGCCGGCCAGCATCGCCAGTCCCGAGCCGACGATCGCCGCCGGATGATCCTGGATGACGACGGCGATCGCCACCGGCAGCGCCAACATCCAGTGGAAGAGCGGGCTCCCCAGGCCGCCGGTCAGCGCCGCCAGCGCCGCGTAGAAGGCGGCCGAGAAGACCGCCAGCGCCAGCATCAGCTCGCGCGTGCGTTCCCGCCCCGCGCCGCGCAGGTTGAGCGCGGTGGCCGCGATGAACAGCGCCCAGAGAAACCGCACCAGGAGCGGGCGCCAGGCGAAGTTGCCGAGCGCCAGCCGGTCCGTCAGCGCGAACAGCACGATGATCGCGGCGCAGAGCAGGAGGACCCGCTGGCGCTCGCGAACGCCGTCCGTCGACCTGCGGTCCCCCTCGCCCATGCGCGGCATTGTACGCGCGGGCGGGGCGGCCGGGCCAAAGGACGAAGAGCGGGGCGTTGACTTCCGAACCCCGCGGTCTCTAGGATCCCCTTGGTGCAAAGACCTACCGGAGCAGGCGTCGTGCTCGTCGCCCTCCTCGTGATGAGTGGCCGGCCCACGCGCGCCGCCGATCCGCGCCTGGACGTTGCGCGCGCCCACTCGCAGGAGGGGGACGCGTACTACAAGCTCGAGAAGTACACGAGCGCGATCACCGAGTACGAGCAGGCCTATCTGGCCAAGCCGGATCCGAGCTTCCTTTACAACATCGCCCAGTGCCACCGCCTGATGGGGCAGGGGGCGGAGGCGATCAAGTTCTACCGTCGGTTCCTGAAGGACGCGCCGAACGCACCCAACCGGGCCGTCGCCGAGAAGCACATCAAAGATCTGGAGGACGCGGCGGGGCAGCAGGGAGCGCAGCCTGCTTCAAATGCTGCGGGCAGTTCTCCGGGCCACCCTCCGGCGGCCCCGGGACCGTCGTCCGCGCCGCCGCCCCCGGTGGCGCCGGCGCCGATTTCGCCGACGCCAGCGACGGAGCCGACGCTCGCTCCGTTGCCCTCCGCACCGACCTCGGCCAGCCCCGCGCTCAGCCCGACCGCCAGCGCACTTACACCCACTTCAGCGCCGGTGTCGACGACGCCAACCGTCGAAAACGGCTCAGCGCCCGCACCATCCGAGTCGCATCCGATTTATTCTAGATGGTGGTTCTGGACGGCGGTCGGTGCGGTGGTGGTGGGCGGAATCATCTTAGTCGCGGCGGCAAAGCACGACCCGTCGTGCCCCGGAGGGTTCACATGTCACTAAGGCGTTGGCAGGCAATCTTATTGGCGGTGGCGATCGTGATCGTCCCGATCCTCTCGTGCAGCCAGCGATCGCTGGTGCTGGTCACGGTCAGCGCTCCCCAGGGAGTGACGTACACCGGCGACGTCACCTTGGTCATCAAGGCCAACGACGAGGAGACGACCACCTTCGACAAGGTCGCCTTCACGGCCGGCGTCTACAAGGCCGGCGTCTACCTTCCCTCGAATATGAGCGGCAACGTCATGATCTCGGCCGAGGTCGACCAGGCCAACTGCAAGGTCGCCACCGGCAACGCCACCGCGCTCGGCGTCTCGGCCGGCGCCACCGTGTCGACGACGGTCGACCTCTCGGCGATCACCGGTCCCTGCATGGCGGTCGACGGCGGCGCGGGATCGAGCGGCACGGGCGGCGGCACCGGGAGCGGCGGCACGACGACCGGTGCGGGTGGCGTCGTCGGCACGGGCGGCCTCGGCGGGAGCGGCGGCGTGGTCGGCACGGGCGGGAGCGGCGGCGTGGTCGGCAGCGGCGGTGTGAACGGCAGCGGCGGCGTGAACGGCAGCGGCGGACACGGTGGCACGACAGGCACGGGCGGTGCGACGACGGGCGCCGGTGGCAAAGGAGGCGCGGTGGGGACCGGCGGCACGACGACCGGCAACGGCGGCATGATCGGGAGCGGCGGCGCAGTCGGGAGCGGCGGCCTGAACGGCACCGGCGGCATGCTGGGGACCGGTGGCACGACGACTGGCAGCGGCGGCGCGACGGGGACCGGCGGCAAGGTTGGGAGCGGCGGCGCGACCGGCACCGGCGGCGGGGTCGGCTGCACCTGCCCCTCGAACGAGACGTGCATGCCCGGGAGCACGACCTGCGTCTGCACGCAGACCGACGCACAGGCGTGTGCCGCCGTCGTCTGCGGCACCGTCACGAACATCTGCAGTCAGACCGTGCAGTGCCCGGACAACTGTCCGACGGGCGACATTTGCGACGCCGCGCTCAACACCTGCCGGCCGCTGACGACGACCGGGTGCGGCGGCGATGTCGCCACGGGAACGGGTCTCGTCGTCGGGACAGATCTCGCCTGCCCCGAGAACTAGCCGTTCGTCGGCGCCGAAACCGGGCGCCGAAACCGATCCTGATCGCGTTCCGAGCCGGCCGTCTCCGTACCGTCGAGTGGCCGGTCGTCGCGGTGGTGGTCTACACTGCCGTGGCGATGCTCCGCTTCGCGGTTCGAGATGGCTAGCCCGCTCTTCGCCACCAAGTCGATCGACACCCTGCGCTCCGATGCCGCGGAGGATCATGGGCTCAGGCGCGCGCTCGGCGCGATGGATCTCATGCTGCTCGGCATCGGCGCCATCATCGGCACCGGCATCTTCGTGCTGACCGGCCAGGCCGCCGCCGACAACGCCGGGCCGGCGGTGGTGCTGTCGTTCGTCGTGGCCGGCATCGCCTCCGGCTTCGCCGGCCTCTGCTACGCCGAGATGGCGTCGATGATCCCCATCGCCGGCAGCGCCTACACCTATTCGTACGCCACCATGGGCGAGCTCGTCGCCTGGATCATCGGCTGGGATCTGATCCTCGAGTACATGGTGGCGTCGGCGGCGGTCAGCGTCGGTTGGTCGGGCTACGCGGTGGCCTTCGTCCACGACGTCGTCGGCGTCACGCTGCCGCCCGCCTGGACGCGCGCGCCCTTCGTCTACGACGAGGTGCTGGGGCAATTTCACGCCACCGGCGCGGTGCTGAACGTGCCGGCGATCTTGGTGACCGCCTTCGTGACCATCATCCTGGTCATCGGCATCAAGGAGTCGGCGCGCTTCAATTCGGTGATCGTCATGGTCAAGGTCGCCGTGGTGCTGATGTTCATTGCCTTCTGCGCCCGCTTCGTCAACACGGCGAACTGGCATCCGTTCATCCCCCCCGAGCAATCGCACGGCCACTTCGGGTACTCGGGGGTCATGCGCGGGGCGGCGCGCGTCTTCTTCGCTTACATCGGCTTCGACGCCGTCTCGACGGCCGCGCAGGAGGCCAAGAACCCGCAGCGCGATCTGCCGGTCGGGATCCTGGGCTCGCTCGCGATCTGCACCGTCCTCTACGTGGCGGTGTCGCTGGTGCTGACCGGCATCGTGCCCTACACGCATCTCGGCGTGCCGCACCCCATCGCCGTCGGCGTCGAGGCGACCGGCCAGCGCTGGCTGGAGACGCTGGTCGAGATCGGCGCCATCGCCGGTCTGTCGTCGGTGATGCTGGTGATGATGATGGGCCAGCCGCGGATCTTCTTCTCGATGGCGAGTCGACGGCCTCTTGCCGCCGGGGGCCGGCGCGCATGCATCCGCGGTTCGGCACGCCGTGGATCACGACGATCATCACCGGGATCATCGTGGCGTTGGCCGGCGGTCTGCTGCCGGTCGGCGTGCTCAGCCAGCTGACGTCGGTGGGGACGCTGTTCGCCTTCGTGCTGGTCAGCCTGGGCGTGATGATTTTGCGCCGAAAACGAGCCGACCTCCCGCGCGGCTTTCGTGTGCCCGGCGGCGACTTCCTGGTCCCGCTCTGCGGCGCCGCACGTCGCTCTATCTCATGCTGCAGGAGACGAGCAGAACGCTGGTTCGTCTCTTCGGCTGGATGGCGATCGGCCTCGTCATCTACGGCCTCTACGGCCGCAAACACTCAAAGCTCACCGCACGCTGAAGCGGCCGCCGGTCAACGGCGCCGGTGGTGGGCCAGGGTGCGGCTGGCGGTGGTGATGATCGTGGGAATGGCGAAGTTGGCGCGCACCACGTGCCCGGGGAGGCCGACGGACATCCGCCAGCCGCGGATCGTCTGCACCACGCAGTCGCCCGCGTCCTCGTCGATCGCCGCCGCCGTGGCCAGGCCGACCGAGCCCAGGGCCCCGTTCGATTCGATGTAGATGCTGGCGTTCACCTGCTCGGAGGCGACCTGCCCGCAGGCCGCCAGCTGCGGCAGCAGGATCGCGACGTCGTGGTCGACCTTGGGACCGTCGACGTCGAGGATCTCCATCCCGCTCTCCGAGCGGAACTCCACCGGGTACTCGAAGGTCGTGGCCTTGTTGCCGGTCGGCGCGTGGAAGCGGATTTTGCGACCCACCTCGACCAGGCAGCGCTCGACCTCGTAGTTGCCGAGCGATGACTCGAGCACCCAGACGTCCTGGGCGGCACCGTCGCCGGCGACCATGAATCGGAGCAGCACCTTGCCGCCGGCGTAACGCTGCGCTTTCCCGGCGCGCCCATAACAGGCGCGCACCTCGTCGAAGTGCTCCTGCAGCGTCGCCTCGACGTCGTCGGTGTCGAGTACGCCGACCTCGTTGTCGAGCGTCATCGACGCGCCCGGATCGACCGGCCTGGCATGCGCCTTTCGCGCCAGCGCGAACTCAGCACCACCTTCCCCCTCCTTGCGCGCCGCCTTGTCACCGCCGCAACCGATCCCCCAAACAGCGCACGCCGAAGCGAACAGAGCTGCTGACTTCACTGACTTCGACTTCATGAACACCTTGGGCCGATGGGGCGGGCTGGTCCTTCGAGCGTCCTTCAGACAATTCCCATCGACGGAAGTTCCGTCCAGAGGAGAAGAATATCCGTTTGCCATGAATTCTCGGCACTAACGTGGTAACGCCACACCTGTTGCGCAACACACCGCGTGCGCTGGCGCGCGCAGGCTAACGGCGAATCAGGCGGCGACAATCTTGCAGCGCCCGAAGCGCCGCGAAAGCCGGGCCGCGACCGCGAAGCCGCGACCGCGAAGCCGCGACCGCGAAGCCGCGACCGCGAAGCCCGCGACCGCGAAGCCCGCGACCGCGAAAGCCGCTTCAGGAGAGCGGCTCAGGAAATCGGTCGTTCAGTACGCCGGTTCGAACCGGTAGACGTACTGCATGGTTCCGGCCTGCGCGATCTGCGGGTACTCGAAGTCCTGCAGCTTGCCGACCAGGCAGTCACTGACGTCCTTGTTGTTGAGCGTGCCGCCGATGACCTTGGCGCTCGCCTTGGACGCGCCCGCCTCCGGGGTGAGGCTCAGAAGGACGATCACCGTCCCCTTGAACGCCCGATCGTGCTTCTCGTCGAGCACGTCCTGGTAGCAGCGCAGCGTCGACGGATCGCGCTGCTGCAGCAGCAGCTGCACCTCCGCCTCCTTGTCCGGCGAGATGCCTCCGGTCTGCGCCGGCGCGTCGTTGTTCTTGATGACGCGGACACTCGGTTCGCCGCTGCTGGAGGTCTCGGCGCAGGCGGCCACTGCGAGCATGGACGACAGAGCCAAGGCGGCGACCTCGGTCCCGAACAACCTGCGTGCCATTGCGGTGATGGGTCCCATGGGCAAGCCCTCCCTCGACGGAGAGGACCTTATCCCCAGGATCACTCCTTGAGCAAGGCCGAAGCGATCACCAGCCGCTGGATCTCGCTGGTCCCTTCGTAGATCTCGGTGATCTTCGCGTCGCGAAAGTGCCGCTCGGCCGGGAAATCGCGCAGGTAACCGTACCCGCCGAAGATCTGCACCCCCTCCTTGGCCGCCCGGTTGGCGACCTCGGAGGCGAACAGCTTGGCCATGGAGGCCTCGGTCGAGTAGGCGCCGCCGGCGTCCTTCTTCACCGCCGCGCGCCAGAGCAGCATCCGCGCAGCGTCGATCTCCGTGCACATGTCGGCCAGCTTGAACTGGATCGCCTGGTGCTCGGCGATCGGCTGGCCGAACGTTTTTCGCTGGCGCGCGTAGCGGGTGGCGTCCTCGAAGGCGGCGCGGGCGATCCCCAGCGCCTGGGCGGCGATCCCGATGCGCCCGCCGTCGAGCGCGCGCATCGCGATCTTGAAGCCGTCCCCCTCCGGGCCCAGACGCGCGTCGTCGCCGACGGCGCAGTCGGCCAGGAAGATCTGCGCGCTCGGCGCGCCGCGGATCCCCAGCTTGTCGTCGGGCGGGCCGATGGTGAGGCCAGGCGTCGCGAGTGGAACGAGAAAAGCGGTGATGCCGCGCGCCCCCTTGGCCGGGTCGCTGTTGGCCAGCACGATGGCCAGATCGGCGACCGGGGCGTTGGTGATGAAGTTCTTGGTGCCGTTCAGGATCCAGCGCCCGCCGTCGCGCACGGCGCGGGTGCGCTGCGCCTTGGCGTCCGAGCCGGCCTCCGGCTCGGAGAGCGCAAAGCATCCGATCTTCTTGCCAGCGGCGAGATCGGGCAGCCAGCGCGCGCGCTGCTCGTCGTTCCCCTCTTTCAAGATGGGCGCCGCGACCAGCGAGGCCTGCACCGACATGGCGACCGCCGTCGAGGCGCAGGCCCGCGCAATCTCCTCCAGCGCCACCGCGTAGGAGAGGGCGTCCATGCCGGCGCCGCCCCATCTCTCGGGGACCATGATCCCCAGCAGTCCCAGCTCGCCGAGGCGGGAGAAGATCTTGCGCGGGAATTCGTGGGTGCGATCGATCTCCGCGGCCTGGGGCGCGATCTCGCGCGCCGCCAGATCGCGGGCGGTGTCGCGGATCATCTTCTGTTCGGGGGAGAGCTCGAAGTTCATCGTCCGGTCCAGACGGGGGCTCGCTTGTCGAGAAAGGCGCGCATCCCTTCCTTTTGATCGTGGGTGGAGAAGAGTCCAGCGAAGAGCCGGCGTTCGAGGGCCAGCCCCTCCGCAAGTGGCAGGTCGGGGCCCCGGCGGAGGGCATGCTTGGCAGCGGCCACGGCCAGCGGCGCGCGGGTGGCGATCTCGGCGGCGACGGCGCGGGCCCGCGGCAGGAGCTCCGTCGGCTCGGTCACCTCGTTCACCAGGCCGATGCGCGCGGCGACGTCGGCGTCGATCAGCGCGCCCGTGTAGATGAGCTGGCGCGCGCGCGCCAGGCCCACCCTCTGGACGAGCCGCTGCGTGCCGCCCATGCCGGGGATGACGCCGAGACCCACCTCCGGCATCCCCACCTTGGCGCCGCGTGCGGCGAAGATGAAGTCGCACGCCAGCGCCAGCTCGAAGCCGCCGCCCAGCGCAGAGCCGTTCACCGCGGCGATCACCGGCAGGCGCGACGCTTCCAGAAGCTCGCCCAGGCGGTGCGCGTGTCCGACCAGCAGGTCGGCGCCGGCCGGATCGGCGTCGGCCATGGCCTTGATGTCGGCGCCGGCCGCGAACGCCTTGTCGCCCGCGCCGGTCAGGATCACGCAGCGGACGCCCGCGTCGCGCTCCAGCGCCGCGAACGCATCGTGGAGCGCGTCGAGCGTCTCGCCGTCGAGCGCGTTGCGCGCCTCGGGGCGGTTCACGCTGACGACGGCGAGCGCGCCGTCGCGGGCGACCAGCGCCCGACCGGAAGCGGCGGCGCTCAAGTCGTGGGCTCCGTGCGCAGTGGTCCGGACGGCTGGCCCGGCGGAGGATAGCGATAGAAGCCGTGCCCGGTCTTGCGCCCCAGCCACCCCGCCGCGACGTACTGGCGCAGCAGCGGGCAGGGGCGGTACTTCGGATCCCCCAGGTTGCGGTGCAGCACCTCCAGGATCGACAGCGCCGTGTCGAGGCCGATCAGATCCATCAGCGCGAACGGCCCCATCGGGTGGTTGAGCCCCAGCTGGATGGCGACGTCCATGTCCTCGACCGTCCCGATCCCCTCGTAGAGCGCGAAGCAGGCCTCGTTCAGCATCGGCATCAGCACGCGGTTGACGATGAAGCCCGGGATGTCGCGGGAGAGGACCGTCTGCTTGCCGAGCCGCTCGGCCATCGTGCGGGTCACTTCGTAGGTCGCGTCGGCCGTCGCCAGCCCGCGGATGATCTCCACCAGCTTCATCAGCGGCGGCGGGTTCATGAAGTGCATCCCGATCACCCGTTCCGGGCGCGTCACCGCTGCGCCGATGGCGGTGATGCTGATCGACGAGGTGTTGGTGGCCAGCACGATGTCGCCGCGGCAGGCGCGATCGAGCGTGGCGAAGATCTCCCGCTTGACGCCGACGTCCTCCGTCGCCGCCTCGACCACGAAGTCGACCGACTCCAGCTCCTTGCCATAAAGGTCGCACGGCTCGATGCGCCCCAGCATCTGGGCCCGCTCGGCGGCGGTGAGCTTCCCCTTGTCGACCATCTTGTCGAGCTGCTTGCCGACGGTGGCGCGGCCGCGCTCGGCGATCTCGCGCCCCATGTCCGCCAGCGTGACCGCGAATCCGTGCGCCGCGGCGAGCTGGGCGATCCCCCGTCCCATCTGGCCGGCGCCGATGACACCGACGCGGCGAATGCCGTCGAGGACTGACATGGCAGGCGTCAATCCACGCGCTGCGCGTGCCAGCGATAGATCAGCAGGGTCAGGACCGTGCCGGCCCAGAGCCCCGCCTCGACCGTGTTCGACGAAATGCCGGCCCAGGCTTTCGATCGAGAATTAGAGCAGCGCCAGCGCCGTGCCGACGATGAGGAAGCCCGGGAAATCGAAGCGCGGCGGCGCCGGCGCGCGGATATTCTCGATGAAGCGCAGCGCCATCACGATGCCGATGAGGCCGATCGGGATGTTGATGTAGAAGATCCAGCGCCACGACA
>CAVRRT010000077.1:0-23721 GCA_963723305.1 uncultured Pseudomonadota bacterium
CACAAGGGCGGCCAGTTCTGGGGGCTGCAATACCATCCGGAATACGATCTGCATGAGCTGGCGCGGCTCCACCTGGTGCCGGATCCCGAAACTCACCACCCTCGGCTTCTTCAAGGATCGCGAAGCGGGCGAGCGCTACGTCGATCTTCTCGAGGTCCTGCACAGGATCCGAGCCGCAAGGATATCGCCTGGCTGCTGGGGATCGACGACGACGTGATGAACGAGGACGTGCGTCTCGCCGAAGTGCGCAACTGGATCGAGAGACTGGTGCTGCCGAATATGCGGCACTGAGGCGGATTAGCGCCTCAGTTTGCCGTCGCGCCTTATCCGGCTTTCAGCGCCAGGCGAGAAGCTTCAGCGCTGCCTCGTGCATGCGCCGGTCGCCCGCGGCCAGCACCTTGTCGCCGGACTCGAGATCGAGCGGCTTGCCCTGCCAATCGGTGATGATGCCGCCCGCGCCCTCGATCACCGGGACCAGGGGCAGAAAGTCATGAAGGACGGTACTGTTGGCCTCGATGACCAGGTCGTGGAAGCCCGACGCGATCAGGCCGTAGGCGTAACAGTCGCCCCCATAGATCGGAAGGCCGACCGCCTTGCGCACGCGTTCGAAGGCCGCGGTCTCTTCCTCGGTTGCGAACATATGGGGTGAGCTTGCCCCGAGCACGGCGAGCGACAGGTCGGCGCAGGAGCGTACGCTCACGGCGCTTGGGCGGTGACTGCGCCCGGCGAGGGCACGTTCACCGCGTGAGCACAAAAGTCCGGCATCCGCAGGTCCCGCAGCAGAAGGCCGCCGTTCGCATGCGGGTTGGCCCCCATCCGGCGGTCGCCCCTGGGCGCCAGCTCGGCCAGCTCCGGGAGTAATCGCCCGGTGCCGTCGAACAGCTCGTTGGCCCGGTAGCTCTTCATCCAACTTTCGAGCTCCTGGACGTGGTCGGGATGCTCGGAATCGACCAGCAGAGGAACCTGGTGCGCGCGGAACGTGCCCTCGACCTTCAGGCCGTCGACGACTTCGGGCCCCGTCCAGCCCTTGGGGGACCTGAGGACGATCATCGGCCAGCGCGGCCGCGTGGGGTCGCTCTTGGTCCGCGCCGCTATTCTTGATCAGCCGGATCTCCTCGACGACCTTATCCAGTGTCGCCGCCATGAGCTGATGCATCTTTCCCGGGTCATCACCTTCCACGAAGTGGGGTGTCCAGCCGCAGCCCCGAAAGAAGTGGTCCAACTCCTCGTGCTCGATGCGGGCGAGGACGGTTGGGTTGCTGATCTTGTAGCCGTTCAGGTGCAAGATCGGCAGCACGACACCGTCCGTGATCGGGTTGAGGAGCTTGTTGGACTGCCAGGAGGTCGCCAACGGACCCGTCTCCGCCTCGCCGTCGCCGACGACGCAGGCAACCACGAGATCGGGATTATCGAATGCGGCCCCGAATGCATGACTGAGCGAGTATCCGAGCTCGCCGCCTTCGTGAATCGAGCCCGGCGTGGTGGGCGCCACGTGGCTGGAGATCCCGCCTGGAAACGAGAACTGCGTGAAGAGCTTCTTCAGTCCGGCTTCGTCCTGGGTGACGTTGGGATACACGTCACTCCAGGTGCCCTCGAGATAGACATTTCCCACAATCGCCGGACCGCCGTGCCCCGGACCCGCGATGTAGAACATGTCCAGGTCGTACTTCTTGATGATCCGGTTGAGGTGCACGTAAATGAAGTTCTGCCCAGGCGTCGTCCCCCAGTGCCCAACCACCAGCGGCTTGACGTGCGACAGCTTCAGCGGCTCCTTGAGGAGCGGGTTGTCGTAGAGGTAGATCTGTCCGACCGACAGATAATTGGCCGCGCGCCAATAGGCGTCCATCTTGCGGAGGAGCTCGGGCGTGATGGTGGCGGTATCGGTGGTCATGTTTCTTCCTCGTTGTGAATCACAGACGGGCCCTTCGTAGCCGGAGGGCGTTGGTGATGGCCGGGCTGAGGAGCAAGCCCAGAAACGGATAGAGCATCCCTGCGGCCAAGGGAATGCCCAGGACGTTGTAAAGAAAGGCGAAGAACAGGTTTTCGCGGATGTTCCGCATGGCGGCCCGGCTGAGGTGGATGGCCTTGGCGATGCCGCGGAGATCTCCCTTCGATGCTTCGCACAGCTCCAAGGCAGCGACTCCTTCGTTCCGCAGAAAGCCTGTCCTTCGGGCGAGCGTGATCACGCCGTCAGCGATCGTCTCAACGTTCACCGGCGCTCCTGTGGGCTGCGACCGCCGTGTCGCCGCTCCGCAATCTCGGCGGCGTCCAACTCGAAGGCCTTCGCGGCTCGTTACCGAACGCAACGATACCAGAGGCAGCGTCGTAACCGAGCGCGACCGTTCCCAGTTCCATTGCGCCCCCGCTTGGCCGTCGACGACTGGCGTCCGTTAAATTGCTTGGCTCGCGACGTAGGCGCTCATTTGCGTTATCGCCTTAACGTAAAACCCCAGCGGACGACAATCGCCCAGGTTATGCCGATGAGAAGAACCACCCAGATGAAGTCGCCGCCCCGCCCCCATGCGTGGTGGTCAAACGACGTCGAGGTACCAGGAACAGCTGCCCGCAACCCGCGTCGTCGCTGAATGTATCTCGGGTAGGGCGGTCCCCATCCGCGGTAGCCCCAACCGTATCCAGTCGGGGCCAAGAGAAAGAAGAACATGACCCCCATCCACAACAACCATCCTGTGCTCATCTGAAATCTCCCTTTTATGTCGCGTCCAGCACTCGCAGTTTGTCGCCATCCGGAGCGCAGAGCGCGCCGTTAAGGCTCCGTCATGTGCGTTGCGGCGCCGAGTACGCCAATTCGCCACCCGCTCATGTTGAACAACGAGATAGCACCTACGATGCATGGAACAAGGCGGAAGAACGTGACTGTCCTGTCGGGAATTGCCTGACACAACCACGGTGGAGACTCCGTCTCCACCGGAGAGCGGCTGAGCGTGCGCGCTGGAGCATCGTGCGCCCGGGGGCTCATGGACGATTACCCCGATGCGCCCGCCTCAAGACAATCGGACCTCGAGGGCTGCCGTAATGTCTGCGGCGTCGCTCGATCGACTCGCGGACCTTTACCGCGAGCCCATGACCGTCACGTGCTCACGTCGACTCAGGACTCCCGCGCCACGCGTAGAAGCCAAGTCTCAGTGCAACTGCGTAAGGCAATCCCCGACGAGTCACTAGCGTTCTTCAGGACTGGTTCTGGCCATCACGGGTGCTATTCAGTGCTGCCGATGAAGAAAGTGGGTTTCCGAATCGCAGCGTGCGCGACATCACGGTGAGCGCACGCCGTCGCAACAAGGCGCTCTGCCCCTCTAGGTCACTCGACGGTATGCGCGTACGGGACACGAAAGACTGGAAGGTGAAAGTGGACAGGTTTCTGCTCATCGCTCACGGAACCCGCTGCCGATCTCGAAGGCGCTCGTGCGAATGCCGCCGAACGTGGCGGGCGAGAGTCACTGTGACCGCCTCAGCGTCGCATTGGTACACGTTGTGAAGATCGTCTCTGGCATCGACTTTTCTCCGCATGCTCGCTCGGTCGGGAAGGCGGCGATCGATCTGGCTCGACGCACGGGCGGATCCGTCGAGTTGGTTCACGTCGTCGATCCGCCCTCTACCCACATTCAGGCAACGAGCGTCGACGTGGATGCGTTGGAACGCACGGTTTATCGCGGTGCGGAGGCGAGACTGACCGTCGAGGCTCGGGAGCTGGCCGGAGCGGGACAGGTGCCGGTGACGTTCAATGTCTGCGCGGGCGGCGTGGAAACGAATCTTCTCTCCCGTGCCAAGAGCGTCGGCGCGGACCTGCTCGTCATTGGGGCACACGGACACTCGGCGCTGAAGCGTTTCATTTTCGGGAGCGTCGCCGAGCGGATCGTCCGCCATGCCGATTGCCCGGTGCTGATCGTCCCGCCGGGCGCGGATGGGTTGAGCGAAGCCCGCGATGAGAACCGGGCGCTTCGGATCATGGTGGCCCTCGATGGGCGGCGGGGCAGTGAAGGCGGGGTGGACTTCGTTCGTCAGCTCCGGTCGCGGACAATATGCGACGTCACGTTCCTGCGGCTCTACTGGCCAATCGAGGAGTACCGTCGGTTGGGGTTGACGGGAGCACGCGATCTCGCCGTCCCCGATCCGGCGGTCATCGCCGATCTCGGACGGACGTTGCGGCTACATGTTGGTGATCTCCCAGGAGCCGGGAAGATCATCTATGCCGTCGAGCCCGCCTGGGGCGACCCGGCGTCTGGGATCTTCGTGGCGGCCAGCGAACGCGAGGCTGACCTCATCATCGTGGGGGCGGAGAGCCGTCACGGTTGGGCGCGTCTAGCGCATCCCGCGGTGGCGAATCGCGTGGCGGGAGACGCCCAAGGTGTTCCAGTCCTGTTCGTTCCGGCGACGGCCCCGCACGACGCGCGCTCCGAGGTGCCTAGGATCTTGACCGTGCTCGCGCCGACCGACCTTTCACCGGCGGGCAATCGGGTCATTCCATTCGCCTATGCGCTGGTCGCCCCTCACGGAGGTGTCGTCGAGCTCTGTCACGTCCATGAGCGTGCTCTTACAAATCCTCCCTACGCCTACGACCGGCCGGAGGACCGGCTTTCTGTCGATGAGCGAGCTCGCATCGAGGGCGCGTTGCTGGCGCTCGTACCGACCGACGCCGAACGGCTGGGGATCGTCACCCACATCAGTGTCATAGACGGCGGAAAGGCAGCCGAGGCGATCGTTCAGGCGGCCGAACGGTTCGTCGTGGATGCGATCGCCCTCGGGTCGCACGGAAAGGGCGGTGCGACCTCGTCGCTCTTGGGGTCCGTGTCCCATGCCGTCGTGAGTCGGGCGCGCCGACAGGTCTTCGTGCTGCCGACGAGCAAGGTCCACATGGTCGACGCGAACAGGTCGGTCGAGTGACCGGGCCATCGCGAGCAAGCGCGCTCCTACGAAAAACCTCCACCAAGCTGACGCCTCCAATACGAAAGAAGACGACCATGTCCGACCACAAGTCCCATTCGTCCCATCACCACGTCCGTCCAGAAGAGCCGGTGGTGACGCCTGTTGCGCAACCGTCGATCAAGCATTCTGTTTCGACCGAAAGTGTCGCCAAACTGGCCTACGAAATGTTCGTTGCCCGTGGGCGCGCGCACGGCGGCGATCGGGAGGATTGGATGGCGGCGGAGCGGCAGTTGACCGCCCGCCAACCGGGAAACGCTTGAAGGCAGAGGTATAGACCATGAACGACCCCGACCGGCAGTCCGTGAGAGATCGGCGGGTTCTCCTTGGAGTAACTCGGGGAAGCCCACCGTCTGCGGTTCCCGCGCGGTGGACGCCCGGTCGTCTCCAGCTGACCGTTGCCTTGGTATTGATCTCGGTGGGAAGCGCCTGCGTCTCGACCGGGACGTACAACAAAAAGGTCGCCGACCTCGAGAAGATCGGAGCGGACCACGATCGGGCGGCGGCGGAACACGAGAAGGATTTGAAAGGGCAGATCCACGGTCTTGAAGCGCAGGTGAGCGACGCGAACGCGCGGATAACCGCGCTCGACACCGATCGAGATCGACTGCGGAAGCAGCTTGACGACACGACCGCGTTGGCCGGGGAGCTCAAGACCCGTCTCGAGAAGTTGGGGCAGAACGTCGACAAGCTGACGAGCGAAAAGGGTCAACTGTCCCAGGTTCTGGCCGACGCCAAGGCGCGCCTCGAAGAGCTGCGACGGCAGGAGGCCGCGACGGAGGCGCGCGCGGCGACGTTCCGCAGTCTCGTCGCGCGTCTCAGGTCGATGATTGACGCCGGTCGGCTCAAGGTCGCGATTCGCGACGGCCGGATGCTCATCGCGCTGCCGAACGACGTCCTGTTCGACTCGGCGAAGACCAGTATCAAGCCCGACGGTCAGGCGGCCCTCGCTGATGTCGCGAAGATCCTGGCGACGATCCCCGATCGCCATTTCTTGGTCGCGGGACACACCGACGATGTCCCCATCCATACCGCCCGGTTCCCTTCGAACTGGGAGCTGTCGACGGAGCGCGCCGTGCAGGTGACACAGTTCCTGATGGCGAACGGCATGCACCCTCAGGTCCTGGCGGCCGCCGGATACGGGGAATTCGATCCGGTGGTTGCAAACGACTCACCCGAGCATCGGGCCCAAAATCGGCGGATCGAGATCGTGCTCCAGCCCAATCTCGCCGATCTGCCCTCGCTCGACGACGTAAAGCCGCACTCGTGAAAGAAGAGAGATCACTATGAGGAACCGAGTCTTGATCACGTTGTCGCTTGTCGCGGGCTTGGCAGGTGGCTGCTCTCACGAATCTAAGAAGGCGACGGCGGTTGCGATCCCGGGCGCGAGCGCACCGAGTGCTGCCGCGGGGGCCCCACCATCGGCAACCACGCGGACGTGCTCCACGGACGCCGACTGCGGAGACAAGCAGCTCTGCATCCGGTCACAATGCGTCGATATCACCCCCGACCTCGTCGAATGCGGCGTGGTGCGCGTTCACTTCGAGTTCAACGACGCGAATGTGCACCCAGACGAGGCGACAAAGCTCACGCGGATGGCCCGCTGCTTGAAGGCTGATCATGGCCTTCACGTGGCCATCGAAGGAAACGCGGACGAACGAGGAACGGAGGAATGGAACATCGCGCTCGGCGACAAGCGCGCGACCGCGGTCGCTCATTACCTGGAGAGCCTCGGGGTATCGACTGTCCAGCTCAAGACCGTGAGCTACGGCAAGGAGCACCCGCTCTGCGATCAGCACAACGAAGAATGCTGGGCAAAGAATCGTCGCGCCGCGCTGAAACCAAAGTCATAAGCGTGCAGCAAGGCGCCCGAATAAGGGCGCAGCGGCCGGGAGCGCTTCGCATCAACGTTCTGTTCGCCGGGCGAACCTCTACGCCAGAGCAAGAGTGTGCGCGGAGGTCGGGCATGCTAACGGTAACTCTGGAAGTCCATGCATCCAGTCGCGCTCACCGTTTTGACTCACGGGCTTCGCTGGCAGGACGCCGTCGATGTGCTGGTCCTCACGGCGCTCTTCTCGTGGGCCTACCAGTGGCTCAAGCACACGATAGCGGTTCAGGTGGCGTTCGGTCTGCTGACCCTGCTGGCTGTGTCGTGGATTGCCAGTCACCTCGGACTCATCCTCACGTCGTATCTCCTGTCGGCGGTCAGTGCGGTCGCCACCGTCGTCGTGGTGGTCGTCTTCCAGCACGAGATTCGACGCGGCCTGAGTCGCGCCAGTCCGCTCCGCTGGTTGACGAGACAGACCGCCGGCGACGCGCCCGATGACACGGACGCCATCGTCGCCAAGGCGGCCTTCGTGCTGGCCGCGCGCCGAAAGGGTGCCCTCATCGTGTTGCCTCGGCGCGATGCCATCTTCGATCTCACGACCAAGGGGACGATCGTCGATGCGCGTATCTCGGTCGAGATGATCGAAGCGATCTTCACGGGAGTGTCTCCGCTTCACGACGGGGCCGTTGTCATCGCGGCCGACCGCCTGGCGCGGGCGGGTGTGGTGTTGCCTCTGGCGACCGGAACTGAGGACTCGAGCTTCGGCACGCGGCACCGCGCCGCAATCGGGTTGGCTCAGGCTTCTGACGCGCTGGTCGTCTGCGTGAGCGAGGAGCGTGGAACGGTTCACCTGGCCGCGGGCAACGCCATGAGCGTCATGCGGGACCAGGCCCAGCTGCGAGCGACACTGGCGAAGGCCCGACCCGAATCACCGTCGACCCTTCCTGGACGTGATGCTCGGCGTCGAGCTCGCTTCGTCAGCCAGTGGCCCCACCTGGTGATTTTCGGGGGTGTGCTGACCGCTTGGGCGGCGCTGGCGCTAGACCGATCGCATGCGATCACGCGCATCGTGCCGCTCGAGATTCGAGGCGTGAGCGACGGGCTGGTCTTCGACCCGCCTCGTTACACCAGCGTGGCGGTTGAGCTCCGCAGCTCTAGGCGCGAGCTGGAGGTGCTTCCACCGGACTCCGTGGTCGCCTCCATCGATCTCTCCGGGACGAGCGTCGGCCTCCACACCTACCGGATCGTGACGACGGCCCCCGCCGGAATCGAGGTGGTGAGCGAGACGCCTTCGAGCATGCAGATGGATATCCGGCTCCGCGTCCCGAGCAATCCGCCGTCAGGCGCGGCCTCGACGCGCGATCTCCAAACCCGGTCCCGGGTGGTCTCGCGACGCTGAGCGGCCGTCGAGAGCGTCGGCCTCGTCGTCGGGTGATTCACCCCCCTTCAAACTTGTAATCGTGGTGCAAGGTCTCACCGCGACTTCGAAGCGGTAGCCATGGCGATTCCTTCGAGCGATGAGTGACGCGCGGTCGCCACTCCTCGCCACACGAGATAGATGACGATGGAGATGTTCCCGACGAGGAGAACCAGGCGGGGGACGCTGAAGTGATGGGCGAGGGCGAGACCCTCGAAAGGGACCAGAATGGACGTGGCGCCGACGACGAACCAGCGGCTCCACCGATACCGATGGTAGAGCGCCCATCCTTCGGCCGCGGAAAGCGCGCCATCAAGGAGGGTGGCCAGGCCGACGACCAATAGGTTCCGTTCCGTAGACGCGCGAACCAAGCGCTCGGCGAACGCGATGCTCCAGGCTTCCACAGCGTGGTGTCGAATATGCAAGGCGAGCTGTCGCAGGTGATCGGTCAGACCCGCGGAGGTAAACGACAAGAGAGCGAGTCCGAAAAGAAGCTCGAGGATCGCCTTTGCCAGCTTGTAGCCAACGATGAGCCTGAGGCCAGGGGCGTCGAGCGACCTCCGGCGACCCTTCCGTGTCTCTCCTGCAAAATCAACGCTCATCACAACCGGCGCCATTGTGCGGGCGAGCCGGCAGGGGCGTCGAGAGGCAGCGCCAAAACGAACGACGAGCCACGCTCTGGCACGCTCTCGACGGCGACGCGGCCGTGGTGGGCGACGGCGATTGCCTTGACCAGGCTGAGACCCAGGCCGAGGCCCCTTTCGGCGCGGCTCGGATCCACGCGAAACAGCCGGTCCCAAATTCGGGAGATGGCGTCGGCGGGAATCCCTCGGCCGGTGTCGCGAACGCGGATCTGGGCCTCGCCGGCGCGAGCGGAGACGTCGATTTCGACGCGACCGCCGCGCGGGGTGTACTTGACCGCGTTGTCGACCAAATTCGCCAGGGCCTGGCGTATCCGGGTCGAGTCGGCCAGCGCCGTCACCGCGTCGCCTGGCAACAAAGACAGGGCCACGCCGGCGTCGTCAGCCACCTGCTCATAGAGATCCAGGGTCTCTCGCGCGAGCGCACGCAACTCGACGCGGTCGACGTTCAACTTCATGATCCCGGCCTCGGCTTCGGAGACGTCCATCAAGGTGCGCAGCATGATCAGGGCGCGGTCCGATTCCTCGATACAGTCCGCCAGCGCTTCTGGCGCCTGGGCGGGATCGTCGGCGCGGAGGGCGACCTCGGCGATCCCTCGCAATCTCGTCAGGGGCGTGCGCAGATCGTGGGCGACATTGTCCAGCGCCTCGCGCATGCTGCGAACCAGCGCCTGGTTCCTCTCCAGCATACGATTGACCAGCGACGTCAGCTCACCGAGCTCGTCGCCGCCCCGCACCTCCACGCGACGGGAGAGATCGCCCGACTGGATCACGGCGCGCGCCGTGGAAGCCAGGGCCCCGACGGGGCGCAGGGCACGCCTGGTCAAAATGACCCCGCCCGCGATCCCGATGAGGAGGCACCCGACCAACACCGACAGAACCGCCGACGTGACCGGCGGGCCGAGCCGCGTCCAGGGGTTCGCGGCGGACGCGATCTCGAGACGCAGGTCGCTGGTCACGGAGGTGGATACGCGGAGCGCGGCATCCTCGACGACGCCGTGCTGGTAGAGCGTGTGGCCGGCTCCGTCTTCGACACGCACGGGGTTGTGCTCGCCTTCGAGCTGGGTCGCGCTTTCGACCGCCTCCTCGAACTTCGGCAGTCCGACCCGACCGAGCACCTCGCTGTGGCGTTCGAGCCTCTCGTGGACGACGACCTCGTCGGAGCGAAAGACGGCGCGGCGGATGGTGGTGAGCGCCAGAGCGCCCAGGATGGTTAGGCCGACGAGAAGAGTGCCGGCGTACCAGGCGCTGAGGCGGAACGTGATTGACCTGAACGGTGACCGAGAAGGCTCCGATGGCGACGGTGGCGTGGACAACTCATTTCTTCCGGAGGACATACCCGACTCCCCGCAGAGTCTGAATGAGCGTGGCCGGAAAATCGCGATCGATCTTGTTGCGCAGCCGGCAGACCAGTACGTCGACGACGTTGGTCTGTGGATCGAATGAATAGTCCCACAGGCGCTGCAAGATCATCGTCTTGCTGAGCACGCGCTCCGGATTGCGGAGGAAGTATTCCAGCAGCGCCAGCTCCTTGGCCTGCAGCGAGAGGGAGGTGCCGTCGCGGGTGACCTGGCGGGTGAGGAGATCCAGGGTGACGCCGGCGTAGGACAGGCGAGTCTCGCCCGTGCCGGTGGCCGTCGCGCGGCGGGCCAGCGCGTTCAGGCGGGCCACCAGCTCGGCGAACGAGAACGGCTTGGTCAGGTAGTCGTCGGCTCCAGCCTCCAGCCCCTCCACGCGGTCCGCCACTGCGTCGCGCGCCGACAGGATGATGACGGGCGTGGCGATTCGCTTCCGCCGGACGGCGCGAATCAGATCCAGGCCGCCCAGGCCTGGAAGCATGATGTCCACGACCGCGGCGTCGTAGGCGGTGCCCTCTAAGCTGGCGACCCCCTCGTTGCCATCGCGCACCCAGTCGACCGCGTGCCCCTCCTGTCGCAGCCCCTTTTCGACGAAGGCGCCGATCTTTTGATCATCCTCGACCAGGAGCAACCGCATGCGACGTCACAGTGTACGCTCGCGATTCAAGAGCGCCGCCCGATCGACGGCAGAATGATCTCGACGCCTCTTTCCGGCACCCAGCCATGACCCTCCGCGCAGGCGATGAGGGCGTAGTGATCGTAGATGCGCTCGACGGTCACGGTTGCGCCCTCGGGCACCGCGAAGGCCTGCTCCGCTTTTTCGAAGGGGGCGATCCGGGCCAGGGTGTCGGGCGCGATCACGACCGCCCGGTTGGGTTGGGGCGTCACCTCGGCCGCGCTCAGAAAGCCCAAGCTCGCCATCCCCAGGCCCCCCAAGGCCAGCGCCAGGAAGCCGCGGCGCCGAATGAGGCCCCAGGAAAGGGCAACCAGACCGGCGCCGGCGACGATGAGCCCGAGCATTCCGAGCCAGCCCCACTCATCTGCGTCGAGGCGCCCCGCCACGCGCATCGCGCCGGACGCGTCGTCAGCCGGAAGGCCCGCCAGAGACTGCGCTCGGGCCAGGCCCGCCGTGACCGCCGGAGCACGCGGCGCCAACAGGCGCGCGCGTCGGTAGGTGAGGATGGCGAGGCCGGGATGCCCGGCGGCGAGATCGACCTCAGCTTGCGCGACCAAGGATTGGGCCGAGAAGCCCTGCGCCGCCTTCTCCGGCGCGCCGGTCCTTTCGACGGCGGTCGGCGCGACACCGGATGATGCAGCTTCGCCGGCGCGGGCGACCCGTCCACCAATCGACAGAACGAGAGCCGCCAGGGCCATCGTCGGCAGACGAGAGGTGCGCGAGAGGCGACGCCGTCCGTGCGGGAGCCGAGGCTCGCCGGTCGCGCAATCTGTCTCGAGGGATGGCGTCTGCGAATTGGTGGTCATGTCGTCGTCTCCAGAGCGTGCAGCTCTTCGGATATGAGCCCCTGCCAGTAATTCAGATCCTCGCCGGCAGCCGAGGTGCCTCCCGCATAGGTCAGTCGATCGGCACGTTCGAACACCTCATGGATCCGCTCTCCGGGTGGTCCCAGGCGCGTCGCCACGTCGATGGTGGCGATCGCGTCGGAAGGGATTCCCCAGGCCTCCCCCAGGCGGGCCTGAAACGCCTTGCGCGCGGCGCCGAACAGGGAGGCCGCGTCACCGCTGGCCGCCGCGGCCTCGATGGCCCGGCGTTGTCGGGCAATCTCGCGCCGGACCCGACGGGCCGTCACGAAGCGACCGAGGGCGCCGTCGCGGTAGGTCCGGCCGAGAAATGCCAAAGCAAGAGCGGCCAGACCGATCACCGCTGCCAGCGACTGAAACCAGCGCCTTCGAAAGTGCGGCGTCAGCGAGGTGCGCCCGACATCAGGTACCGACGACGCCGCCGCCTTCGACGGCGCCTCCGCGCCGGTGAGGGCCGACCCCGCTGTGGCGCCCGGGGAGGCGGTCGACGGCGAGGCGTTGACGTCGCCACCGCTGGCAGCGACGGTGATGCGGATGGGCGTCGTGCGGCGGGTGACGTACCTTCGTTCGTTGGGATCGAGATAGGTCAGCGTCAATGCGGGAACGGTCAGCGTTCCGGCCCGACGTGGCGCGATGGTTTGCGACGAACACTTTTTCGCCCGCGGTTGGTGTCGGTCCGGACGTGAAGGTCGACGTCACGCCGTAGGTGCCCAGATCATCGCTCGGCGGAAGGCCGTTCACCGACAGTCGGGAGAAGCTTCCACGCCCGCGCACGCTCAGCCGGAGCGTGGTGGGCTCACCAGCGCGGAAGGTGTCACCGGCCAAGGTGGCGCCGACCTCGAAGGTCCCAACGGCACCGGTGAACCCCGCCGGCGCTCCTGGGGGAGGGTCGATGACGCGCAACGCGCCGCTCTGATCTCGCAGCGTGATCTCTCGCTGTCGAACGCTGCCGGCAACGTCGTCCAGCGCCCCCTGAAAAGGATCGCGGCCGT
This sequence comes from uncultured Pseudomonadota bacterium, assembly GCA_963723305.1. Taxonomy (GTDB): domain Bacteria; phylum Myxococcota_A; class Polyangia; order Fen-1088; family Fen-1088; genus JADGRB01. The sequence continues at coordinate 12,714 of CAVRRT010000077.1, forward strand.
TGAACATCTGGGCAAAGAACGGATCACCGGCGAACGGGCTCTGCTTCAAGATCGACGCAAACGGATCGGCGGAGCTCTGGTCGTCGCCGCTGTCGTCGTCCGTCTGGTCGGGCCTGGCGACATGACGCGGTCGGGGAGCTTCGCGGTACGTCAGCGAAACCGGCAGCTCGATCCCGATCTTCTCTTCGCCCGCCTTGACCGCTGTCAGGACGCCGGTCCAGGTCAGCGACGTGTACGGCAGCCCGCGAGCCTGGATCGCTGCCTGGCGCGGCTTGTCGGAGAGGTCCGAGAGCACGAATGCGTCCGAGGTGATCCGCGGGAGCCCGTTCAGCGTCACGCCCATGCCTCCCAAAAAATAGGCCCGGATCGTCACCGGCACGGCTTGGCCGACGAAGAGGCCGCGCGCGCCCGGCTCGGGCCGAACGTCGAGCTTGACGAAGGCGCGGGAGGGATCGGGCGCACCACTCCTCGCCACGACCGAAGCGGCAGGCTGCGTGAGTCGGGCCCAGGCTCGGGCGCCGCCGGTCAGGACCAGCGCGCCCGCCAGGGCAATCGAGATGCGTCGGATGTTGGTCATGGGGTTACCAGTCCTTGGCAGGCGTGTCGTCACTGTTGTTGGATTGCCGGCGGCGGGCGTCGGCGACGGGCAAACGGTGCAGCTCACCCGACACCGAATCGAGCAGCTGCGCCGCTTCGCTCGGGGTCAGCGCGCCCGGATCGCGCCGCGCGACCGCGGGTCGCGTCTGGCCGGTCGGTTGACCCGGTTGCCCCGACACGACCCCCGGGCCCTGCGGCGCGGTCTTTGGCTCCTGGGCAGCCTGTGCCGGTTGGGCAGCCTGCGCCGGTTGGGTGGCCTGCGCCGGTTGGGCAGCCTGCGGCGGTTGGACCGACCCCTGGTGCGGTCCGTCCTTTCGGGCACCTTGTGCCCCCGACGAAGTTGCGGAGGCTTGGCTTTGCCGATCCTGCTTCGGCTCGCCGTTCTCGGCCGGTCGCTGGTCGTTCTGGGCCTGTTGGCCTCCTGGATTCCCGGCCTGCGGGGGCGAGGACGCCTGCCCCTGCCGAGGCTGTCCATTTCCGCTCTGCGGCGAGCTCTGACCTTGTTGGCCCTTCTGACCTTGACCCGAGGAAGCTTGCGGCTGCTTTCCCTGTCCCTGCTTCCGGTCCTGCTGGTTCTTTTGATCTTGCTGGCTCTTCTGCTGTTGGTCCTGGCGCTCCTGCTCCTCCAGGGCGGCCAGACGTCGGGCCACCAGATCGCGGTTGAATCGCGCGTCGGCGTCCCGAGGTTGCAAAGCCAGCGCCCCGTCATAAGAGGCGACCGCGGTCTTCCAGGCCTCTATGGTCGCGGGCCGATCTTTGGACACGGTCGCTTGCCCCAGCCGGTAGCGCGCGTTCCCGAGATCGTAGTAGGCGTCCTCCTGCATCGGCAGGTCGGTCGTATGGGTGGCGGCCTGGAACCGATCGCGTGCGGCCGAAAAGTCCTTCTTGCGGTAGGCGGCGGTGCCGTCGTTGTAGCTCGCCGCGGCGGTCGCCGGTGCCGCCGCCGGGTGCGGCGCCGGCGCGGTGGCCGCCGCTGCCGATCGCTGCGCCCCGGCCGACATGAGCAGGACCGCTGCCGCCACACCGATCCCCGAAGAGGCCCTCGGCCGATCCGAGCGGGAATCGGTGCGCGCCGGGCGCGCTGGCGCGCTGGTCCGCCCCGTGCCACGCGCGCTGCCGCCGCGCCGCCGACGCTCTCCGAGCGCAAGCTCCAGCAGCAGGCAGCCGATTGCCACCGCCAGCGGGATCTGAAAGCGTTCAGTGTAGACCTTGTGCATGCGCTCCTCGACCGTGCGGCGGGGGAGCTGCGCGAGGTGCTGGCCATAAAGCGTCTCCAGCCCCTGTCCGGCCGACCCCAGCGGGGCGTAGGCACCGCCTGTGATCGTCGCCAGCTGCCGCAACGTCTGCTCGTCCAGGTGGGAGGTCACGAAGTGCCCCTCGGCGTCGCGCAGGAGCTCCCGCTGGCCGTCGCGCTCGACGGGAATCAGGTCTCCCGATTTCGTTCCGACACCGACGGTGTAGATGACCAGTCCGGCCTGCGCCGCCTCTTTTGCCGCCGCCAACGCCTCGCCTTGCAGGTCTTCCCCGTCGCTGAGGATGACCAGCAGCTTCCGTCGGTCGGGCTCGGTGGCCATCGCCTCGACCGCCGCGCGGATGGGCGACGCGATGTCGGTTCCGCCGCGGGGGATGATGCTGGTGTCGAGCGCATCCAGCGCCTCGCCGAAGACGGCGTGATCGATGGTCATCGGTGCCTGCACGTACGCTTCGCCAGCGAAGGCGATGAGGCCGACCCGCTCCCCGGGAAACTTGCGCAACAGATCGCTCACGGCCAGCTTGGCGCGCGTCAGGCGGTCGGGACGCAGGTCGGTGGCGAGCATGCTCTTCGAGGTGTCGACGGCGAACATCAGATCGATGCCGTCACGGCGTTCCTCTTCCCAGCGGAAGGCGCCGAGGGGCCGCGCCAGCGCCACGAACGCGGAGGCGATACCCGCCAAGACCAGCGTCTGTTTCAGTGCGCGGCGCCCGCGGCTGACGGTGGTGACGAACCGTCCGCCGGCCAGGGTGGCGACGGCGCGCCGACGCAGGCGGCCCGCCCGCGCGAGCAGGACCACCGTGGCCGCGCAGCAGAGCGCGCCGATCCAGAGCCAGTGCGGTTGTGCGAATTGAAGATGTGTCATCGTGGTTTCGACTTTCTGGTCCTTACGGGACGCGGCGAAGCGCGGTGGCGCCGAGACCAACCTCGGCCAGAAGCAGCGCGATGGCCGGGAACGCCGCCCAGGCGAAGCGCTCCTCATGCCGCTCGAACCTGTTCATCGTGCGCACCGTCTTTTCCAGGCTGTCGATGCGCCCGTAGATGGCCAGTAAGGAATCGGTGTCGGTGGCCCGGAAGAACGCCCCCCCGGTGGCATCGGCGATCCCGCGCAGGGTCTGCTCGTCGACCTCGACCTCGCCCATGACGATGCGCTTGCGGCCGGCCTCGTCGACGACCGGGATGGGCGCGCGCCCTTCCGCGCCAACCGCGATGGTGTAGACCTTGATTCCCAGCGCGGCGGCCGCCTTGGCCGCCAGCGCCGGCTGCACGCTTCCCGCGTTGTTCATGCCGTCAGTCAGGAGCACGACGACCTTCGACTTCGCGTCGCTCTGCCGCAGGCGATTGACCGCGGCGGCCAGCGCGGAGCCGATCGCGGTGCCGTCCTCGCCAGTTCCGACGGTCACCCGCGCCAGGCTCTTCTCCAGCCAGTCGTGGTCGAGCGTGAGCGGGCTGACCAGGAACGGTTGCCCGGCGAACGCGATGATACCGATCCGATCGTTGGGTCGCGCCGCGATGAACTTCGAGACCACCGACCTCACCACGGTCAGCCGGTCGGCCCGCTGGCCGTCGAGACGGAGGTCGAGCGCCTGCATCGATCCCGACACGTCGAGCGCCAACATCATGTCGACGCCGCTCGCTTCGATTTTGTTGTGTGAGTGCGTGAGCTGGGGTCTCGCCAGCGCGACGATGAGCAAGGCCGCCGCCGGCAGTCGCAGGTAGGGCAGGAGCTGGCCCAGACGGGCCCTGCTGGTCCGTGCCACGGCCCGCGCGGTGGCGACGCTGGCGTAGCGAACGGCGGCCCGCGGGCCCTTGCGCGAACGCAAAAACGCGATGGCGGGCAACGCGAGCAACAACCAGAGGAGAGCGGGATGTGCGAACGTGATCATGCGATTCCCTCGCCGCGAATCGCGGCCGTGCGGATGTGCTCCGGAGATGCCGGCGTTGCGGTGGCGCGAATGAAAGTCTCGGCGCTGACCAGCATCGCCATCCTGTCGGCGGGCGAGAGCGACCAGCCGGCAAACTTGGCGAGGTCGCAGTAGCGCAAGAATTCACCCAGCGCCGTGCGATAGAGCGCGACGGGACTCCGGTCCAGCATCAGGTCGGCCAGGAGCTCCTCTGTCGTTCGATGGGACGCACGGACCCGGAACGCCTCTTCGACGTACTGGCGGACGATCTCAGAGACGGCGAACGAGAACTGTCGCGGATCGCCTTCGAACATCGTGCCGGCCTCTTCCAGGGCGCGCAGCGCCCGCTCGTGCGGCGGCGCGATCGGTTTACGGCGGCGTGCATAGAGGACAGCCGCCGCGAGCACGCCGACGGCGATGGCCGCCCCGCCGGCGTACCACCAGGGCGATCGCCTTCCCGGGATGGCGATGGGACCGTGGATGTCGCGAATATCCTGGCTCGAGTCCGCGTTCGCCGGGTCCCGGGAATTCCCGACGGGCGCGCCGGGCCGCGGGCCTGCCGACCAGGCGGGCATGGCTGTCGGTGTAGGAACCGCCGCCTCTGCAGCCGAGCGTCCCAGGCCGGCCAGGGCCAAGCCCAGGGCCAGGAAGACCCCGAGGCCGAGCGAAGCCAAACCCCGCCGGATCACGCGATCCTCCTCTCGCGCGACTCGAAGAAGGCGAGCAGCTCCGGCAGATACGGTCGTGTGGTGTCGAGGGGCAGGGTTTCGATCCGCAGGCGCCTCAATGCCCGTCGCATCTCGGCGTCGCGCTTGGCGGCCAGCGCTGCGAATCGCTCGCGCACCCCCCGCCGTCCGGTGTCCAGGGTCACGACGGCGCCGCTCTCGGCGTCTTCCAGCGTCACGAGACCCAAATTGGGCAGCGTCCGCTCGCGCGGATCGCGCACCTCGAAGGCGACCACGTCGTGACGGGCGCCGACCGGGCGGGCGGCCCGCTCCAAGGCAGCGAGCGTCGCGCCGCCGTCATTGGGCAGCTCGAAGTCGGAGATCAAAAACAGCACCGAACGTCGAAGGGCCCGCTGACGGACGACATCGAGCGCCGCGGCGATGTCAGTGCCCCGTCCGGTCGGCTGGCAGGTCAGGATCTCGCGCACCACGCGCAGGACGTGGGCGCGACCCTTGGCGGGCGGCACCTGCGCCTCGATGCGATCGCTGAACATCAGCAGGCCCACCTTGTCGTTGTTCCGCACCGCGGAAAGCGCCAGCACGCAGGCCAGCTCGGCGGCCAGCTCCCGCTTGGTGGTGGAGCCTGAACCGAAGTCACCGGACGCCGAAACGTCCACCAGGATCCAGACCACCAGCTCGCGCTCCTCGTGGAACTGCTTGACGAACGGCCGGCCGGCCCGCGCCGTCACGTTCCAGTCGATGGTCCGGACCTCGTCTCCCGCCACGTATTCGCGGACGCTGTCGAAGTCGATCCCGCGTCCGCGAAACACCGAGTGGTAGTGGCCGGCCAGGCTCTCGTCGACCAGGCGGCGCGTCCGAATCTCGATCTGTCGGACTTTCTCCATCACCGATCGACTGCGGTCGGCTTCGGTCGATTCGGATGGTTTGCCGTGGGTATTCATCTGTTGTGGCTTTCTGCTAGCTGGTCTCCGGGGTGTCGATGGCGGCGCGCGGGCTTACGGGATGGGGATGTGGTCCAGGATTGAGGTGACGATCCCCTCGGAAGTGACCCGCTCCGCCTCGGCCTCGTACGTGACGGCCACGCGATGGCGGAGCACGTCGGGGGCAATGGCCTTCACGTCCTGTGGCGTGACGTAGCCGCGTCCGCGCAGGAAGGCCCAGGCCTTCGCAGCCAACGTGATGCCGATGGTGGCGCGGGGAGACGCGCCATAGCGGATTAGCCCGTCCAGCGATAGCCCAAGCGCGCCGGGATCTCGCGTCGCCACGACCAGGCTCACGATGTAGCGTTTGATCTTCTCGTCGACGTAGATCGAATCGATCAACCGCCGCGCCGCCGAGATCTCGTCCAGCGAAACCACGGGCCTGACGTCCAGCCGCGGTGCGCTGGTCGACATGGCCTCCAGGATCCGCAGCTCTTCATCGGGACTCGGGTAACCGACGTTGACCTTCAGAAGAAAGCGATCGACCTGGGCCTCCGGCAGCGGGTAGGTGCCTTCCTGCTCGATGGGGTTCTGTGTGGCCATCACCAGGAACGGAGACGGCAGCGGGTGGGTCTCGTTCCCCAGCGTGACCTGGCGTTCTTGCATCGCCTCGAGCAGCGCGCTCTGTACCTTGGCGGGTGCCCGATTGATCTCGTCGGCGAGGATGAAGTTCGCGAAGACAGGCCCCTTCTTCGTTTCGAAGGTCCCTTGCTGCGGGTTGTAGACGAGCGTACCGACGATGTCCGCCGGCAACATGTCGGGCGTGAACTGAATCCTTTGGAACGTACCGGCGATCGCCCCGCTCAGAGTCTTGAGTGACAGGGTCTTGGCCAGGCCCGGTACGCCTTCCAGAAGGACGTGGCCGCCCGCGAGGAGAGCGACCAGCAGGCGATCGACGAGCGCAGTCTGACCGACGATGACCTGCGCCAGCTCGTGGCGCACGGCCTCGACCCACCCCATGTGCTCGTGGACCGAGCGCTCGACAGCCGCGAGTCGCGGCGGCGGGGCGCCGATGGGCTGGCGCGGCGGGGAATCGGTGAAGAGCGGACCGGGCGCTGACGGTCTGGCGACGGGGGAAAGCTTGCGGTCGGTGGTTGGCATGGGCTGGGACTCCTCGGTGATTGCTTACGGAGAACAGCATGCGCACCTGTGCCTTCAGGAACCTTTCGCCAGCATGTCATCTGTGTAATGTTGGGTCGTCCCTTCCCGCCGACATGAATCTTGGTGCGCTCAAGCTCATCGTGGTCCCCACGGCGTACCCATAGAAGGCGGTCGAACACACGCCCTGCGCCATTCTCGTGGTGCCAATCACTCCTGACGTGTGACCGGGCCGCCCTCGACGCGTGGCTACGCGTCACAGAGAGCGCAGAGGGGATTTAAATCGACCTGAGGAAGTGCGTCCGACGATTGTTTCTTGTGTTGGCTTCCGGAGGTCGCACATTCCGGACCGTGAGCCAATCCGGCCGGGCGCAGCCACCAAAAGGAAGCGAGATGACGCCATCTCGAGCGACGGACGGCTGCCTCCGCGGGATGTCACGGGGATGGTTTTCCAACCTGCTCGTCGCAGCGAGTGTGGCATTCTCCCTGGCTTCGACGGCGTCCGCCGGGGCGACGACGCCCACCATTGCTGAAGGCGCCTCAGCATCTGTCGTCTTGCGCGTCGCCAACGCAGAGGCTAATTCCTCTCCGATTCCTTGTTGGGTCGTGATCGAAGAGGCAGCGCACCCGGGGAAAATGGCTCGCCGGCTCCTCCTGCTCAAGCCAATGGAGGACCCACCCTGTCCGGGCCTTCTCGAGCTTCAAAAGACCTCTGACGGTGCGAGCATGCCCAGACCAGCCCAATGCCGACTGCTCAGAGGGACCGACGGGGATACGACGCTCTGTCAAATCCTCGATCCCACCAAGGCTCCGACGTTTCACGAGGGCGATCAGCTCGTGTGCTCCAGCGCCTCTTCGACGCGCGTCGAGAGGCCTTCTCGCAAGCAGCGTTCCGCGCCGTAGGGGAATGAACATGCCTCCAGCTGATCGTTTTGCACCAGGGGGCCCCGGGAGCTCGCCGCGCTGGACTTCGAGCGCCAAGGTCGGAGTTGGGACGGCGCTCAGCAACAGGAGCCGCGTCTGGTTCACCTTGAGCCACGGAATCTTCAACGAGATCTACTATCCGCGCATCGATCAGGCCTGCATTCGAGACATGGGACTGATCGTCACGGATGGGGAGGAGTTCTTTTCGGAGGAAAAGCGTGACGCCAAGTCCCGCATCGAGTGGTTGGCCGAAGGCGTGCCGGCTTTTCGCCTGATCAACGCTTGTCGGGACGGCCGCTATCGCATCGAGAAAGAAATCGTGACCGATCCGGAACGGGACACGGTGCTGCAGCGTACGCGCTTCATACCGCTGAAAGGTGCTCTCTCCAGCTATCGCCTTCACGTCGTGCTTGCCCCGCACTTGGGGAACCAGGGTTTCGACAACAACGCCTGGGTGGATGACTTCGACGGGACGCCGCTTCTGTTCGCGCGACGAGAGGGAAGCGCGCTGGCGCTCGCTTGTTCTGCTGGGTGGGTGAAGCGGTCGGTCGGCTTCGTGGGCTCGTCCGATAGCTGGCAGGATCTGAAGGCGCACAAGAAAATGACCTGGGAATACACCCGGGCAGAAAATGGCAATGTGGCGCTGGCCGCGGAGATTGATTTGGTGGCATCGCAAGGAGAGCTCGTCCTGGCGCTTGGTTTCGGGGGCGACCCAGAAGAGGCTGCCGGAAACGCCATCGGGAGTCTCCGGGGCGGTTTTGCCAAGGCAAAGCGGGACTACCTCACCGGGTGGCAGGACTGGGCCAAGGCCCTTCCTCAGCCGAAGAAGGGCGTCGGCGCGGCGGGTGATCTTTCGCCCACCAGCCTCGCCGTTCTTCGCACGCATGAGTCCAAGACGGCGCCGGGAGGTCTCATCGCCAGTCTTTCGATCCCCTGGGGATTCAGCAAGGGTGACAATGACCTGGGCGGCTACCACCTGGTCTGGTCGCGGGACATGGTCGAAACGGCGGGCGGCTTGCTGGCCGCAGGGGCGCACGAGGAGGTACGTCGCGTCCTTTCCTATTTACGAAAGACCCAGCAGGCGGAGGGCCATTGGTCACAGAACATGTGGCTGGATGGGTCCCCGTACTGGAATGGGATTCAGATGGACGAGACGGCGTTGCCCATTCTTTTGGTGGATCTGGCGTACCGCCAGAAGGTCCTGACGGAGGCCGACGTCGCTCAGCTGTGGCCGATGGTGCGGTCGGCGGCGGGATACTTGACCCGCAACGGTCCGGTGAGCCCGGAAGACCGCTGGGAAGAAAATCCGGGGTACTCGCCATTCACCGTCGGCGCGCAGATCGCGGCGCTGCTGGCGGCGGCGGACCTCGCTCACCTGAATCACGAGAACGCCATCGCCGGCTATCTCCGCGAGATCGCCGACGTGTGGAACTGGTGCATCGATAGATGGATGCTCGTGTCCGAGACGGACTGGTGCCGCCGCTTCGGGGTCGACGGGTACTACGTGCGGATCGCACCAGGGGACCCGGGACAAGGCGTATCGCGCTTCGAAAGCACGGTTCAGATTAAAAATGTTTCGGCCTCCGCCGACACTTTCACAGTAGGCCATCTGGTGAGTCCCGACGCGCTCGCCCTGGTGCGTTTTGGCTTGCGCGCCGCCGACGACCCGCGCATGCGCGAAACCGCAAAGGTCATCGACGGATTGCTCAAGCTGGAGTCGCCGTCCGGTCCCCTCTGGCACCGTTACAACGGCGACGGTTACGGCGAGCATGAGGACGGAGCACCGTTTGACGGGACGGGCCTCGGTCGAGGTTGGCCGTTGCTGACCGGTGAGCGCGCGCATTTCGAATTGGCTGGCGGGCACGTCGAGGAGGCGAAGCGACTCTTGGCTGCCATGGAGTCGTTCGCCAACGAGGGCGGTCTCATCTCCGAGCAGGTCTGGGATGCAGCGGACATAGCCGACCGCGAGCTATTCTTTGGTCGGCCTTCGGGTTCGGCGATGCCGCTGGTTTGGGCGCACGCGGAATACCTCAAATTGCGGCGCTCGCTGAGAGATGGCCGCCTCTTCGACCTTCCACCACAGACCGTTCAACGCTACCTGAAAGACAAAACGACGTCCCCGCGGATGGTCTGGCGATTCAATCACAAGATTCGCTCGATGCCGGCCGGCAAGATACTTCGCGTCGAGACGCTGGTGCCGGCGATCGTTCACTGGAGCGGCGACGGCTGGCGTTCCGTAGCGGATGTGCCGACCGTCGATGTGGGACTGGGAATTCATTCGGCCGATCTGGAAACCACGGGCCTTGCCGGCCAAGCGCAGATCGACTGGACGTTTTATTGGCCGGACGCTCACCGCTGGGAGGGCGAGAACTTCATCGTTCGAGTCGTTGAAGGAGGAATAGCATGAAGGCAGTCGCAGTATTTCCAGCCGACAAAACCGTTCGCGTGATCGATCATCCGGAGACTCCCCTGCGGGGGGAGACCGAGGTTCGCCTGAAGGTGCTGGACATCGGGGTCTGCGGCACCGATCGGGAGATCGCGCGCTTCGACTATGGGACGCCTCCCCCAGGATCGTCCTACTTGGTCATCGGCCACGAGTCACTGGGCGAGGTGATCGAAGTCGGCTCTGGGGCGGAGCGATTCCGTCCGGGCGATCTGGTCGTGACCATGGTCCGGCGGCCTTGCGGTCTGCCGGAGTGTCCGGCGTGCGCCGTCGATCGACCCGACTTTTGCGTCACCGGAAAGTTCACCGAAAGAGGAATCGGCGGTCGACATGGCTTCATGACCGAGCGAGTGGTGGACGAACAGAAATACATGATCGCGGTGCCTCCGATCCTGCGGGAGGTGGGTGTTCTCGTAGAACCGCTCACCATCGCCGAAAAGGCGCTGATCGAGGTGGGGGAGGTGCAGGACCGACTGCCCTGGCTGCAACCGGGCGCGCCGGCGCCAAAACCCGCCACGATTCCCCAGGCGGTGGTCCTGGGCGCGGGCCCGGTTGGCCTGCTGGGGGCCATGGCGCTTCTCCGGCGCGGATTCAAGACCTGGGTCTACTCGCTCGAGCCGGACGACGGCCCCAAGGCTCTGTGGGTGCGATCGGTCGGGGGCTTCTACCTCTCTTCCAAGGATGTCTCGACCGATGAACTGGCCGAAACCATCGGGAACATCGACCTCATCTATGAAGCAACGGGGGCGTCTCAGATCGCCTTCAAGGCGATGGAGGTCCTGGGCGTGAACGGCGTCTTCATCTTCACCGGCGTGCCCGGGCGCAAGGGCCCCATCGAGATCGATGCAGATCGAATCATGCGGAATCTCGTTCTCAAGAATCAACTCGTCTACGGGACGGTGAATGCGGGGCGCGACGCCTTCGAGGCGGCCGTCGCGGATTTGACGGAGTTTCACCGACGGTGGCCGAAGCCGCTGGCAGCGCTCATCACCGGGCGCTACGCACCGGAAGCTTGTCGTGACCTGTTGCTCGGTCCCTCAGATGGAATCAAGCGCGTGATTACCTTCGGACCGAGGAGTTGAGTGCCCCGTGATCGACGAACGCGCAACGACAGAATCGTCCCG
>CAVRRT010000078.1:0-8544 GCA_963723305.1 uncultured Pseudomonadota bacterium
TTCCCCTTGAGGCTGGCGTAGGCGGTGCGGGAGTTGGCGAAGGTGTTGATGCGGATGCCGAACCAGGCCACGCCGTAGCTGCCGCCGATGCCGATCAGCGAGAAGAGCAGGATGACGGCGACCTTCAGCGGCTCGAAGTGCCGGAGCACGCCGAAGTAGAAGACCATGATGATGCCGATGAAGACCTCGAGCAGCAGGATGAACTTCCCCTGGGTGACGAGGTACGTCTTGCAGGTCTCGTAGATCAGCTCCGAGATCTCGCGCATTGATTTGTGGACCGGCATGTTCTTCAGCTGCCGGTAGATCACCAGGCCGAACACCAGTCCCAGCAGGCAGACGACCAGGCCGCCCGAGAGCAGCGTGCTCCCCGGCGTCGAGCCGAGGAAGTTGACGCTGCCGAGATCCGGCAGCACCAGCGTCGCTTCACCCCCCTCGTGCCCCTGCGCGAACGCCGGCAGCGCCGCCAGCGAAACGAACAGAGAAGCCACAACACCCACCAGGACGGACAGACGGGATCTAATCATCGCGCGGGCTGTTTAAACCAATCCCCCCGCGAAGTCCAGAGCGCCAACGGCTGCTTTGAGCGGCCTCCAGAAATGAGAACTACGGACGCGATCTGCGACGCCACGACCCCGTCGTCATTCGTCGCCCCGAGCCGCAGTTCAAGTCTGACCCACCCGTCCGACCCGGTGGAATCCCGTGGATCGTAGGCGGGCTTTGCCCGCCGGAGACTTACAGGCCGAGAAGGATCCGCCTACGGCTCTCGTCGCGATCCGTAGGGAGGGCCCGCGGGAGGGGCGTAGCCCCTTCCGCGAAGCGAGCGGAGCGAGCGTCAGTCGCCCTTGGCTTTGAGAACGAGCAGCCGGTAGTTCTGGTAGCCGGCCTGGCCGCACGAATAGATGATCTCGGTCAGCAGCCGGTATGGCGTCGTCTGGTCGGCGACGATCATCAGCTGCGCCTCGAATTTCTGGCCGGTCAGCTCGGCGACCCGCTTCTCGCGCTTGGCGTGCTTCTCCAGGATGTCGACCAGCGGCGTGATGTAGTAGCCGTTCTCGCCGTCGCGCTTCATCGCCGGGTCGATGTGCCCTTGATTGATGGGTGCCACGCCGTCGCCTTCGACCAGCAGCACCTTCTTGGTGACCGTCACCGTGACGGCCAGCTTGGGCTTGAGCTGGGTGATCGACTTCGGGATCTGGAGGTTCTGGTCGAAGTTGATCGTCGACGTCGACGAAGAGAACGACTTCAACAAGAAGACCAGGATGATGGTCATCATGTCCATCATCGGGGTGATGTTGAGGTCCTTGATGACCTCCGGCTCGGAGAGCTTGCGGGCGTAGGAGCGGATGGCCTTCTTGCCCTCGAGCCGGGAGACCTCATTGGCCATTGGCATTAGAGGATTCCCGCGGCAAAGGAGACGTCAGGGAACAGGATCTTCCCGCTCTCCTCCTGTCTCATGGCGTCCAGGGTCGCGATCACCACGTCGTAAGGCGTGCTGGCGTCGGCGTTGAAGTTGGCCTTCGTCTCCGTCGCGTTGTCCGGATTCGACTTGATCTCTTTGAGCTTGATGGTGAGACCGACGTAGTTGTACTGCCCGTTGGGGAGCTTGGGGATGATCGGCAGGACGCCGCCCGACGCCGCCACCGTGAACCCCGTCGCTCCGACGGAAACCGTCAGGTTGAGCGGCGGCTTCTCGGGCGGCGGCTCTTCGCTGGACGAGCCGGACCCCGAGGAGATGGTCGGGACGGATACGTTGACGTTCCCCAGCGCGACCTGGTTCACCACCGAGGCGAGCAGGAAGATGATGATGTTGGTGACGATGTCCATATAGGGGACGAGGTTGAGCTCGCCTGCCTCTTCCTCAATCTCCTCGACATGGTCGCGCATCCGGCGGCATGCCGCCCGGACCTGGCTTCTCGTCATGGGACGCTTGGCCCTTTCATCAGTTCGTCAGGTGAGATTCGATTCATCCCCCTTGATTCGAACTAGGCCTTCGCTCCGCCCTGGGCCGACTCGGCCAGCAGGTTCTCCAGCTTGAGCGCGAATCCCTCCAGATCGCCGACCTGCTTCTTCGAGGCCGACGACAGGATGGCGTGCGCGATGATGCAAGTAACCGCGATGCTGAGACCCATGGCGGTGTTGTTGAGCGCCTCGGAGATACCTTTGGCCAGCAGCGCTGACCGCTCTTCCGGCTTGGCGGCGGCGACGGCGCCGAACGCCCGGATGAGGCCGATGACCGTTCCGAGGAGACCGACCAGGGTGGCGATGTTGGCGATCGACCAGAGGATCTGGACGCGCTTCTTGAGCAGCGGCGTCACGTCGACGAGCGTCTCTTCGATCGCCTGAGCGATGGCGATCTCGCCGCGGTGCACGCGCTGAAGACCGGCGCGGGCCACCTGGGCCACCGGGGCCTCGGTCGCCGAGCAGAGCTTGACGGCGCGGTCGATGTTGTTCGCCAGGACCAGCTTCCGGATTTGCTCGAGGAACGCCTTGGCGTTCACTGACCCCTTACCGAGGAAGAAGATGGTCCGGTCGACGATGAACGCCAAGGTGATGATGGACACCACCAAGTTGACGTACATCAGCGTGCCACCTTGCTCTAAGAACTGGGCGAGTGCCTGCATCTCGTGTCTCCTCGCGCGCGCGCATAGTTGCGCGGCAATCAAACTCTCGGGTGTGGGGGTTGGGAAGCTGGTTTGGTGAAGTGAGCCCCAGGAGGGGCTTTGTTGCCTGAAACTAAAAGTAACGCGGTCGCTATCTTATCGGTATGTCCGGGGGTGTCAAGCTATCGGGCGGTTGGCTCGACGTGGATGATTACGTCGGAAACCTCAGGAAACTTTACCTTTACCTCGCGCTCGATTTGTTGGGCCAGCTTGTGGGCGTCGACGACGCTCATGTCGGGGGCCACTTCGAGGTGCAGATCGAGCTCCACGGCCCGTCGCATGCCGCGCGAGCGGACGCGGTGCACGTCGCTCACGCCGGTCACCGAGCGTGCCAACTCCGCGACGCCGGCCGGGTCGAGCCTGGCCGCATCGATCAAGATGGGGATGTTGTCCCGGAAGACCTTCCAGGCCGCCTGGCCGATGAGGACCACCAGCAAGAGGGTGGCGGCGCCGTCGGCCCAGCCAATCCCCATGCGGACGCCGATGAAGGAAGCGACCACCGCGCCCGAGGCGTAGAAGTCCGACGTCGCGTGGTGCGCGTCGGCGTGGAGCAGCTCGCTGTGAAGCTCGTGCCCCTGGTGGTGCTCGTAGCGGGCGACGAAGAGGCTGATCCCCATCGTTGCCAGCACGATGGCGAAGCCGGCAATTCCGACGTGCGGCGCCGCCCGCCCGGCGTGCAGGCCGCGGATGGCCGCCTCGGCGAACTCCAGCAGGCCGACGACGATCAGGACGCCGATCCCCAGCGCCGCCAGGATCTCGATCTTCTGGCGGCCGTACGGATGGCGCGAGTCGGCGGGGGTGGCGGCCCACCCCAGGCTGAACAGCGCCAGCACGTTCGACGAGGCGTCGAGGACCGCGTGCAGCGAGTCGGCGCCCAGGGTGAGCGACCCGGAGACGTAGCTGTAGAACGCCTTGCTGATGGCGACCAGCGAGTTCAACCCCAGCGTGATCCAGAAGACCCGCCTGACCTTGTTCCGGCGCTCCTCGGCTGCCCGGATGACGGCGTCCGTGACACCAGCCTGGCAGCAGCTGTCGGTATCAAGGTCGTCGGTGGTCATGGCTGGGGGTGACTCTGCCCGTTCGCAGGGCGATTGTCAGCCGCGCCGGCCGTGACCGCATCTCCATCGAGGTCGCGGATCTCGACCGGTGCCAGCTTGGCCAGCGGACCTTCGATCGACTTGCGGTCACCGACCACCACGATCGTCAGATGGGAGGGGTCGAGGTACTTGCGGGCCACCCGGCGCACGTCGTCCTTGGTGACCGCCGCCACCTTGCGGGTGTAGTCGCCGAGATAGCTGTCGGGGAAGTTGAAGACCGCCAGCTCGGCGAGCTGGCCGGCCAGGCTGGCCCGGGTGGCGAAGCGCGAGGGGAATGACTTGATGATCTGGTCCTTGGCGCGGGCCAGCTCGGCGTCGGTGACGTCGCCGTCGCGGATGTTGTTCAGCTCCTTCAGGATCTCGGCGACCGAGTCGGCGCTGTGCGGGGCCACGAACTCGCCACCGGCGGAGAACGGGCCGGGCGTCTTGCGGCTGTCGAAGCTGGAACGGGCGCCGTAGGTCCAGCCCTTTCCTTCGCGCAGGTTGAGATCCAGGCGGTAAAAGCCGCCGCCCAGGATCAGATTCATCACCGTGACCGGGAAGTAGTCGGGGCTTTGCCGCTCGATGCCGACCAGGCCGACCCGGATCGACGACTGCGGCGCGCCCGCCTTGTCGATGAGGAAGATCTTGGTCTCGGGCGCGGCGCCAGCCGGGGCGGGGAGCTTGCGCGCCCCGACGTGCTTGCCGTGCCAGTCCTTGAAGGCCGCGTCCAGCTTGCTGCGCAGTGCGGCCTCGGTGGTGTCCCCCGCGACGATCAGCGCCGCGTTGTTGGGGCGGTAGTTGGCGTCATAAAAGCCGCGCAGGTCGGCGGGCGTCAGCTTCTTGATCGACGCCTCGGTGCCGGTCATCGGCCAGCCGTAGGGGTGCTTGCCGCCGTAGATGAGGTGGCTGAGCGCGAGGCCAGCGACCGTGGGGGGGCTGTCCTTGCGCCGGGCGATGGCGGTGAGGAGGTTGTCGCGGACCCGCGCGAACTCCTTGGTGTCGAAGGCGGGGTGCTGGACGACGTCGGCGAAGATGGTCAGCGCGGGGTCGAGGTTCCTGCTCAGCGTCGAGAGACTGACGTTAGAGGCGTCCCAGGTGTCGCCGGTGGAGAGCGTGGCCCCGAGCGCGGCCACCTGGTCGGCGATCTCGATAGCGTCGCGGGTCTTGGTCCCCTCGTCGAGCATCCGGGCGGTCAGGTCGGCCAGGCCGGCCCGGTCGGCGGGATTGGCGGCGCCGCCGGTCTTGATCATGAGGTTGAGGTCGATGAGCGGAAGATCGTGAAATTCGACGAGGAAAACGTCGAGCCCGTTCTTCAGCTTGAACCGCTTCCAGTGCGGCGGATGGAACGTCGGCTCGGGGCCGGAGGCGGGCGCCTGCTGCCGGAAAGGGGCGTCGGGCGTCTGCCGCGCGGGCACCAGCGGCATGGGGGCGGGCGCCGCCGAGACGACGACGGTGGGGGAGACGGGCGGGACACCGGGCGTCGCCGCCTTGGGCCCGGAAGGCGTGGCGCAGGAGGCGCCGGCCAGCGCCAGCGCGATGGCCGCCGTCAGCGACAGCGGCGCACGGCCGCGGGAGGCGGTCATTGCTTCACCCGTCCCATGATCGGCGCGTCGGGGTTGGGTTCGATGGTCACCACCACCCGCCCGTCCTTATTGAGGACCTCCTGGGCGACGCGCTGAATGGCGCCCGGGTCGACCGCCCGGTAGCGGCGCAAATCCTCGGTCAGGAACCCCGGGTCATTGAGCAAATAATTGTACGACTGGAGCCGCTCGGCGCGGGCGAGCAGCGGCTCGAGGCTGCGCACCGTCTCCGATTCGATCTGGTTCTTGGCCCGGTCGAGCTCGGCCTCGCCGACCGGCTTGGCCTGGAGCGCCGCGATCTCCTGGTCGATCACCGCCAGGATCTCGTCCAGCGTGTGCCCTGGCATCGGCGAGGCGGTGATCTCGAAGGTGCTGGTCAAGAGCTGGCTCTGCTGAGAGGCGCTCACTGACTGCGCGATCTTGAGGTCGTAGACGAGCCGCTTGTAGAGCCGCGACGACTTGCCGTTGCCGAGGACGTTGGCCAGGACGTCCAGCTCGCGATCGCCGGGCGCGAAGTTGGCCGGCGAGGGGTAATCGACGTAGAGCTGGGGTTGCTGGACCTTGGCCTCCATCGCGATCCGCTTGGGTGCCGCCAGGCGGACCTCGCCGCCGGCGCGCCGCACCACCGGGGCGCCGGCCGGGATCGGCCCGAAGTACTTCTCGACCAGCTCCTTCGCCCTGGCGCGGTCGATGTCGCCGGCGATCGTCAAGGTGGCGTTCCCAGGCGCGTAGTAGGTGCGGAAGAACCCCTTCACGTCCTCGACCGAGGCGGCCGACAAATCCTCCATCGAGCCGATCACCTCGTGGTGGTAGGGGTGGTCGGGAGGGTAGAGCGCCTCGGCCAGCACCTTTGAGATGAGCCCGGCCGGGCGGTTCTCGTAACGCTGGCGCTTCTCGTTCTTGACCACGTCACGCTGATTGTCGAGCGTCTCCTTGAAGGAGGGCCGCTCCAGCAGGAACCCCATCCGCTCGCTCTCCAGCCAGAGGCCCAGCTCGAGCTCGCTGGCCGGGACGACCTCAAAGTAGTTGGTGCGATCGGCGGCGGTCGAGCCGTTCACGTTCGAGGCGCCGGCTTTCTGCAGAAACTCGAAGTACTTGTCCTCAGGGATGTGCTTCGTCCCCTGGAACATGATGTGCTCGAAGAGGTGCGCGAAGCCGGTGTGGCCAGGCGCCTCGTCGCGCGAGCCGACCTTGTACCAGACGTCGACCGCCACCTCGGGCATCCGGTGGTCCTCGTGCAGGATCACCTCCAGCCCGTTGGGGAGGGTGTACTTTTCGAATGCAATCTGAGGCAGGTCCGCCGACGGTGAGGGCGGCGCCGCCGTGCCCGCCAGGAGAGCCAATGCCGCCGCGGCCCGTGCGTGCATGCGGGGAGTCTTACCACGCTATCGGCGGAGGTCATTATCTGGGAGAATTCCGTGGGCGTTAAATCCGATGACCACCCCGACCCCACCTGAGCCGACCAAGCCGCCCGTCGCTACCGACGAAGAGCTGGTGGCGCGCGCGCGCCACCAGGACTTCGCCGCCTTCGAGGAGCTGGTCAATCGGTACGAGGACAAGATCTTCCGCCTGGCCTACCGCTTCGTCCGCAACGAGACGGAGGCCAAGGAGATCCTGCAGGACACCTTCCTCTTGGTCTGGCGCAAGCTCGACACGTTCAAGGGTGACGCCCAGTTCGGCAGCTGGCTCTACCGCGTCGCCACCAACGCGGCGCTGATGCGGCTGCGGGCCCAGCGGCGGCACCCGGAGATCTCCACCGAAGAGCTGCCGGTCGACTACCTCGACAACTACGGCCAGCTCCCGGCCTCGGGAGAGAACTGGGCCAAGCGGCCCGACGACGAGCTGCAGTCGGACGAGCTGCGCGGGCGGATCCAGAAGGCGGTCGACGAGCTGCCCGAGATCTACCGGACGGTCTTCCTCATCCGCGACGTCGAGGGGCTGTCGACCGAGGAGACGGCCGAGGTGCTGCAGATCTCCATCCCGACGGTCAAGACCCGCCTCCACCGCGCGCGCCTCGCGCTGCGCGACGCGATCACGCGCTACTTCGATCAGAAGTAGAACGATCGGTTTTCCGGCTATAATCGCGCGGCCCATGATGACGAAGCGGGCAGCGGCGGCGCTGGTGGTTTGCGTCGCTGCGGCCGCCGGCAGGCACGGGGTGGCCGCCGATTCCATCGTCGTCGCCGGCGTGAGCGCGCCCGCGGGCGCCGGCGCGAGCGCTCCCGCGGCGGGTGTCGGCGCGAGTGCTCCCGCGCCGGGTGTCGGCGCGAGTGCTCCCGCGGCGGGCGCCTACGAGGAGGTGCTGGCGCGGGCGGGGGCCCGGCTCGGGCGCGAGGCGCGCGCGCCGCAGGCGATCGCCGCGCTGGCGGAGTTGGCGGCGCTCGAGGAAGACGTCGCGCCCGCGGCGCTGGAGGCGGCAGTGCGGGCCGGTCTCGGGCGGGGTGTGCACCCGCTGGTCGCCGCCCAGGCGGCCTTTCTGCTGGCGCACCTCTGCGACGAGCGGGGCGCGGCCGACGAGGCAGCCGCGCTGCGGGGCGGTCTCGGTTTCCTGGCGCACCCGCTGGTGATCGGCCCCTTCGGCGAAGGACGCTCGAGCTTCCGCACTTCGTTCCCGCCGGAGGCCGAAGGCGCGCCGCCCCAGCTCGGGCAGGCCGGGCGCAGCTACCCCGGCAAGGCCCGCGACGTCGCCTGGCGCGCCGGCGATGCGGCGGTCCGCGAGGGAGCCCTCTATCTCGACGGCCTGCTCCGCCCCGACGATCAGGCGGTCGCTTACATCGCGGCGTTCGTGCACAGCGATTGCGATCGCCCGGCGGCGCTGCGCCTCGGCTCTCCCGGGCCGGTCAAGGTCTGGGTCAATGGGGCCGAGGTGTTCGCGCACGACGTGGTGCGCCCCGCGCTGCTCGATCAGGACGCCGCGCCGGTGCGGCTCGGACGGGGCTGGAACCGGATCCTGATCAAGACGGTCGTCGTCGACGGCGCCTGGCGCCTCTACGCGCGCTTGACCGAGCCTTCGGGCGCGCCGCTCGGACTGGCCAATCTCTCCACCCTTCCGCCGCCGCACGCGGCGTGGGCGTCGGCCAGCCACGCCAAGTCGGTCCCGGCGGCCTCGCTCGATGCGCTGCTCGCGCGGCGGGCGGAGACGGCGCGCGGGGAGGCGGCCGCGGAGGCCTGGCTCGATCTGGCCCGCGACCTGGCCTGGATCGCCCCGCGCGATCGCGAGGCGCA
>CAVRRT010000079.1:0-18304 GCA_963723305.1 uncultured Pseudomonadota bacterium
CGTGGACGACATCCAGTTCCTGTCGAACAAGGACAGCTCGCAGGACGAGTTCTTTCACACCTTCAACGCCCTCCACTACGCCCACAAGCAGATCGTCCTCGCTTCGGACAAGCTCCCGGCGGAGCTTCCGGGCGTCGAAGACCGCCTGAGGAGTCGCTTCACCTGGGGGCTCATCGCCGAGGTGGAGACGCCGGACCTGGAGACCCGGGTGGCGATCCTCAAGCGCAAGGCGGAGATCGAGAAGGTGGATCTGCCCGACGAGGTGGCGCTCTACGTGGCGGCGCACATCAAGAGCAACGTGCGTGAGCTGGAGGGCGCTCTCTTGCGGCTGGCGGCCCGGGCGTCGTTTCATGGCCAGGCGATCACCGTCGAGGTGGCGCGCGAGGCCATCGCCAAGCTGGTGGCCAGCGCCCCCTCCGGCCTCACCATCGAAGCGGTCCAGCGCGAGGTGGCTGCCTACTTCGACGTCAAGCTGCACGACCTCAAGGGGCCCAAGCGCCACCGCGCCATCGCCCACCCACGCATGATCGCGATGTTCCTGTCGCGCAAGCTGACCAACATGAGCTACCCGGAGATCGGCAGCCGGTTCGGCGGCAAGGATCACTCCACCGTCATCAGCGCCGTCCGGAAGATCGAGCGCCTCTGCGGCGAGGACCCCTCGGTTCGCAGCGTGGTCGGCACGCTCGAAGGCCACCTGCGGCAGCCCTGACCTTTCTTCACAGCGCACTGTGGAGAGCCTTGTGGAAGGACCAGCGAAGAGGCTCTCCTCCGTTTTGTCCACTGCCGACCCGGATCTGAAACCCCGCCCAGTTCACACCCCGATCGACCACACTCACCGACGGAGAAACTGTTCCGTCCACATCTCCCACAGCACCTACTGCTACCTCTTCTTTATGATCTATTAAATTAAAGATAGAAGAGACCGGGATAACTCAAGGAGCGAAGGATGGAGTTCAAGATTCGAAAGGACGAGTTCCTACGGGGGCTCTACTTGGCGCATGGGATCGCCGATCGGAAGAGCACGCTCCCCATCCTGGCCAACGTCCTCCTGCGCACGGATGGAAAAGACAAGCTCCTCTGCGGCGCCACCGACCTGAACGTCTCCACGCAGGTCACGCTCTCCGCCAAGGTCGAGAAGGAGGGGGGGCTGACGGTGGCGGCGCGCCAGCTGTACGAGATCGTCAAGGGACTCCCCGACGACGAGGTCCACGTGCGCCGGACGGAGCAGAACTGGGCGGAGATCCGAAGCGGCAAGGTCGAGTTCAAGGTGGTCGGTCTGTCCGACCGCGACTATCCCAAGCTCCCGGCCATCGCCGAGGCTGAGACCTTTTCCGTCGAGACCGGCGCCCTGCGCGACATGATCGCCAAGACCATCTTCTCCGTCTCGCTCGACGAGACCCGCCAGCACCTGGCGGGCGTGCTGTTCGAGTCGGACGGCGCCACCGCCCGGATGGTCTCCACCGATGGCCACCGGCTCTCCAAGGCGGGGCACGCGCTGGCGGGGGGCCCCAAGCTTCCGACTGGCGTGCTCATCCCGCGCAAGGGGATTGTCGAGCTGCGGCGGGCGATCGAGACGCGCGAGGCGCCCACCGCGATCGGTGTCCACGAGGGGAACTTCGTGCTCAAGGCCGACGACGTGGGAATCTCGGTGAAGCTGATCGACGGACAGTTTCCCCCCTACGACCAGGTCATCCCCAAGGACAACGAGCGCGCCTTCACCGTGTCGCGGCTGGGGTTCCTGGATGCCCTTCGGCGGGTATCGCTGATGTCGTCGGACAAGACCTCCGGCGTTCGGATCGGGATCGAGAAGGGGAAGCTCCGCATCGAGAGCGACAACCCGGATCTCGGCGCCGCCAAGGAGGAGATCGACGTCGCCTACAAGGGGACGCCGGTGCAGATCGGCTTCAACGCGCGCTACTTCATCGACCTCCTGGGCGAAATCGGGACGGCCGACGTGCGGGTGGAGTTGGCGGGCGAGCTCGATCCGGCCGTGGTCCGCCCGGCCGACGGCAGCGACTACGTCTGCGTCGTCATGCCGATGAGGTTGTAGCCAAGGGCTTCGGCGAGCGAAGCTCGCTGTCGCCCACGCGATGAAGATTCTGGAATTGGCCGCCGAAGGGTGGCGAAATCTCGCGCCGCTGAAGTTGGTGCCGGCCGAGCGGCTCTCGGTGCTGTTCGGTGACAACGGCCAGGGGAAGACGAACGTTCTCGAGGCCGCCTACTACCTGGCGGCGCTCCGCTCCTTCCGGACGACGCGCGCCGAGGACCTGATCCAGCGCGGCGAGCCCAACGGCCGGGCCCGGCTGCGGGCAGAGCTCGTGCACCGCGGGCTGGAGCGCCGGTTCGAAATCGAGCTCGGTCCTGGCGGGCGGGTGGCCAGGCTCGACGGAAAGCTGGTTCGCAGCACGGCGGCCGCGCTGGGGGCCGTCAGCGTGGTGCTGTTCGTCCCCGAGGACCTGCTGCTCCCGCGCGCGGCGCCCGCCGCCCGCCGCCGGTTTCTCGATCTGGCGATCTTCAACGTGGAGCGCGGCTATTACAGCGAGGCCAGCGCGTTTCAGAAGGTGCTACGCAACCGGAACGCGCTGCTCAAGCGGCGGGACTGGGATACGACGTTGCTCGACGCCTTCGACGACGAGCTGGCACGCACCGGAGCGCGCGTGGTGGTGCGCCGGCGGGCGCTGGCCGCCGCGCTTTCGCCGCGCTTTGCGGAGCACTTTCACGCCCTGCACGGCGACCTGCCGGTGTCGCTCGTCTACCGGAGCGACCCCACGGTCGAGGCCGCCACCGACGAGGCGGGGGTTCGCGCTGCGCTCGGGCGGGGCCTGGCCGACCGGCGGGCGCTCGACGAACGGCGCCGCTTCACCGGATTCGGGCCGCAGGCCGACGACCTGGAGATCGGCCTCTCCGGGGCGCTGGCCCGCACCCACGCCTCACAGGGGCAGCTCCGGTCGCTGATGCTGGCGCTCAAGCTGGCCGAGCTGACGGAGGTGAGCGCCCGCCTCGGCGATCCCCCGATCCTCCTGCTCGACGACGTGCCGAGCGAGCTCGATCCGTCGCGCCGCGCATTGTTGTTCGAGGTGGTAACCAGGCTCGATTGCCAGACGCTCATCTCGGTCACCGAGCGCGAGATCGTCCCCTCGCGCACCGACCGCCTCGACTTCCAGGTTCGGGCCGGCCGCGTTGCCGCCGTTTCCTGATAGAGGTTTCACTTTACTTACCACCGATCAAATGCTAGATACCTGGAAACGTTCAGGTTTGTAGCTAGTCGGCTCCCTTTGAACGCAGGCTCCTTCCACGTGCGCTCTCAAGTGCAATCGATCTGTTCATGACGACGTCCGAACCGCCCACCGGCGGAGGCACCTACAACGAAGAAAGCATCCAGGTCCTCAAGGGCCTCGACGCTGTTCGCAAGCGTCCCGGGCATGTACATCGGCGACACCGATGACGGCACCGGTCTGCACCACATGGTCTACGAGGTCGTCGACAACTCGGTCGACGAGGCGCTGGCAGGTTTCTGCGATCGCGTCGGCGTGGTGATTCATTTCGACGGATTCGTCTCGGTCGAGGACAACGGCCGTGGCATCCCGGTCGGAGAGCACCCCATCGAGAAGCGGCCGACCGCCGAGCTGGTCATGACCCAGCTGCACGCGGGCGGCAAGTTCAACCACTCGAGCTACAAGGTCTCGGGCGGTCTCCACGGCGTCGGCGTCTCCGTCGTCAACGCGCTGTCGGAGTGGCTGAAGCTGGAGATCAAGCGCGACGGCAAGACCTACTACCAGGAGTACCGCCGCGGCGATCCGGCCACCGAGCTGGCGGCCATCGGCGTCTCGGAGCGGAGCGGCACCAAGGTGACGTTCAAGCCCGACTCCGAGATCTTCAAAGGGACCGAGTTCAGCTTCGAGATCCTCAACCAGCGGCTGCGGGAGCTGTCGTACCTGAACCGCGGCCTCACCATCACCATCCGCGACGAGCGCTCCGACAAGTCGCACGAGTTCAAGTTCGAGGGGGGGATCTCCCAGTTCGTGGCGGATCTGAACGTCTCGAAGACGCCGGTCCACGACAAGCCAATCCCCGTCGTGGGCGAGGTCGACGGGACGGAGGTCGACATCGCTCTGCAGTGGAACGACTCCTACCAGGAGGCGATCTACTGCTTCACCAACAACATCAAGAACAAGGACGGCGGGACGCACCTCACCGGGTTCCGCGCCGCGCTGACCCGCACCGTCAACGCTTACGCGCAGGCCGCCGGGCTGCTCAAGGATCTCAAGAACGGCCTGGGCGGCGACGACATCAGCGAGGGGCTCACCGCGATCGTCTCGATCAAGCACCCCGATCCCAAGTTCAGCAACCAACCGAAGGACAAGCTGGTCTCCTCCGAGGTGAAGGGGATCGTCGAGCGCGTGGTCAATGAAAAGCTGGCCCGCTTCCTCGAAGAGAACCCGCGCGTCGCCAAGCAGATCATCGAGAAGGCGGTGCTGGCCGCGCGTGCGCGTGACGCCGCCCGCAAGGCGCGGGAGATGGTGCAGCGCAAAGGGGCGCTCGATTCGTCGTCGCTGCCGGGCAAGCTGGCCGACTGCCAGGAGCGGGACCCGGCGCTCGCCGAGCTCTACATCGTCGAGGGGGACAGCGCCGGCGGTTCGGCCAAGCAGGGGCGCAACCGCAAGGATCAGGCGATCCTGCCGCTGCGCGGGAAGATCCTGAACGTCGAGAAGGCGCGGCTCGAGAAGATGCTCTCGTCCCAAGAGATCGTCACGCTCATCACCGCGCTCGGCTGCGGCGTCGAGCAGGAGAAGGACGTCAGCAAGGTCCGCTACCACCGCATCATCATCATGACGGACGCCGACGTCGACGGGAGCCACATCCGGACGCTGCTGCTGACCTTCTTCTACCGGCACTTCCGGGAGATCGTGGAGCTCGGTTACCTCTACATCGCGCAGCCGCCGCTCTATCGCGTCAAGAAGGGGAAGAAGGAGCTTTACCTCAAGAACGAGCAGGCGCTCGAGGACTACCTTCTGGAGAGCGCCGCGGAGAACCTGAAGCTCCGTTCGGCCAGCCATCCCGACGGGATCGCCGGCGAGGGGCTGCGGATGCGCGCGCGCCAGGCCGCCAAGTACAAGCGGTTGCTGAGCGTCATCGATCGCAAGTGCGACGCGCGCATCGTCGACGGAATGGTCAAGTTCGCGCGTCTCACCAAGGCCGATTTGCACGATCAGATGAAGCTGGCGAAGGCCGCCGCGGCCGCCGCACGCGACTTCGAGCGGCTCGTGCCGGAACTCTCCGACATCGTCCTCAAGATCGCGCCCGACAGCGAGCACGGCGGCTTCAAGATCGTCGCCCCGGCGACCGGGACCGGCGTCAGGCGGCCCACCACCATCGACTTCGAGCTGATGAATTCCCCGGAGTTCACCGAGCTCCAGTCGCTGTTCGGCGAGCTGGCGGCGGCGGTCGGCACCGGGCCTTACGCGCTTGAGCACGGCCAGGAGACGATCGAGTTCGATCGCATCCAGGAGCTCGGCGATCGGGTGCACGAGATCGGCAAGAAGGGGCTGGCGATCAACCGCTACAAGGGCCTCGGCGAGATGAATCCGGAGCAGCTCTGGGAGACCACCATGGATCCGGCCCGCCGCACGCTGCTTCAGGTGCGCATCGAGGACGCCTATGAGGCCGACGGTCTGTTCTCGACTCTCATGGGCGATCTGGTGGAGCCGCGGCGCGCCTTCATCGAGTTGAACGCGCTCAACGTCCGCAACCTCGACGTGTAGTTTCTCGGCAGCCCTGCGCCCTCCCGCGGGGGGTAGCAGCGGGCAGGGCTGGCTCGCTGGCGCGATCCCTCGGGCCAGTGACTGTCAGCAGCGGATGTTCTGGATGATCGACATCTGCATCTGGTGCATCGCCGCCATCATCGAGGTGACGAGCTGGTTCATTTGAGTGATCTGGTTCATGCGGGCCTGAATTTGCGCCATGGCGCCAGGGTTGTTGGCGACGTCCGGCGGGATTTGGCCGCTCGTAACCGCCTGCATGAATTGATCGGGCGACATCGCCATCAAGCTGGCCAGGCTTGAGGGCGTCCCGGTGCCGGAAGCCGCCGAGCCCGGGCTGGCGGTGGAAGCTGCCGTGCTCGCGGAAGGTGCCGCGGTCGCGCCCGTGGCGCTCGCGCCCGCGGCGGTCGCGCTCGTGCTCGTCGATCCGGCGGTGGCGACCGATCCCGTGGACGACGCGGGGCTCGGCGCCGTACTGGCCGGGGCATTCGACGTGGTGATCGTGATCGAGGGGGAGGCCGTCTGTCTGGGCGCGTGCGGCCTGGCCGCCATCAGCGAGCCGGTGATCTGCCCGGCTCGGGCTGCGGCTGACCCCCGCCATGCAATGGGGATGGCGCTTCCGGCGCGGGGCGCCAGATTCTCACTGACGGTGACAGTGCTCCCGCCAGCAAGACTGACCGACAAAGTGATTCCCGGCTGAGCGGTCGCTGGCGTGGCGTTGGCCGCCGGCGCGGCGGTGGTGGTCGTTGGGGCGGTGGCTGCGGGCGCGGCGGTGGCTGCTGGCGCGGCGGTGGCTGCTGGCGCGGCGGTGGCTGCCGGCGCGGCGGTGGCCGCTCGGCGCGGCGGTGGCCGCTGGCGCGGCGGTGGCTGTCGGCGCGGCGGTGGCTGTCGGCGCGGCGGTGGCTGTCGGCGCGGCGGTGGTGGAGGCGGCGCCGTTGGCCGCGGCCTGCACCGACACGGTGATTCCGGGTTGAGCGGTCGCCGCCGGCCGCGCTGGTGGCGGCGACGGCTCCGCGCCCGCGGTCCCGGCGGGCGTGGCCGCGGCCTTCGCCTGGGCGCCGGTCTGCCCTTGCAGCAATTGCGGCAAGTCCTTGAGCGTGTCGCCGAGGTGGCTCAGAGCCTGCAGCGGATGGCCGGTGTTGAGGTCGACGATTCCACCGAGGAGGTCGCCGACGGCCTTCATGCTGGAGGGCAGGACGGAATCGGCGATCTGGCCGACCAGCTTGCCGGGATCGGCGGCCACGGAGGCGATTTCGGAGACGATGCTTCCAATGCTAAAACCCATGGTGATCTCCTTTCGCGCGCGGCTAGGCCGCGACGCGCGGGTTGGGGGTGGCCGGCGCTTTCGCGACGGGAGAGCTCTCCTGCTGGGCGAGCGCTTCACGGATCTCGCCGCGCATGAAGAGCAGCTTCGGCTCGTTGGGCTCGTAGGCGAGTCCCTTCTCGATCTCCGCGAGCGCTTCGGGCAGCTTGCCGAGGCGGCGCAAGGTGGCCGCATAGAGCGAGTACGACCACCAGTATTTGTGGTCGGCGGCGATGAGACCGCGGCAAAGCACTTCGGCCTCCGCGTAACGACCGACCTGATAGAGCTGGTAGGCGAGCGCCATGACGGTGTCGAGCGCCTCGTCGCTGATTCCGAAGATCGACTTCATGGTCGTCTCTTCGAGAAACTTTCGGGCGGTGGGCGAGAGCTGCGCGTCGCTGAGGGCCTTGTTCGTCCGGGCGTCCATGGGCGCCTCCTTTTTTGGGTCCGTTTGTTGGACGGAGGAGGTTTCGGCCCCGCCGCGCGCGAGTTGCGCACCCGGCCCCAAAAACAGAAACCCCGGCTCGGAATCTCTTCCGGCCGGGGTCAAAGCGAAGGCGCGACGGGCGCGCCCAAGGTCAGTCAGTTCGAGGTCAGCTCAGCATCAATTGCTCAGCAAGAGAAGATGCGGTCCAGCTTCTCTTCGATCTTCACTTCCTTGGATTTCGTGGCGACCGCGATCTCCTTGATCAGGAGCGTGCGCGCGGTGTCGAGCATCTTGCGCTCGCCGAAGGAGAGCTCTTTGTCGCCCTTGAGGCGCTGCAGATCGCGCAGAACCTCGGCGATCTCGAAGACCGAGCCGGTCTTGATCTTCTCCATGTACTCGCGGTAGCGGCGGTTCCAGGTCTGTCCCTCGACGGCCACTTCGCGGCTCTTGAGAATCTCGAACACCTCGTCGACCTCGTCGGCGCGAATGAGCTCGCGCAAACCGACCGCGCCCGCATTGCGCGTCGGAATCATGATCTTCATCCCGTTCTCGAGAATCTTGAGAATGTAGAAGGTCTGCTTGTTGCCCGAGATCTCGCGCGTCTCGATGCCGACAATCTGCGCGACGCCGTGGGCCGGATAGACGGCCAGATCACCCACTCTGAAAGTCGGCTCCATGACTACGTTCGCTCCTTGTTGAGGACGGTTTTCAACGCCGGCGAACTTTATCATGCGAACACGCATAATTCAACGCTTCTCCGTCGGAGACGAATGCCGCGTCGCGCGTGCCAGATTGCTGTCAGGTCGCGCTGCGGCGCAGGTAATTGAGAATCGAAACGACGCCGAATCCCGTTCCGCCTTTGCCGACGTGTCCATGTTCTTTGTTCGCGCTCGAGGGGCCGGCGATATCGACGTGGGCCCAGGGGACCTCGCCGACGAATTCCTTGAGGAACAACCCGGCCGTGAGCGCGCCGCCCCAGCGGTCACCGGTGTTCTTGAGATCCGCGATCTCCGATTTGAGCTGCTCTGCCAGGCGCGGCGGCAGAGGCAGCCGCCACATCTCCTCGCCCGATTGCTCGGCCGCGGAGAGGAGCGCGGCGGCCAGCGTGTCGTCGTTGCTCATCACGCCGGCGATGTACGGGCCGAGCGCAACCATGCAGGCGCCGGTCAGCGTGGCGAAGTCGACGAGCGCGTCAGGACGAAGCCGCAATCCGAAGGTGATCGCGTCGGCCAACGTGAGTCGCCCCTCGGCGTCGGTGTTGTTGATCTCGACGGTCTTTCCATTGAGCGAACGAAGCACGTCGCCGAGCTTGTACGAATTGCCCGACGGCATGTTCTCCGTGCAGGCGGCGAGGGCATGAACCTCGACGGGGAGCTTCTCTTCGGCCGCCGCGACGGTTGCCGCCAGCACCGCCGCCGCGCCGGCCATGTCCGTCTTCATGTCCAGCATCCCCTCGTTGGTCTTGAGCGAGAGGCCGCCCGAATCGAAGGTGACGCCCTTGCCGACGAGCACGATCCGGCGGCGCGGGCCGGGCGGCGTCCAGGCCAGGTGAATGAAGCGCGGCTCCTCGGGGCTTCCCTGCGCGACGGCCAGATAGAGCCCCATTCCGAGCTCGGCGCAGCGGGCGCGATCGAGCACTTCGACCGAGAGACCTGCCTCCTGCCCCCAGGCGCTCGCCAGCGTCGCGATCCGGGTCGGCGTCAGGACCCCCGCCGGCTCGTTGACCAGATCGCGTGCGCGCGCGACGGCGCGGGCGCTGATGCGTGCGCGCGCCAGCGCCGCGTTGGCCGCGTCGGCCTCCGTCGCCGGAGGCGGGCAGAGCTCCAGCGCGACGAGCGACGGCGCGCGGCTGCGGTCGTCGTCGGTGAGGTACTTGCTGAAGCGGTAGGCCCCCAGCCAGGCGCCTTCGGCGGCTGCCTCCAGCGTCGCGGCTCCCTCGCCCGCCGCCCAGGTCAGCGCGGCGCGCGTGGCGCCGACGGTGCCGGCGAGGCGAACGGCACTTCCGGCGGCGATGCGCAGCGCGCGCCCGTCGTCCGCGGTGGCCGCTCCCAGGCCCAGGAGCGCGAGGCGGCGGGCAGGCAGCGCGCCGTGCGTGTGCACGAGCAACGACTGTCCCGGCGTGGCGCGAAACCGCTCCTCGGCCGCCGCACGGCGCAGGAGACCTTCGAGCCGCGCGTCGGCGCGTCCGACCAGGCCGGCGCCGTCCAGCTCTCCCTCGCTGCAGGCGATGATCAGCAGGTCGACGACCCGCTCGAGCGGATCCCCATGGGCGAAAGCAAGCTCGAGCATCGGTCGGGTCGGGCCAAAGGATAGGGGCCGCCGGTCGTGAATTCAAGTCGCCGGCAGTGCCTTTGACCGCTCTGACCAGCGCCCTTGACCGCTCTGGCAGAGCCAGTCGTGCCGGGCCGAGCCGTTGAGAGCGCGGAGCCACGCTGTTGACAGCGCCGGGGGTAGCCAGTAGCGTGGGGCGCTCGATGGCAAAGGCCCGACCGCTGCGGAAGGCTGGCCGAAAGACCGGCGGCAAATCCGTCAAGAATCGGCGGGGCCCGAGCGCTCACCCGGGCGCCCAGCTGAAAGGCCCGGCGGCGAAGCGACCGGTGAAGCCCGCGACCCGCAGGGCCACCCGCAAGCCGGTTTCGGCCACGGCGAATCGGCGGAAGGCGACCGGGACGTCTGAGCGGCAGATGTCGACTCCGGAAATTCCGCCTCCCTTGCCGGCGCCGATCGCCAGCTTCACGTTCTGATCATTCGTAGAAGAGGATCCGATGTCAGAGTCGACCACGGCCGTTCTTTCTGAGAAGCGTGAGGCAGCAGCAAAGGCTCTGCGTGAGATTCTCGACCGGATGGGGATCGAGGCCGAGGTCAGCGCCTTCGACGACGGCGAGCGTATTTTTCTCGACGCCCATGGGGCCGAGTCTGGTCTAATTATCGGGAAAAAGGGCGCAACGCTAGACGCGTTGCAGTATGTCGTCAATCGAATCATCAGCAAGAAGCCGAACGATGGCCCCGGCGTGGTCGTCGACGCCGAGGGGTATCGCGGGCGCCGCGAGGACTCCCTGGTCGATATGGCCAACCGTCTCGCCGAGAAGGCCATCAAGACAGGTCGGCCGGTCCCGGTCGAGCCCATGAGCCCACATGATCGCCGGATCGTTCACGTCACGCTCGCCGAGCATCCCGGCGTCACCACGGAGTCCGACGGCGAGGGGCTGTTCAGGCGCGTGGTGATCTATCCGAAAGATCGCCCGGCCGCCGGCGTCTGAACGTCGCGCTCGAGAGCCGAGCGTCCGAGGCCCTCAAAACCGGGCTCCCAGCAGCATCTCCAGCGCGGGTGCCCCGACGCTCGCCGCCAGGGCGTCAGCCATGGCGTCGGGATCGCGGGCGACCTCCGGCGATAACCACGGAAATATCCCCAGCGGGCGGCGTCCGGTCAGGCTCTCGATGAGATCGGCGTTCCCGGCCGCGTGCGGTCCCTCGGCGGACGTCGTTCGATTGAGGATCAGTCCCGCGACGTCGAGCGCGGTGCGCCCGGCCTCCCTGAGAGTCAGCGCGGTGTGGTTGACCGTTCCGAGGGCCGTCCGTCCGATGATCAGCAGGGGGAGCCTGAGCCGCGCGGCGATGTCGGCGCCGGTCACGCCGTCGTCGTATGGGACGAGCAGCCCGCCCGCCCCCTCGACGAGCAGAAAGTCTCCCTTGGCGGCGAGGGCGGCCGCCCGTTCAGCGATCCGTTCGATGTCGATGCGCTTCCCCTCGGCGGCGGCCGCCTGGGCCGGTGCCGCCGGGAGGCGAAACGCGTAGAGGCAGACATCGGCTTCAGGGACGGGTGGCGAGGCGGCACGCCAGAGCGCCCCGGCGTCAGCCGGGTCCGGGTCGCAACCTGTCTCCGCGGGCTTGAATGGAATCGGCAGCATTCCCCCGCGGCGCGCGTAGCGCAGGAGAGCCACGGAGATCGTCGTCTTGCCGACGCCGGTGTCGGTTCCGGTGACGAACAACCCCCGCCGAGGCGCACCGTCCGCAACGGGGTCTACGCGGGTAACGTGGACAAGGTGGATAGGCGAGCTCATCCGAACGGCCTCGCCAATGCCTCGAGGAGCCGATCGAGGTCCGTTGCCTCGTGGGAGGCGGAGAGCGTGATGCGGAGCCGCGCCGAGCCGATGGGAACCGTCGGCGGACGGATCGCCGGAACGAAGATCCCCCTCCCTGCGAGCGCCGCCGAGGCGGCCAGGGCGCCCCTCTCGGTTCCGACGAGGAAGGGCTGAATCGGGCCCGCGGAGAGGGCGGTTGACGCCGGCACCCCGGTCGGCCGCAGCGCGGCCAGGCCGGCCGCCAACCGCTCGGCGTGCGCCCGGAGACGAGCCCGACGCTGGTTCCCCTCCGGGCTGTCGACGATCTCGAGAGCCGCCAGGGCTGCCGCCGCGACCGGGGGCGGAAGGGCCGTCGTGAAGATGAAGCTCCGGGCGCGGTTGATCAGAATGTCGCGCAGGGTACGGGTCCCCGCCACGAACCCTCCTGCCGCGGCCAGTGCCTTCCCGAGCGTTCCGATGAGGACGTCCGGCTCGACACCGGCGGCCGCGCACAGGCCGCGTCCTTCTGGACCGAGGGCGCCGAGAGCGTGGGCTTCGTCGACGATGAGGATGGCGTCGTGGTTGGTCGCCGCCTGGGCCAGCGCGCCGAGCGGGGCCGCATCGCCGTCCATGCTGAAAAGTGACTCGGTGACGAGCAGCCGGCGGCGGGCGCCGTGGGCCTCGCCGAGGAGACGGTCCGCCGCGGAGGCGTCGGCATGGGGATAGACCGCGATCCGCGCGCGGGAGAGCCGGCAGCCGTCGATGATGCTGGCGTGGTTGAGGGCGTCGGAGACGATGACGTCCTCGGGACCCGCAAGTGCGGTCAGGACCCCGATGTTGGTCTGATAGCCCGACGGGAAGACCAGGGCCGCCTGACGGCCGAGGAATCGGGCCAACCGCGCCTCGAGGAGCCGGAGGGCGGGGAGATCGCCCGACACCAGTCGGGACGCCGAGCCGCCAAAGCCGTCGCGTGCGGCCGCCGATCCCGCGGCGCTCGCCAGCGCCGGGTGGCCGGCCAGCCCGAGGTAGTCGTTCGAACAGAACGACAGCCGGGGCTCGCCCGACACGGTGATCGCAGTCCTCGACGGGCCGGCGACCTCGGGACAGGCGCGAAGCCGGTTCTGGGCGGTCAGCGCGACCAGCTCGGCCTCCAGGACCGCGTCGAACGAACGCACGGTCCTTTATATCAAGTTCGTCCCTGAAGTTGGCCGGGACCGCGCAGGCCGAGACCCAGATTTGGTCGGGACCAGATCTGGGCTCGGACCAGCGTGAGTGACGAGCTCGATGGCGCACGGCACGCGCCGGCCTGGATGCCTCGCCCGAGAAATGTTCCACGTGGAACGGTCAAGCAGACTGAGAGTGTGGAGAGAGCTCGATGCCGGCACCGCATACGTCCGGCCGGCGCTTCGCCTGAGGGATGTTCCACGTGGAACAGAGTGGGCAGCCGTCCGTGGGGGGCTCAGACCGGGAGCTCGATCAGTGCCCGCCGGCCGCCGCTGTAAATCTCGGTCGATCCCCCTCCGAGCTCCGAGCCCGGAACGGTGAGGACGAAGATCCGTCCGCCAGGGCGGACCAGCTGTCGGCCGAGCGCCAACCAGGCCGCTGGCTCGAACGT
Organism: uncultured Pseudomonadota bacterium; assembly: GCA_963723305.1. Taxonomy (GTDB): domain Bacteria; phylum Myxococcota_A; class Polyangia; order Fen-1088; family Fen-1088; genus JADGRB01. The sequence continues at coordinate 13,166 of CAVRRT010000079.1, forward strand.
TGCCCGTGAGGTCGCGACGTCGAACCGCTCGGTCGTCTCGGCCAGCTCCTCGCCGCGCCGACTGTAGAGGCTGACCCTGTCGCCGAGGGCCAACTCGCGAATGGCGGTGCGCAAGAAGGCGCCCTTCTTTGCGATTGGCTCGCAGAGGCGAACCACCAAGCCCGGGCGGAGAAGCGTGAGCGGGAGCGCCGGAAGGCCGCCGCCGCTGCCGACATCGACCAGTTGCGCCGGTTGGTCGAGCCGCTTAGCCAGCGCGAAGGCATCGGGATAGTGATCGGCTACCAGAGCCCCGGTTGACCTGGCACCAGTCAAATTGATCTTCCGGTTCCAGTGGATGAGCAGCGCCGCGAACTGAAGCAGCGCCTCCGTCTGCCCCGGCTCGCAACGAACGCCCCATTGGCGCCCGAGTGTCTGCAGAGCAGCCCGCGGATCGGCCTCGGCATCCCCTGTCGCGGGCATCGGGGTCCAAGTATTATCACGCGGATGCTGGAGAAACCGCGACTCGACGAGGTCCTGATTCCGTTCGTCCGTCAGGTCGTCGGCGCACCCGAGCCGGACGAGGCGTCGGCCGGCGGGTCGGTGGAGACGATGGTGGGGGACGCCTCCACCCGCCGGTATCACCGGGTGCGCGTCACCGGCGGAGACCCTGGGAGCGTGGTCATCATGGAGCTCCCCGACGAACCGATGAAGTCCGACGAGGCGACCGCCCCCGGGCTCGGTCCGCCCGAGCTGCCGTTCTTGAACGTCCAGCGCTACCTCGCGGCGGGCGGCTTTCCCGTCCCGCGGGTCTACCGCGCGGACATGCAGCGGGGGCTGGTGGCGCTGGAGGATCTCGGCGATTGCACGTTCGAGTCGGCGGTTCGGGACGCTCCGGAGGCCGAGCGCCGGCGGTTTTACCGGGGAGCCCTGGCGCAGATCGTGGCGCTGCAAAGGCTTGGCGATTGCGCGGCCGACCCCACCTGCGTCGCGTTCGGTCGCCGGTTCGACGAGCCGCTCCTCCGCTGGGAGCTCGACCACTTCAAGGAATGGTACCTCGAAGCCGAGCGCGGCGCGAAGCTGACACCCGACGAGACGAAGTCACTGGCGGCCGCCTTCGACTGGCTGGCGCGCGAGCTCGCAGCGGCGCCGCAGACGCTGGTGCACCGCGATTTCCAGAGCCGGAACCTCATGGTGGTCGGGGACGCCGGCCCCGAGCTCAAGGTGATCGACTTCCAGGACGCGCTCATGGGGACGCGGGCCTACGATCTGGTGGCGCTGCTGCGCGATTCGTACGTCGTGCTCTCACCCGCCGAGGTCGACCATCTGGTGGGGGACTTCATCGCCCTGGCCGGCGTCGCGGACCCGGTCGCCTTCCGGCGGCTGTTCCTGCTCCAGACGCTGCAGCGGAAGCTGAAGGACGTCGGGCGATTCGTCTTCATCGATCGGGTTCGCAAGAACCCTTCCTTCCTGCGCTGGATCCCGGCGACCGTCGGCTACCTGCGGAGCGCCATGAGCGCCGCACCAGCCGAGCTGCAGGCGCTGCGTGACATTTTCAGCCGCCATCTGCCCGAGCTAAGCAATTAGCAATTGGTGCTTTGTATTGGTGGAAAAGAAGACCCCTCGTAACGCATATACTGCGGGGCGACAGCTGGTATGGAGTCTTTACGGCCAGAGGCGAGGGCGATGCAGGCGATTCTGATCGTCGAAGCAGACGAGTCCATTCGCCGCATCCTCGATCTGAGCCTGCGGCACGCGGGGTTCGCGGTCGGTCTCGCCAGCACGAACGAAGAGGCGCTGAGGCGCCTGGCCGACGGCCCGGATCTGGTGATCGCCGGCGCCATCGACACTGACGGCCTGGCGTTCTGCCGGCGGGTCAAACAGACCGGTGAGCGGCTTCCGCCGGCGGTGGTGCTGATTTCCGATCCGGGCCTGGAGAGCAAGACGCGCGGGCTCGAGGCGGGCGCCGACGACTTCGTGGTGAAGCCGATCTACGTGCAGGAGGTGGTGGCGCGGGCGCGCGCTCTCTTGCAGCGGCGCGAGCGGGAGCGGCTCGAGCTGTCGGCGCACGCCGCCGGCGCGACAGCCGACGGGGCCGAGGCGCCTGCGCCGCGGGGCGATCGCTTCGTGAGCGACATCAGCGACGTGCCGCTGGTCGATCTGCTGCGCGCGATCGCCGCGCACCAGAAATCGGGCGTCGCGGTGATCACCGCCGACGGTGGCGCGCGCGGCGAGATCTTCTTCCGCCAGGGGAACGTGGTCGACGCCGAGGTGGGGCGGCTGTCGGGGCGCGACGCCATCTACCGACTGTTCTGCTGGTCGGCCGGGCACCTCGAGGTCGAGTGGAAGAGCATCCGTCGCAAGGACACCATCGAGATGCGCCCGCAGGATCTCCTGATGGAGGCGCTGCGCCGGGTCGACGAGTGGCGCCGCCTCCTGGCGGGGCTGCCACCGCTCGACACGATCTTCGAGGTCGACTACCGGACGCTGGCGGAGCGGCTGGCCGACATCCCGGACGAGGTCAATCGGATTTTGCGCCTCTTCGACGGCGTGCGGACCTTCCTGCAGGTGATCGACGACTGCGGCCTGCCGGACCTCGACGCCGCCGCGTCGATAGGCAAGCTCGTGCAGGAGAGGATCATTCACGACATCCGCCTGCCGCTGGGCGAGGACGAGGCGGTCGGCGCCGACATGGAGGGGTGGCTCTCCGAGGCGACCGGGCCGTTCCGCTCGCCGGCGCGGCTCGAACGCGATCTGTTCGGCGCGTCGCCGGAGGCGGGGATCGGCGTACACGGCCGGCCGACCGCTCCGCTCGAACCGCTCGAGGGAGCGACCGACCCGCTCGAAGACGATCTGCGCGCGCGTTTCACCGACCGACTCACGACGGAGGGGCACACGCCGGGTGGGCACACCACGGAGGCGCACACCACAGAGGCGCCCGCGCCCGCGAGACCCACGAGGCCCGGCATGGCGGCAGGTCCCACCACGCTGCCCGGGTTCGGGGCCGCGGGGTCGTCAGGGTCGTCGGCGGCGTCGGCTGTGCTGGACGGAGCCCGGGTGGCGGTGGCGATGACCGCGGTGGTTGTTCCCACCGCGCTCGAGAGCTCGCTCGAGGCCGCTGCGTCGGGACAAAAGTCGTCCGGCAGCGAAGGGGAAGGGGTGATCGAGGAGCTGTCGAGCCCGGAGATCTCGTCGCCGAACGCCGAGGACGCGATCCTCAGCGCCGAGGACGCGACGCCGATCATGGACGCCGCCTCGCTCGACGAGACGTTGGCGCCGACCTCGCCCGGAACGGAGCCGCCGCCGTCGATCGCCGCCGCGCTTCCGATCGGGCCTGAGCAACGCTCGGCTTCGGGCGAGATCGTCGTGCGCCCGGCCAAGACCAAGATCAAGCACTCGCCGGCCGCCGAGGTCCGCCTGGCGCACCTGCGCGAGGAGAACGCGCGCGCCTTCGTCCGCGAGGAGAACGCGCGGGCCTTCATCCGCCCGTCGCAGTCGGTGACGCCGCCCGGGAGCGCGCGGGCGCTCGACGAGCCGCCGCCCTTGCTCGACGGCCCGGCGCCGGAGCCGCCGCCGCGGCCGACGACGCAGCTCGTGCGGGCGACGGCCGTCGAGGCGGCGGTCGACGCGGCGGACGAGACGAGCGAGCCTGTCTTGCCGGAGCACCGCCGCGGCCCGCTGATCACCGTGCTGGTCACGATCGCCGTCTGCACCCTCGGCGGGATGTTGGTGGCCTGGCGGCATCACCCGCGGTCAGCCGAGCCGGCAGCCGTCGAGACCGCGGCGCAAACGTCGCCGCCAGCGCAAACGTCGCCGCCGGCGCCGGCCCCGGCGAGCGTGCCGCCGGGATCGTTGCCCGTCGTCGCGCCGGCGGGGACTGGCGCGGCCGCGGCGGGTGGGGCGAAGCCGGCGATGGCGCGCGCCGCAGCGGCTCCCCCGCTCGACGAGGCGGAGGAGCGAAGCGCCGATCCGAAGCTGGCGCGCGCGCGCCTGGCGGAAGCTCCCGCGCTGCTCGTCGCCTGCCGCACGTCGTACCAAGAAGCCCGGATGAAGGACGCCGAGGCCGCCTGCACGGCCGCGCGCGACGCCAACCCCGACTCCGCCGAGGCGAACGGATGGCTCGCGCACGCGCTGCTCAACCGCAACCACCGGCGGGAATCGCTCGTCGCCGCCGAGCGCGCCGTCAAGTTGAACCCCAAGTGGGCCGACGCCTACGTCGTCATCGGCGGCATCCACCAGGACGCCGGTGAGATGGCCGACGCCCGGCGCGCGTACCAACGCTACCTCGAGCTCCAACCTCACGGTGAGTTCGCCGTCGAGCTGCGCGCGATCGTCGACCGACTCGGAAAGCTCTGAGCGGTGCTGGTCCTCGGGATCGAGACCTCCTGCGACGAGACCGCCGCCGCCGTCGTGGAGGACGGTCGGCGGGTCCGCGCCGACGTGGTGGCGTCGCAGATCCTGGTGCACGCGCCGTACGGAGGCGTCGCTGACCAGCTTGGTCAAACCGCGCAAAGAATCCATCCTGATGGCCGCTGCCACTCGCTGCCAAAGGAAGGCCGCGTCCGTCCGTCGCGCCGGCGATCAGCAAATGTCCATTGCCATTAAGAGCCATTGCCTCTGCCGAGGTCGTGCCGCGGCCACCCAGATAGGTCGCCCACGTCGTGCCGATCCATCGGACTTCACGCGTGCGACAAACGCATCTTGCACTCCGGTCATCCGGTTCTGATAGGCCGACTTCACCGGGAAATCCGCTGAGTTGGTCAGGCCGCCGACGTAGATGGCGGCGCCATCGGTTCCTGCAACGATGGCTCGCGCCTCATTCACTGAACCCGAGCCGCCCAGCGGTAGTATCCAATCCCAACTTGCGCCGCCGGTCGCCAGGCGAGCGACATAAGCCGCGCTGGCCGTCTTTCCCGCCGCATAAATATGTCCGGAAGCATCGCTCGTAAGAGCGTTCACCGATCCGGGCGCCGCGATCTTCGCGCCGCCGTCGCGCTCGACGTAAGCATCGCCCCCAAAATAAACTTCACCTGCCGCTCCAATCGCCACTGCCTTCACCGGCGACGTTTGCGCGCTGAACGCAATGCGCTTCCCTCCGCCGTCCAGTTCCGCGGTAAAACCCTGCGCGGCGTTATTGACGAAAATCGTTCCCCCTACGTGGAC
>CAVRRT010000080.1:0-48511 GCA_963723305.1 uncultured Pseudomonadota bacterium
GTGCGCCACGAACTTGCCGGTGCAACGGCAGCATTTGGTCAATTGCAGAATGTCGGCGTCGAAGAAACGCACCAGCGTCCATGCACGCGTCAAATCCAGCACCGGTTCGGTTTCGCTGTGCTGGCAATGTTCCAGATACAGCCGATACCCCTTGGTCAGTGCATCCAGATGCGAGCAGCGCGCTTCGTTCTTCAGGAACAGGTACGTGTTGTAAAACAGCGACGCGTGGATATTCGCGAGCCACGTCATATACCAGTCCGCCGAAAACGGCAGCATGCCCTTGGGTGGCGATACGCCTTTCACTTCACGATACAGGCGGATCATGCGGTCGCGCGAGAGCGTCAATTCGCTTTCGAGCACTTGCATGCGTGCGCCGAGTTCGATCAGCGCAATGGCGCGGAATACTTCCTGTGCGTCTTCCGTCAGGCTACGCTTGAGCATCGCAGTCACCTCGATTAAGCGAACTGTTCAGCCGGCTGGCCTGCAAGCAGGATCGCCGCGTGAGTCGGAGCAACTGCGGCGTGCTTCGTCGTTTGCGTCAACGCCGACAACATCGAGTGGTCGTTGAAGCGGAAGAAGCACAAAAGCTGATCGGAAGCGGCCAGCTTGACGATCTGCGCGAGCGACAGCCCGGCAAGCAAGTCAGCCAGTTCCGACGACAGTCCCAGCCGGAACATGCCGACCGGTTTGTCCTCACGCAACATACGTTGCGCGAGCATGATGTAAGACAAGTTAATCTCGCGGATTGAATCCAGCGTCTCGCTGCTACGGTCCATTTTCTGTTTTTCCGAAGCCCCGAATTACTATGTCGGCATTTTTTGCCGTTATGTCTTTTGTGCCTCGCCGGAAACGTTGTCCTCCGGCTACGGGTCACCCCCTGATACAGACGGCGACCTTTTGATACATCGCGTTACATTTCGTAACAGCTTGGGACGAATTGTATGAAGGGTAAAAATAGAAATCAATCCCTTCTCAAAAAAATATCTCAAAAAGATACATCAATTTTCGGTAACTCTTTCACGGTCCTGTAATACGTGATGCTTAGAGAATTTTTCCGCCATCGCAGGTTTTCGTCTGATCCATGGAAACCCTTGTATTACGGGCATCTGTGTCTTTTTGTATGAAGAAATAGAGTGAGTGGGAGACGGATCGGAAATTCCCGCTCGAACTAGAAAGGAAATGGAAAGCGGGCGCAATATAGAGTAATAAATACCGCTATTTCGAGCCGCTTTGGGGACACAACAGAGGTGTAACAGGCTGGTGCGGCCCCGGTTACAAATCAGGCCGCATTTGTAACTTGCTGCGTAAATCTAGCAGCCGGTCGAGCGAACGCGTTCGACTTCGAGACCGAACGCCGGCCGCAAGCGCGTGCCGAGCACATTTCCGGCGAAAGCCGCGACCAGCCAAAGCCAGCCGTGCAGGCTGCCTGACACGATGCCGCTGAAGTAGGCTCCGATGTTACAACCATAGGCCAGACGGGCTCCGTAGCCCAGCATCAGGCCGCCGACCACCGCCGCGATGAGCGAGCGCGCCGGCACTTTCCATATCGGTGCGTAACGTCCGGCTAACGACGCGGCCGCCATGGCGCCGAGCACGATGCCGATGTCCATAACGGAGGTGACGTCATGTGTAACAGGGGCGGCGAGCGAACCCGCGTTGGCGTGAGTGGCCCAATATGGCCAATCGGCCACGTCGATTCCGACCATCGCAAATAGCTTGGCGCCCCAAAGCGCGAAGGCGGACGTCACGCCCCACGGACGCCCTGAGAGTGCCAGCGTGGCGAAGTTGAGGAGAGCCAGCGCGATCGCGCCGACGAACAGCGGCCACGGACCATGCAGCCACGGCGACGTATGCGGCCGGCGCGGCGGCTCATTGACCAGTTGGCCGTGACGGCGGCGTTCGACCAGAACGGTGAGTGCCGCGATGGCCGCGAACATGACCAGGTTCAGCACGATAGCCCAGCCCGCGCCGAGCGCGGTCACCATCGAAAGCGGTTTGAGCGACGGCAACGCGGTCCAGAACGGCATGTGCGCGGTCGCGACCACCGAGCCGATCACGAACGCCGCAAGCGTAACGATCATGCGGGTGCTGCCGCCGCCCACCGTGTATAAGGTGCCCGATGCGCAGCCACCGCCCAATTGCATCCCGATGCCGAACATGAAGGCTCCGACCAGCACGGACGTGCCTGCCGGCGCGACAAGTCCGGTGACAGGGTGACCGAACAGCGTGCCAGCCTGCAACGCCGGGAAGAACAGCAATACACCGAGCGCGAGCATCAACATTTGCGCGCGCAGGCCGGCACCGCGGCCGTCGGCGATAAAAACCCGCCACGCCGAAGTGAAGCCGAATGCCGCATGGTAAAGGGACATGCCGAGCAGGGCGCCGACAAGATAGAGCGCCGCCTGGCGGCCGCTGACGGTCTGCGCCAGATAAATGGCGCCGAGTGCGATCAGAACGAGCGCGGCGCCGAGCGGTTTCGGATTGATATCGAAACGGCGGGGTACGCGCGGAAGCGAACTGGAGAGGTCGGACATGTGAGAGTTGACTGACAAGCGACAAATCGAAGGCGGCCCGAGGGCGGCTCGGTAGCCATTTTCGGGGCGGGTGGGGCGAAAGGGCAGTCAAAAAAATAGCACGGATCGCGTGCTAAGGCAGGGCGTTTGAATGAGAGTGACAAGCGGCGATTACTGCCGCGCCAGTTTCCATCAGATAAACAGCGCCATCAGATCCGCATCGTGAAACACGCCGTTCACATTGAGCGCACCGATCTCGCAGCCATATTTGCAAAACCCCAGCGACTCATACAACTTTCTCGCAGCCTGGTTGCGGCTTCCCACCAGCAACTGGATTTGCCGTAGACCCTCCACGCGCGAGGCCCGCGCCAGCAATTCGTTGAGCAACGCGCGCCCAACGCCGCGGCCCGCGGCTTCCGGCGCGACATACATGCCAATCACCGCAGCTTTGTGCCGCTGCTTGTCGCTCGGGTTGCGGATCAGGCCGACCACGCCGATCAACGGCGTTCCGGCCGACGCATAAGCGCCGAGCAAAAAATCACCTTCTGCCGCACGCGAGCCCGTCAGCATTGCATCGTGTTGTGACGCACCTCTGGCGAGCGCTTCATCGTAACTCTGGCCAAACGAATCCGGATGCGCCTTCAGTCCACGCAGGCGAAGCTGGAAGTAGTCGTCGCGGTCGCTGATGCCGAGTTGACGTACGAGTACGGCGTGGTCGTTCAAGTGCATCTCTCCGAGCAAATCTAACCGAGTAAAAAGACAAGGGCTCAATGCAGCAATGCCGGACTATTTCGATAGTCGGGCTAGGATTGGCGTGCTGTCCCGGCGCGTTGGCTCTCGCCGAATTCGCGCAGCGCCGCCGCGGTTTGCTGGTCGGCCGGAAAGAACGCTTCGATGGCGAGTTCCGAGAGCGTCACGTCGACCGGTGTGCCGAACACCGTGGTCGTGCTGAAAAACGACAGCACGCCGATCGACGTGCGCAGTCGCAGCGGTACTGCGATCTGATTGACTGCGGCGTTGTCGTGCTCGGCCGTTTCCGCGCCCGGCGGCGCAGGATAGGCGGCCAGTTCGTCGCGCAACGCGCTCAGCGTCTCGTCGCCGCTCACGTCGATTTGCCGCTGCAGCCGCGCCAGGATGTGCTCGCGCCAGGCGTGCCAGTTGACGATCGACGCTGCGATGCCCTCTGGATGCAAGCTCAGGCGCAACGCATTGACCGGCGGCTTGAGCAGTTCCGGACTGGCGCCGGCCAGCAAAGGCGCGAGCGCATTGTTCGCGGCAATGATGGTCCAGTGCCGGTCGATGGCGAGCGCCGGGTAGGGTTCGTGGCCCTTCAGCACAAGGTCGACGGCCTCGCGCGCGGCGGCCAACTGCGGATCGGATAGCGTGCGCTCGCGGAACAGCGGCGCATAACCGGCCGCGACCAGCAGCGCATTGCGTGCGCGCAGCGGTACGTCGAGCCGTTCGGCGAGATGCATGACCATTTCCCGGCTCGGCACGGCGCGGCCTGATTCGACGAAGCTCAAATGCCGGGTCGAAATGTCGGCTTCAGCCGCGAGCAGCAACTGGCTCATACGTCGCCGCTGACGCCATTCGCGCAGCAGATCGCCGACGGTGCGGCTGGCCGCCGGCGCATGCGACGGAACGATTTGCGCGAGAGAGAGTGTGTTCATGCCACCGATGATAGCCAAACCGCGCTAGCGATCCATTACCTGAGAGGTAATGGAATACCCCGGACTACACCCGGCCAAGCCTACGAAACTCCGGAAACGCGCCTGATACCGCAGCCAATCCGGCGTACGGGAGAACTTTTCCAAGTCCCGCGGAAACGAAAAACGCGACTCACGCCGCCGCGCTTTCCGGCACCGCATTGAGCTTGACACCGAGTGCGCGCAGCAGTTTGAACACCGTATCCATGCGCGGTTTCGAGCCAGGCGCGAGTGTTTTGTAGAGGCTTTCGCGGCCGAGCCCGGCGTCTGCCGCAACCTTGGCGATACCGCGCGCTTTGGCGATGTCGGCGATGGCGGCAAGCAGGACGTCGGAGTCGCCGTCCTCAAGTGCTGCATTGAGGTACTCAGCGATCGCTTCCTCACTGTCGAGGTAGTGCGACGCATCGAACCGTGCGGTTTTGATCTTGCTCATGACAGTTCCTTTTTAATTGCTGCCCACATTGTTTTGGCATGCTTGATATCGGCCGGCTGCGTGGACTTGTCGCCACCGCAGAGCAGCAGATACACCATGCGCCCTTCGCGCGCGAAATAGACCCTGTACCCCGGGCCGCAGTCAATTCGCATCTCGGACACACCGTCTTCCAACGACTTCATGTCGCCGAAATGCCCGCGTTCCGCACGCCGGATCCGCACCAGGATTTTTGCCCTCGCTTGTAAATCGGCAAGCCGCGCAAGCCAGGTGTCGAACTCCTCGGTGCGGTTGACCGTGTACACAGGCGGTGAGGCGATCTGTTGAGAAGTGTATCCGTAAGGATACGATCTTGCAAGTGTGAAAACCATATCAATCGAGCGCCCCGTGTCCATGTTTGCCGAATGCGTCGCATGCCGCGCGCCGGCGCTGCGCGACGCCCATTTTCAACACGAGGTTAGCGGCTGCCGCCGCGATTGACGACTCGGCCGGATGGCCAATGCAACGGACAACGAAGCGCGCGAATGCTTACCTCCCAAGTAATCGACGCACTGCGCCCGAGCCGTCAATCTTCACTCCGAGCCCGCCGCATACAACGTGTCTACGGTGACGTTCACCGTCCCGCTACCCACGCCCGCGCCCGGCACGTTGTCGGTCGTCGCGGTAATCGTCTGCACGCCCTCGGGGAGCGTGACGCCGTTGATCTGTGCGCTGCCGATGACGTCGGTCGTTGCGCTGCCGAAGGTCGTGGAGCCTTCCGTGAAGGTGATGACGCTGCCGACCACCGCCTGGCCGCTGCCCGCAGTCACCAGGACCCCCAGGCTCCCCTGCCAGCCTGGCGTGCTGGGATCGCTGTCGTCGATGCAACCCGGAGCGGTCGCCCCGAACGGGCAGAGCAGCGCACCCGCGGTCGGCGTCGTGAACGTCACCACCGGCGCCGACCCGATCGTCACGGTGCAGGTCGCGAGAACGGTCGCGTTGCCGGCCGGATCGCTCTCGGTCGCGACCAGCGCGTTCTGGCCCTCAGCGAAGGCGACGCCCCCGAAGGTGGCGACGCCACTGACGTAGGCCGGCGTATCGTAGGTCGTCGTGACGCCGTTGTTGGTCACATCCGCGACGACCAGCGTGTCGTCGGCGGTGTAGGCGACGTCTTCGGTCACGGTGGTCGACGACTGGGTGAAGCTGCCGCAGAGGCCCGCCCGGCGACAGGAACGTCAGGCTCGGCGCGATGCTGTCGACCCAGACATCGTCCGCGCCGCTGGTGCCGATGTCGGCGCTGTTGGCGGCGGAGGTGACGCTGACCTTCATCTCGGTCGCTGTCGACAGCGTGCCGTCGGCGTTCTCGGTGCTCTCCGGGAGCGTCACGCCGGCGAAGCGCGCCACGAAGCCGAAGCCCGAGGGGCAGTTGTCGGTGGGTGCCGCCGCTGCGGTAGCGATCGCGCTGCCGAGCTGGCCCAGGTTGGCGTCTCCTTGGTGGCCCGACGAACAGCGTCGCCGTGCCGGCGGTATCGGTGCAGGCAACGACGTCCGCTTGGGCGCCTGGCGTGCTGGCGTTTTCGTCGGGGACGCCGACCGGCGCGTTGGCCGCCAGGATGTGGTCTGCCTGATTGGTGAAGGCCGGCGCGTCGGAGGCGGGCGCGATGATCTCGACCGAGGGGAGCGACGAGGCGCAGGAGACGCCGGTGATCGTCTGCGACGTCGGGTTGCCGGCAGCGTCGGACAGATTGACGGTCAGGCCGAACGGCGCGCTGCCCGGGCAGGCGAACGAGATGCAGGTCGATGTGTTGATCGCCTGGATCGCCGTGCAGGTCGGCGTGGCCGACGTGCCGAGCGTCACGCAGAGGTTCTTCTGGGCGGTGCCGAGCGAGCTCGAGAGCCCCGCCGCATCCGTCGAATCGGTCTGCGCGCAGACGTTGATGGTCCCGCCGACCACGAACTGGCCTGCCGTCGGGCTGTTGAGCGTCAGGTCGGGCGGCGTGGTGTCGACGGTGAAGGTGCTCTTGGTCGACGTGCCGGTGATCCCCTCCTTGTTGGTGCAGGTGGCGATCACCTCGTAGGTCCCGTCGGGGGCGAGCGTGAGGCCGAAGGTGGCGTCACCACCGGCGACAATGGCGCTGGGCGTGCCGTCGACGGGGGTGCCCGGCGCGGCGGCGTTGTCGACGGCGAGCGTGACCGTCTGGCCATCCTCGGCGCTGGTGTTGACGACGAAGGTCGCCTGGTAGGGCGAGCCGGTCGAGCTGGTGCGATCGCCCTGCGGGGCGGCGACGCCGTTCAGATCGGGGTGGGTCGCGCTGATGACCGGCGCGCTGATCGAGCAGGTCGGCGGGCTGTTCGGGCAGTTGACCGTCACCTGCTCGTTGACGTTGCAGGCCAGAGTGCTCGGATACTGGATCGAGAGATTCTGCGCGGTGCCGCTGGTCGAGAGCTGAACGGGGAACGACGCCGTGCCGCCGGTGACCTGCACCGTCTTGAGCAGCGAGCTGCCGTCGTAGAGGGTCACGTTGGTGCCGTCGGGTGCGCCCGAGGTGATGGTGACCGTGTACTGAAATCCGTCTGCGCAGGTCTGGTCGGTGTCGTTGGCCACGGTCAACGTCGCGCCGGCCGTGGGCGCCGTGAAGGCCGTCGTGTAGCAAGCTGTCGGAGGAGGAGCGTCGGTTCCCGCGTCGAGAACTGCCGTCCCGCCAGTGCCGCCGCTGCCGCCGCCGGTCCCGCCGACGCCGCCAGTCCCCGCGGTGCTGCCACCGGTTCCCCCAGTGCTGCCACCGGTTCCCGCAGTGCCGCCGCCAACGCCGCCGGTCGCGCTCGCGCCGCCCACGCCGCCCGTCGCGCTTGCGCCGCCCACGCCGCCCGTCGCGCTTGCGCCGCCCACGCCGCCCACGCCGCCCGTCGCGCCGCCGCTGCCGCCGGTCCCACCGCCCACGCCGCCGGTCCCGCCGTCGATCTCACTGCTGCCGCCGCCCCCGCCCACTCCGCCGCCGCCGCCCGTCCCTGTGCTCCCGGCGACGCCGCCGGTGCCTCCGCCCGAGCCCCCCGTCCCCGTCGTCGGGGGCGTGTTGTCACCGCACCCGGCCGCGAAGAGGACCACCGCGAAAAGCGGGAGTGAAAGCGAAAGCGAAGAAAGACGAGCGCGGATGTCCCCCATGAACCCTCCGAATCGGCGTTTTGGCGCAGGAAATTAAGAAATCGGGAGCCCGATTCTAAGGGTTTTTGATTGACGCGCCAGCATGTTGTTGACAGAGGGGTGTTATAATTTCCGCCCTGTCCAATGAGCACGACGGCTCTGCCTCGGCTTGACCCCGCGACCCTCGGTGGGGCGCGCGCACCGGCAGAGCTGCTGGTGGCGCTGGAGGCGAACGTCGCCCGCGTGCTGCGCGGCAAGCCGGGCGTGATCCGGCACGCGGTGATCGCGCTCTGCGCGCGCGGGCATCTCTTGATCGAGGACGTCCCCGGCGTCGGGAAGACCACGCTGGCGCGCGCGCTGGCGCGGTCGATCGGCGGCAGCTTCCACCGCATCCAGTTCACGAGCGATCTGCTGCCGTCGGACGTGCTCGGCGTTTCGATGCTCGATCCCAAGATCGGGCGAGTTCGAGTTCAAGCCCGGGCCGGTGTTCGCCAACCTGGTGCTGGCCGACGAGATCAACCGGACGCCGCCGCGCACGCAGAGCGCGCTGCTCGAGGCGATGAACGACGGACAGGTGTCGGTGGACGGGCGGCCCTACCCGCTCGAGACCCCGTTCCTGGTGATGGCGACGCAGAACTCCGAGGAGCACTACGGGACCTACCCGCTCCCCGAGTCGCAGATGGACCGCTTCCTGCTGAGCGTTGCGGATCGACTACCCGGCGCCCGAGGACGAGCGGCGGATCCTGCTCGAGTCGTCCGGGCGCCCCGAGGAGGATCTGCTGCGCCTCGAGGCGGTGCTGAGCGTGGCCGACGTGCGCCGGCTGCAGGACGCCGCCGAGCGGGTCCACTTCTCGCCCGAGCTGGCCGACTACATCGTCGCGGTGGCGCGGCGAGACGCGGCGCTCGCCGCACCTGGCGGTCGGCGTGTCGCCGCGCGGGCAGCTCGCCTGGCGGAACGCCGCCCGCGCGGCGGCGCTGGCCGAGGGGCGCGACTACGTGCTGCCCGACGATCTGAAGGCGCTGGCGGGGCCTGTGCTGGCGCACCGGGTGATCCCGGCCTCGCCGGTCGAGGCGGTGGCGCGGTCGCGGCAGGACGTCGAGCGCGTGCTCGCCGAGATCCTCGACCGCCTCCCCGCGCCGGGGTGAGTCCGGAAACCGAGACCGGCGAAGGACGACGCGGAGGACGATCGCGTCGAGCGTAGCTGAGCTTTGCTCAGCGGAGCTCTTCGCGGGAGGGCGCGGGAACCCTCCCAGGGTTCCCGCATGAGATGAAGCGCAAACTACCGCCGACCCGCGAGGGGTGGTGGTTCCTGCTGGCCACGGCTGTTCGTGGGCGCGGTGGCGCTCGACGCCGGGATCAACCTCTTCTTCCTGACGTTCGGGATGATGGCCTGCCTGCTGCTGGCCAACTGGCTGATGTCGACGCTGGGGCTCGGCGGGCTGCGCGTGAGGCGGATCCTGCCGCCGGTGATCCACGCCGGGACGCCGTACCTGATGGGGATCTCGCTGGAGAACCGCAAGCGGCGGCTGCCCTCGTTCTCGATCGAGGTGGAGGATCTCGTCGATGGGCGCCCGATCGACAAGCGCTGCTACTTTCTCAAGCTGCCGGCCGGGCGCACGCAGGAGACGTCGTACCGGCACACGCTGGCCCGGCGCGGGCGCCACAGGCTGTCCGGCTTCCGGCTGGCGACCAAGTTTCCGTTCGGGTTGATGCGCGCGCGCGCGCGAAGCGCCCGACGCGGCGGAGGTGGTGGTCTACCCGGCGCTCGGCGCGCTCCCCGCGGTGGTGTTGCGCGGGCTGCCGTCGCCGCCGGCGCCCGCGCGCAACAAGGCGCCCAGCCGACATGGCGAGCTGGCGGGGCTGCGCGCGTTTCGCGCCGGCGACGATCCGCGCGGCATTCACTGGCGGAGCAGCGCCCGGCGCGGGATTCTGCTCGTGCGCGAGCACGAGGACGACGAGGGGCACGAGGCGACCATCGTCTTCGACAACGACGCGCACGCCGGCGCCGAGCCGTTCGAGCTGGCGGTGTCGCGAACGGCGGCGCTCTGCGTGGAGCTGGCGCGCCGCGGGCTGGCGGTCGGGCTCTGCACGCGGGGGGGCGAGGTGGCGCCCTCGGTCGGGCCGGGGCACCTGGCGCGCCTCCTCCGGCTGCTGGCGTTCATCGCGCCCGAGGCAGGAGCGCCGCCGCGCCCGCGCCGCCGCGCCGGCGCTCACGTCCGCCCCGACGGCGAGATCGACCTGCCCGGAGATCGCCTGCCCCGAGGTGCCGGCCCGCAGACACCGCCGGTGCCGGGCGTGGCCCGGCGGAGCCCCGCGGGGGGGCCCGGATGGTCAAGCCTCATGAGGTTCCAGGCGGCGCACAAGCTGGTGACCTACCTGCTGGTGCTGTCGGCGCTGGCGGCGCTCGGCACCACGCGCGCCGTCTGCCCCGTGAGCGCGCTCGTGTTCCTGGTCGTCTGCGCGCTGTCGTTCGGCGTCGACGCCGGCACGCGGGCAGCCGCCGCCCTCGATCGCGCCGCCGGCCCGGTGCGCGCCGCGACGGTCTCCTGCTGGTGGTGATCGTCTGGCGGATCTGGCGGCGGATGCCCGACGCCGACCTGGCGCCGGCGTTCGATCTGGTGCTGGCGCTCTTGGGCTATAAGCTCCTCTACCGCCGCAGCCACCGCGACTACGTCCACATCTACGCGCTGTCGTTCCTGATGGTGTTGGTCGTCTCGACCGTCACCGCGACGTTCCTCTTCATGGCGATGTTCGCGGTCTACGTGGTGCTCGCGACCTGGGCCCTCATCCTGTTTCACCTGCGCCGCGAGATGGAAGAGAACTACCTGGTGCGCCACTCGGCGCAGGCCCCCAGCCAGAAGGTCGGCATCGGGCGGATCCTCAGCTCGCGGCGGGTGGTCGGGCGGGCGTTCTTCGGCGGCGACGTTCCTGGTGGCGGCGGCTGTGTTCGTGGGCGCGGTGGGGATGTTCGCCTTCGTTCCCCGTCTCGGCGCGGGGTTCGTGCTGGGGGCGCGGGTCGCAGCCGAACGTGGTCGGGCTCGTCCGACGAGGTGGCGCTCGGCCGCTACGGCGGCTCGGGGGCCGCGCGCCACACGGTGCTGCTTCGCGCGACGCTGCCCCGGCTGTCGCGCGCTGCCGGACGATCGCGCCCGCCGCGCCGCCGCCGAGCAGCTGTATTTCCGGGGCGCGGTCTACGACGCCTACGATCGCGGGCGCTGGCTCCGCGGCCGGCAGCCCGAGCTGCGCACGGTGCTCGACGAGGCGGGCGGCCGATCCTTCATCCACGAGCTCGGCGAGGCGCCCGGCGGCGACTCGCTGGCCGGCGCCGAGCGCCAGGAGATCGAGGCGGTGGGCGTCCCGGCGGCGGTGCTGTTCGCCGCCGATCGCCCGGTGGCGATCGAGCTGCCGTCGACCACGGCTCGGCGCGGGCGGCACCGTCGGCGTGGTGCCGCGCTGGTCGGGCGAGGCGGCGCTGCGGGTGGGGGGCGGCGAGGCCGGCGACGGGTTCGTCACCCTGGCGCACGCGCACTACGTGGCCTACTCCCGCCCGCGCGCGCTCGGCGTGGCGGTGCTCGACCCGCACGCGCGGCTCGACGACCTGGAGCTGCCCGATGGCCTCGCCGGGATGAAGGAGCTGGGGGCGCGCCTCGGCGCCAGGCGCGACGGCAGCGCCAAAAGTGACGGCGAAAAAATCGCCGCCGTCGTCGAATGGCTGCGGGCCGGGCACTCCTACACCTCCAAGCCGCCGCCGCGTCCGGCCGGCGTCGATCCGGTCGACGACTTCCTGTTCAGCCAGCCGGTCGGCCACTGCGAGTTCTTCGCCTCGGCGGCGGTGTTGCTGCTGCGCGCGGCCGACGTCCCCGCCCGCTACGTGACCGGCTTTCGGGGCGGCGACTGGAACCCGATCGGCGGCTACGTCGCCGTGCGGGGCGAGCGGGCCCACGCCTGGGCGGAGGCCTTCGTCAGCGGCGTAGGCTGGATGCGCGTCGACGCCACGCCGCCCGCCGACGCGCTGGAGCCGGCCGGCCGCTTCGCCGACACCAGCCGACGCGCTGGATTTCTTCTGGAGCCGCTGGGTGGTGGGCTACGATCTCGGGCGCCAGCGCGATCTGGCGCGCCGGGCCTGGCCGAGCTGGGCCACTTCGGCCCGGGGCGCCGCTCGGGCGGCTGCTCATCGTGGTGGCGTTCGGCTGGGCAATGACCGCGCTGGGGCTCGCCGCGCGCCGGGTGCTGCGGCGGCGCGCGCGCGGGCTGCGCGGTGTTCGCGCCCGCCAGCCGGCAAGAGAGCCGCCCGCCGCCCGCCGACGGCGCCATCAATCGGCTGTACCGGCGGACGCTGGGGCGGCTGTCGCGGCTGGGGTGGGCCCGGCGCCCCAACGAGACGCCGCACGAATACGCCATCCGTCTCCGGGCCACTGGACCGTTCACGCCTGACGACGCCTTCGACAGCCTCACCAGCCGCTACGCCGCCGCCCGCTTCGGCGGCCAGCAGCCGGCCGAAGACGTCTCCGCGCTGGGGCGGGCCATCCAGAATCTGCTGTCGCGCCAGGATCTGCCATCGCGCCGGGACCGCTCGGCGGGCGCTGGACCGCAGCAAAACTAGCCGGTCGCCCTGACAAAATGGCAGAGTCCCTGCCGAGCCCCCGCCAGACCGGCACCAATGCCCGACCCAGCCCACCTAACCTGCGCCAACCGCGGGGCATCTTCCTTGCACAGCGAGCACACGGACTCCGGGGCTGGGAAAGGGACTCACCATGTTTCAACGACTCATGTCGCTTAGATCACTCGTCGTAACGGCGGCCTTGGCGGGTCTCTTCGTGATCACCTCCGGGGGCCGCGCTGAGGCGCAGGTCGGCACTGGCGGCACCACGCTCCTCGGCACCGGCGGCACCACGGGCAGCACGGCGTTCGCGGCCACGGATTTCTACGTGACGGTCCAGCAGCAGACGACCCCTCCCGTCAGCCTGACCCTCTTCGAGCTCTCCCGCTTCTTCAACCAGGCGGCCTGCGACTGCGCGACCCCCGTCAACCTCTTCATCGCGCTGTTCGCCAGCGGCGTCGCCAAACGGACGACCGCGAACATCACCGCCGGGACGGTCTATATCGTGCTCGGTAACGGGTGCACTTCGTTCGAAGCGGGCGCGGTGGCAGTCGGCGGTTGTTCCCTGATCGCCAGCGAGCCGGTGCTCACGCTCCTCAACCAGGCCTCGTATACCTTCCCTACGGACGCCCGCACGCTCAGCACCTACTTCAACTCGCAGGGTGTGCCCACCGACGGCGGCTCCACGACGACAACCGGCACAGCCGCCGCCTGCACCTCGCCCATCGGTCAGGCGTTCACGCAGACGGTCAACTTCAACTTCGACTTCGACGACGGCGTGGGGGTCGATCTGAGCGTCCCGCTGACGCTGGCCATCGATCTCACCCCACCCCCGGCGCCAACCGGCGTCACGATCCGAGGGGGAGACGAGGCGCTGGTGATCAACTGGGACGCGATCAATCAATCCATCATCACCGATCTTCTCGGCTACCAGATCCTCTGCAGCCGCGCCGACCAGTACCAGGTGTTCAAGGAGCAGGCGGTCGATGGCGGGACCAGCACCGGTCCGTTCACTTCGGCGTTCCAGATCTGTCCCACGACGCAGACAGGAATGGGGGTCGAGGGGCTCGAATCCGACCTTCGTCTGCTCGGGGCTGCTGTCGGCCCAGGCGACCTCTGCTCGGGTCGAGATCCTGCAGAACGACATCACCTACGCCGCCGCGGTGGTCGCCGTCGACAACAGCGGCAACCCCAGCCAGCCGATCGTCGCCTACGGGACGCCGATCAAGACGCTGAGCTTCTACGACGTCTACCGCAACGAGACGCCGCAGGGCGGTGCCACCGGCGGCTACTGCGCGGTCTCGACCACCCGGCCGCGGGCGAAGACGACGGCCGCGGCGCTGGCGCTGTTCGCGCTCGGCGCGCTGGGCATCGTGATCGCGCGGCGCCGTCGAGGACGTCGGTGAGACTACCTTTCGCCCGCGGCGGATTCGCCGCCGCCCTCGTGCTCACCACGCTGGCGATCGCGCCGCGCGTGGCCCGCGCGCAGCAGGACTTCGCGGCGGAGGCCTCGGCGGTCGAGGGAGAGGACACCTACAACCGTTACCGCTCGCCGCAGAAGTTCGCCTTCGAGCTGACGTTCGGCCCTTATCGGCCCGACGTCGACAGCGAGTTCAACGGCAAGCGCCAGCCCTACGACAGCTACTACGGCTCCGGCCACGACCTCCTGACGCGGATAGAGTTCGACTACCAGTTCTGGCACCGCTACGGCTCGCTCGCGGCGGGGTTGGGGGTCGGGTACTTCTCGGTCACCGCCAACTCGCCAGTGGCCAACGGCACCGGGGCGCCGAGCGGAGATCAGTCCCAGTTCAAGGTGATCCCCCTCAGCCTCTCGGCGATCTACCGCTTCGACTACTTCATCGACAAGGTTCCGCTGGTCCCCTTCGGCAAGCTCGGGCTCGACTGGGCCTACTGGCAGATCACCGACGGCAACGGCAACATCGCCACCGACGGGAACGGCGGGGTCGGGCGCGGCGGGACGCTGGGGTGGCACGTGGCCGGCGGCCTGGCGCTGGTGCTCGATTTTCTCGACCCCGACGCCTCGCATGACTTCGACCAGGATCTGGGGGTGAACCACACGGCAATCACCTTCGAGTTCTTCCACGCGGACATCTCGGGCCTCGGCCAATCGAACCGGCTGCACGTCGGCGACAACGACTGGACGCTCGGGTTGCTGCTCGAGTTTTGAGCGGCGCCGTCGCTGCCGGCGGAGGCGGCGGTTCTCCAGCCGCCCCTGCGGACACCTCTTCGAGCGACCCACCAGGCGCCCCTCCGATCGCCCGCGCCAGGCGCCGCTTCAAGGTCATCGTCGAGTACGACGGCACCGACTTCTCGGGCTGGCAGCGGCAGCGCCAGGAGCGGACGGTGCAAGGGGTGCTCGAGGACGCCATCCGCAGCATGACCGGCGAAAGCGTATTCGTGCGCGGCGCCGGCCGCACCGACGCCGGCGTCCACGCCGACGGCCAGGTGGCGACCTTCGACCTCGAAGTCAACATTCCGCCGCGGGGCCTCCTGCGCGGGCTCAACGCCGAGCTCCCGCCTGACGTCGCGCTCGTCGACGTGGCGGAGGCGGCGCCCGACTTCGACGCCCGCTTCTCGGCACGCGGCAAGGTCTACCGCTACAGCGTCTGGACCCACTTCGTCCGCTCGCCGCTGCGCGCGCGCCGCGCCTGGCACGTGCGCGAGCCGCTCGACGTCGAGGCGATCCGCACCGCCGCCGCTGCGCTGGTGGGGGACCACGACTTCCGCGCTTTTCGCGCCTCCGACTGCGACCGCCGCACCACCCGCCGGATCGTGCGCGCCATCGACGTCGAACGGCAGGGGGCGATCCTGACCATCGACGTCGAGGCGACGGCCTTCCTCAAGAACATGGTCCGCATCCTGGTTGGGACGCTGGTCGACGTCGGCCGCGGCCGCATCGCCCCCGACACCGTGGCCCGCATGCTCGCCACCGGCGACCGCACCGTCGGCGGAATGACCGCGCCGCCGCAAGGCCTCACGCTCCTCAGAGTGATTTACTGACTATAGACCGGCCAATCTCTGGAGCTACCGGCCGCCGTTCGACCGTCCACTCTCGCTCGTGGCAGACTCTGTTCGATGCCTCCGCTTCCGGTCGTTTCGCCAGACGACTGTATCGGCGCGCTCGCACATTTCGGTTATGCGATCGCTCGTCGAAGGGGCAGTCACGTGCGACTGAGAGCTGCCGGGCGGAATCCTGTCACCGTGCCCGTTCATTCCGGTAGGACGTTGAAACGCGGAACGCTGGCGTCAATTCTTCGAACCGCCCAGATCAGCGTCGAGGATTTCATCTCGGCACTGCGACACTGAGTTAGACCGCTATCTTCGTGACCTCGACCTGCTCAGGTAGCAGCCAACCCTCTTCGGCTTGGCCCTCCAGGCAGAGCTCAATTGCCTCTCGGATATTCGCGAGCGCCTCGTCCCTCGTGTCGCCCTGACTCACGCAGCCGGGGATCACGGGACATTCCACCACGAACCCGCCACCGTCGTCGGGCGTCAGGACCACGGGAAATTCGTGCATCCGGCGCATGGTCAACATTGTACCAACTAACCGGGCAATTGTGCGGATCGGTCATCCGGAACGGGCGCCGCGGTCGGCTCGCCGAGCATCTCGGCGATGCGGGCGCGGACCTCGGTGACCATCCTCCCGCGGTCGGCCGGCCCGAGGCCGGCGGTCGAGATCGGAACGCCCAGCTCGATCTCGACCGTGCCGGCGCGAATGAGGGGCGTGCCGGGCGGCATCAGCGGGCGCGTGCCGCGGATGGCGACGGGGACGATGTCGACCCCTGAATCAATCGCCAGGTGGAAGCCCCCCTTCTTGAATGCGCCCAGCTTCCCGTCCCGGGTCCGGGTCCCCTCCGGGAAGATCACCACCGACTGCCCGGCCTTGATCCGCCTGGCCGCCTCCTCGATGCTCCGCCGCGCGGCCAGCGCGTTCTGGCGGTCGATGAAGATGAACCGGCCGGCGCGCATCGCCCAACCGAAGAGCGGAATCCCCCCCAGCTGCTTCTTGGCGATGAAGCGGAACGACACCGGCAGGACGATGAACATGGCCCAGATGTCGATCATCGAGGCGTGGTTGGCCATGAAGACGTAGGGGCGCTGGGGATCGAGCGGGGCACGCTCGGTGACCGTCACCTTCACGCCCGGAACGCCGAGCACCACCCGCGACCACAGGCGCGCCAGCGCCAGCACCAGATCGCCGGTGGCGTCGACGAGCCCGCAGAGGACCGCCAGGATCGATCCCACGATGGTGGCAGCGACGAACGACGGCAACGCGAGGATGGCGCGAATCATTGATGAGCTCCGAGGCATGCTATCTTTTCACCCACCGTGGACTTCCGGAAGACCTACTACATTCTTCCGAACCTGTTCACGCTCTCCAGCGTCTTCTGCGGGTTCATCTCCATCTCGCTGTCGGCCTCGTCGGGAACGACGGGGAGTGATCTCTACCAGGCCGCGCTGGCCATCTGCTTCGGCTTCTTCTTCGACACCGCCGACGGACGGGTCGCGCGGTTGACCAAGACGCAGACCGACCTCGGCCGCGACCTCGATTCGCTGGCTGACGCCATCACCTTTGGCGTGGCGCCCGCCATGATGGTCTACAAGTTCGGGCTGACCAGCTTCGGACGGCTGGGAATCTTCTTCGCCGGGCTGTTCGTCTGCGCCGGGGTGATGCGCCTGGCGCGCTTCAACGTGCTGTCGCGGCGCGAGGCGGCCGCCGGGCATCCCGCCCCCGGGAAATACACCTTGGGCCTGACCATCCCGGCGGCGGCCAGCGTGCTGGTGCTGATGGTGGTGGTGGCGCACAACGTTCACCCCTACCGCATCGCCAGCGACGGCGCGGTCGCGGCGGTGGTGCTGGTGCTTTCCTACCTGATGGTCTCACGCGTGAAGTTCCGGTCGTTCAAGGACCTGCGGCTGACCCGGCGGACCGTGCAGCTGGCGGTCCTGATCGGGGCCTGCTGGATCCTGGTGGCCATGAGCGGCGTCGACAAGGCGCTCATCTTCCTGGTGCTGATCATGGCCTACATCGCGCTTGGCCTGGCCGAGACGCTCCTGCTCATGCGGCGCCAGTTCCTCGAGCAGCGGCGAGAGAAGGAAGCAGCGGCCGCGGCCGACGACGCGCCGGGGGACGACGAGGTCCTCCGCGAGCTCGGCGCCTTCGACGAGACGACCTAGCTTCTAACTCGGAACCCTCAAAGGCCTCAAAGGGTTCCGAACCTCCCGCGATGGGCTCCGCCGAGCAAAGCCTACGCCCGACGCGCCCTAACGCGAAACCCTCACTTCGAGGGGGTCTTGCCGGGCTTCGGCTTGCCCTTGCCGTCCGCGGCGGACGAGCCGCCGTCGTCGAGCTCGACGAATGCGCCCCAGGCGGCGCCGATGAGCGGGCCGAGCAGAACCGGCAGCTCCATGAGCGGGCGGTCGGGCACGCCCAGCTTTCCGGCGAACGCCAGGTGGGCGCCGCCGAGGAGCTTGCCCGCGCCCCAGTAGAGCGCGCCGCCGATGACGGCGCCGAAGATCCCCTTGAGCGCGGTCGTCCAGACCGTGTCCTGGCGCCAGGGGGGTCGGCCGCACAGGATGCCGACCAACCCGCCGATGACGGCGTAGGTGACGGCGGCCAGCACGCCGCCCCCGATCCCGAGCTTGAAAGCGCCGGCGCCGATCGCGGCCCCGACGACGCCGCCCTTGAGAAAGCCGAGAAGTACGCGCCCCATGCAGCAACTATAGCAGGCGAAAATCGCGCGGGACCCGCCCGGCGACGTTAAGCTTAGATCATCGATGCGCCTGCCGAAGCTCATCGATCGGACCAGCGGTGTGCTGCTGCACCCGACCAGCCTGCCGGGCGAGGATCTGGGCGCCACCGCACGGGAGATGGTCGACTTCCTGGCCGCCGCCGGACAGAGCTGGTGGCAGATGCTCCCGGTCGGGCCGACCGGGTACGGTAACTCCCCCTACAGCGCGCAGTCGGCGTTCGCCGGCAACCCGATGCTGGTGAGCGTCGATCGCCTGATCGCCGACGGAATCCTGGAGGCCAAGGAGCGGCGCCACGCCGGCGGCGGTCACCTCGCGAGCGCGTTCGGTGCCTTCTCGCACGCGGGAGGCCTCGACGATCCCGCCTTCCGCCGCTTCACCGAGGGGGCGCGCGACTGGCTCCCCGACTTCGCGCTCTACCGCGCCATCAAGGCCGTCCACGACCGGGTCCAGTGGACCCGCTGGCCGGCGCCGCTGCGCGACCGCGACCCCGCCGCGCTGGCGGACTTTGCCGGGGAGACCCAGCAGGAGATCGACTTCGAGCGCTTCGTGCAGTGGCGCTTCTTCCGCGACTGGGAGGCGCTGCGCGCCTACGCGCATGAGCGAGGGGTCGCGCTGATCGGCGACCTGCCGATCTTCCTCGCCCACGACAGCGCCGACGTCTGGCAGAACCGCGGGCAGTTCTATCTCGACGACGCGGGCGAGCCGACGCTGGTGGCGGGCGTGCCGCCTGACTACTTCAGCGCCACCGGCCAGCGCTGGGGGAACCCGCTCTACCGCTGGGCGGAGATGCGCGCCACCGGCTTCGCCTGGTGGATTGCGCGCTTTCGGGCGACGCTGGCGCTGTTCGACGCCGTCCGGCTCGACCACTTCATCGGTTACACCCGCTACTGGGCGATCCCGGCGCGCGAGCCGACGGCGATCAAGGGGCGCTGGAGGCCCGGCCCCGGCGCGCGGTTCTTCCGTGCGGTCACGACCGCGCTGGGCGACCTGCCGCTCATCGCCGAGGATCTGGGCGCGATCACGCCGGCGGTCGAGTCGCTGCGCGCGCGGTTTGGGTTCCCGGGGATCAAGCTGCTCCAGTTCGCCTTCGGGACCGATCCGCAGGCGCCCAGCTTCCTGCCGCACAACTACCCGCGCGCCGCCGTCGCCTACACCGGCACCCACGACAACGACACCAGCGCCGGATGGTTCCACGACCTCGGCAGCGGCTCCCGCAGCGGCGACCAGGCGGCGACCGAGCGGCGGGCGGCGCTCCGCTATCTTGGCGCCGACGACCATGACGACGGACGGGAGATCCACTGGCGGATGATCCGGGCCATCATGGGCTCAGTGGCCAACGTGGCGATTGTCCCCGCGCAGGATCTGCTGGGCCTCGGCTCGGAGGCGCGCATGAACCTCCCCGGCACCGCCACCGGCAACTGGCAATTTCGCCTCTCACCGAGCGCCCTCACCCCAGCCATCGCCGCCCGCCTGCGCGACCTCACCGAAACCTACGGCCGCCTGACCCCGCACCGAGCGGAGGGCCAAAGGGCGCAAAGCGCCCGAGGCCCGACACCACTCGCGAGCGCAGGCGAACTCTCTCCACCGCAGCGAGCGGAGGGCCAAAGGGCGCAAAGCGCCCGAGGCCCGACACCACTCGCGAGCGCAGGCGAACTCTCTCCACCGCAGCGAGCGGAAGGCCAAAGGGCGCAAAGCGCCCGAGGCCCGACACCACTTGCACCACTTGCGAGCGGAGGCGAATTCACTTCGCCGCAGCGAGCGGGGGAGCGGGGGGCCAAAGGGCGCGCAGCGCCCGACGCCCCCCGACCGAAATGAAGCGTCACCTCATCTCGCCGCCGCGGCGGGGCGCGCCCCGGCAGGGCAACCCCCTTTGGTACAAGGACGCCATCATCTACGAGGTGCGCGTCCGCTCGTTCTACGACAGCAACGGCGACGGCATCGGCGACTTCCGCGGCCTCAGCGCGCAAGCTCGACTACCTGCAGGACCTCGGCGTCACCGCGATCTGGCTCCTGCCGTTCTACCCCTCGCCCCTGCGCGACGACGGCTACGACATCGCCGACTACACCGACGTCCATCCGGACATGGGCACGCTGGACGACTTCGACCTCTTGCTCGACGAGGCGCACCGGCGCGGCCTGCGCGTCATCACCGAGCTGGTGCTGAACCACACCTCGGACCAGCACCCCTGGTTCCAGCGCGCGCGGCGGGCGCCGGCCGGCTCGGCGGAGCGCGACTTCTACGTCTGGAGCGACACGCCGGAGCGCTACCGCGAGGCGCGCATCATCTTCAAGGACTTCGAGCCCTCGAACTGGTCGTGGGATCCGCTGGCGCGACGCCTACTTACTGGCACCGCTTCTACGCCCACCAGCCCGACCTCAACTTCGAGAACCCGGCCGTGCACGAGGCGCTGCTCGAGCGTGGTCGACTTCTGGTTCGACATGGGGGTCGACGGGCTGCGGCTCGACGCCGTGCCGTACCTCTACGAGGCCGAAGGGACGAACTGCGAGAACCTCCCCCAGACGCACGCGTTCCTCAGGAAGCTGCGCGCGCACATCGACGCGAAGTTCAGCGAACCGGATGCTGCTCGCCGAGGCGAACCAGTGGCCGGAAGACGCCGCCGCCTACTTCGGCGACGGCGACGAGTGCCACATGAACTTCCACTTCCCGATCATGCCGCGGATGTTCATGGCGATTCACATGGAGGATCGCTTCCCGATCCTCGACATCCTGGCGCAGACGCCGGCACATCCCGGCCAACTGCCAGTGGGCGCTCTTCCTGCGCAACCACGACGAGCTGACGCTGGAGATGGTGACCGACGAAGAGCGCGACTACATGTACCGCGCCTACGCCCACGACCCGACGATGCGCATCAACCTCGGCATCCGCCGCCGGCTGGCGCCGCTGGTCGGCAACGACCGCCGCAAGATGGAGCTGCTGAACGGCCTCCTCTTCTCGCTGCCGGGGACGCCGGTCCTCTACTACGGCGACGAGATCGGGATGGGGGACAACGTCTACCTCGGCGATCGCAACGGCGTGCGCACGCCGATGCAGTGGAGCTCCGATCGCAACGCCGGCTTCTCGCGCGCCAACCCGCAGCGGCTGATCCTGCCCGTCATCATCGACCCCGAGTACCACTACGAGGCGATCAACGTCGAGGCGCAGCAGAACAACCCCAACTCGCTGCTCTGGTGGACCAAGCGGCTCATCGCGCTGCGCAAGCAGTTCCAGGCCTTCGGGCGGGGCACGATCGAGGTGCTCAACCCCGCCAACCACCGGGTGCTGGCCTTCATGCGGCAGTTCGAGGAGCGAGACGATCCTGGTCGTCGCCAACCTCTCGCGCTTCGCGCAGTACGTCGAGCTCGATCTCGGCGAAGTGGAAGGGGATGCGGCCGGTGGAGCTGTTCGGCCGCACCGACTTCCCGCTCATCGGCGAGCTGCCCTACCTGCTCACGCTGGGGGGGCACGCCTTCTACTGGTTCTCGATCGAGGCGCCCCCCGCAACGACGGCCGCCGATCTGGCCGCCGCCTACCAGCCCCCCACCATCGCCTGCGCCAGCGTCGAGAGCCTGCTCTTCGGCGAGGACCGCGTCGCGCTCGAGGACGCGCTCCCCGCCTTTCTCGACACGCGCCACTGGTTCGCCGGACGCGCCTTTCGGGTCAGCGCCCTGCGGATCGAGGAGGCGGTGGCGCTGGGCGGCGCGTTCCTGGTCATCGCGCGCGTCGAGTACGCCGATCGCGATCCCGACGAGTACGTGATCCCGCTGGCGGTCGTGGAGATCGTCGAGGGGCGGGCGCAACCGCCGCCGCAGGCGATGGTCGCCTGGCTGACGTTGCCCGGCGGCAGCGCCGCCCTGGTCGACGCGATGGAGGAGCCCGGCGGCGCGCGCGCGATCCTGACCGCCATCGTCGACCAGCGGCGCGCCCCCGGCGTCGGCGGCATCGTGGAGGCGACCCCTTACGTCCCGCTGGAGGCGCCGCCCGGCGAGCCGATCAACATCAGCGCCGCCCATGCCGCCGCCGCCATCCGCTACGGCGATCGCTACCTCTTGAAGATGTTCCGGCGGCTCGAAGGGGGGGTCAACCCCGAGCTGGAGCTCCCCCGTTTCCTGGACGCGCGCGCGCCGGGCCTGGTCCCGGCGGTGGTGGGCGCCATCGCCTACCGGCGCCGCGGCGCCGAGCCCAGCACGCTGGCGGTGCTGCAGGCGTTCGTCCCCAACGAGGGGACCGCCTGGACACACGCCCGCGAGGAGCTGCGCCGCTACTTCGAGCGGACGCTCACCCGCCACCGTCAGGATCTCTCGCCCGACCCCTCGCCGCGCGCGCTGCTCGAGCTGGCGCGGGCGGAGACGCCGCCGGCGGTGCGCGAGGCGATCGGCGCCTACCTCGATCTGGCGGCGCTGCTCGGACGCCGCACCGCCGAGATGCACGTGGCGCTCGCCTCGCAGGGCGACGATCCGACCTTCGCGCCCGAGCCCTACAGCGCGCTCGATCGGCGCTCGAAGTACCAGTCGATGCGCAACCTGGTGGGGACGACGCTGCGGCGCCTGCGCGGCTCCCTGCCCGGCCTCTCGCCGGCAGCCGCCGCCTTGGGACGCCGGCTGGTCGACGGGCAGGATCGGATGCTCAAGATCTTCGAGCCGTTCCTGCACAAGCGATGGAGCGGCCTGCGTATCCGGACGCACGGCGATCTCCACCTCGAGCAGGTGCTCTACACCGGCAAGAACTTCGTCATCATCGACTTCGAGGGCCCCCCGGCCGAGACGCTCGGCGAGCGGCGGCGCAAGCATGAGTGCCTGCGCGACGTGGCGGGGATGATCCGTTCGTTCCACTACGCCGCCTTCACCGCGCTGCTGGAGCAGAGCGTGGTGCGCCCCGAGGACCGCACGATCGCCGAGCCGTGGGCCGACGCCTGGTACCGCTTCGTCTCGGGCGCCTTCCTGCGCGCCTACCTCGAGGCGACGGCCGGGATGCCGTTCGTCGCCAGCGCCGAAGATCAGGCGCTCATCCTCGACAGCCACCTCATCCGCAGGGCGCTCTACGAGCTGGGCGAGGAGCTGGCCCGAGGCGCCGACACCGTGGCCATTCCCCTCGCCGCCCTCGTCGAATTAGCGGGGTTTTAGAACCCGACGGCCACCCCGACGTTGATGTCGAGGTTGACCGTGAAGTTGTCCCAAAACCCCACCACCGCATTGGCCTGCCCGACGAGCGAAATGTCGTCGGTGAGGTCGTAGAAGATGCCGCCGCCCGGACCGACCAGGATCGGTCCCCCCTGGATGGTGTCGACGCAGGCCTGGTCTGACTTGGCCCCGCACAGCTTTGGATTTTGCGTCGGGTGCAGTGTCACCTCGTGCCGGATGTAGCCGCCGCCCCCCGCCAGCGAGAAGAACGGGTGCCAGCTCCCCTCGTCGTCCCCCAGCTTCCAGGTGGCCTTGGCGAACGCCGCGAAGGCGTAGTTGGCGGCCTTGTGGACCTCGCCGGTCGTGGGGGCGACCAGCTCAGTGGTCCCGGTGATGTACTGGTAGCGGAGCTGGAGCGACAGCATCAGCGAGGAGGTCAGCCAGTAGCCGAGCTCGGGCGCGACCTGCAGCAGCGTCGACGGCGCGATGCCGGGAGGGTTGATGTTCACGTTGCGGTTGAAGATCGCCGGGGCCGGTGGCCCAACCGAAGCCGGACCCCAGCATGAGGCCGACGAAGTACTGATGGTCGGGCTCGTCGTCCTCTTCTTCGCCCTCGCCCTCTTCCTTGTTCACGGCGGCCTTCGCCCCGCTGAGGTTGATCACCAGCGGGTTATCGACCGTCCCCTTGGTCGCCACCGCGTTGCCGTCGGCGTCGTCGGCCTCGATGTAGTAGTCGACCGCCTCGCCGAGCGTCGCGGTGGTGGGGATCTCGGCGCCGTAACGCCCCTCGGCAAGCTCCTTCATCTCGCGTCCCAAGAAGTCGGTCGCCCCCTGCGGGCGGTAGGCGAGGACGATCTTGTCGAACTTGAGATCGGCCTGCAGCGTGACGGTGACCGAGATGGCGCTCCCCTTCTTGCCGTCGGCGATCGGCTGGTGGATGATGGCGGATGGTGCTTCATCGGGCGACGCGGCCGGCGGCTCAGCCGGCGCGGCAGGTTCGGCGGGCTCGCCAGGCTCGGCCGGTTCAGCCGGCTCGGGGTTCACCGGAGGTGGCGTCGTCGCCGGAGGCGCGGCAGGCGGAGTGGCTCCAGGCGCCGGGGCAGCGGGCGTCCCCGCCGCCGCCGTCCCCTTGGCCTCGTTGAACGCGTCCGTCATCTCGGGCGTGACGAGCGCCTTGGTGAGGTTGATGGTCGACTGGATCTCCAGCGCCTTCTTGAACTGCTTGATGCCGAGATCCCGCTGCTTGAGGGCGATGAGCACGACCCCCATGTGGATGTGGGTGCGTGCCGTGATGGGGTGCTGCTGCAGCCCTGACGCGTCAGCGAGGTCGAGCGCCTGCTTGAGCAGCTTGCGGGCGTCCTCCACCTTCTGAGCCTGGTACGCCGTCACGGCGTCCTTGTTCATCTGGGTGATCCTGGCGACCGTGTCGTCGGTCGACTGGGCTGCCGCTGGGGTCGAAAGTGCCAGGACGAGGAGGAGCGCGACCAGTGCGCGCACCAGCGAAGACGCGGGCGTCCACGTGGTCATGCGTTGCTTGCCTCTCGGGGAGAAAAAGGGAAGGCTCAAGCTGAGTTACCCTTGTAACACGAATTTCCACAATCCTTCCAGCGCCGGGGTCCCGGCGCCGGGCCGTCGGTGAGGTTCGTCACCGACGGGGACGGCCGAGCTCGGCAGGCAATCGACTACGGGCGGGCTAGGGGAGATCCCTGAATTTGGTCGCCGCGCCATGGGGGGCACCTCCTATTTCCGGCGCCCGCCTCTTGCGCCCGGGTGGGGGGTGCTTAATTGCCATATTTGCTGCCCGATTGCTGTTTCCAGGAAACCGGAGGTGACCACCATGCTGCTCGATCCCAATGACCTGCTCACGCCGAGCGACGCGGCGCGCGTTCTCGGCCTCTCTGCGGACTCGGTCCGCGTTCTGTCGGACAACGGCCGGCTGCCCGGGATGCGGACCGTCGGAGGACGGCGCCTCTTTCGGCGGGCGGACGTCGACCGTCTGGCAATCGAGCGTGCAGGCCATGTGGCGCACGCTCTCAGCGCGCGGCCGCAGCCTTCGGCGCCCCGCGCGGAGGAGTGACCGGACAGCTGCCCCGGTCGGTCCGTCCCGAGGAGGGGACGATGGATTCAACCCACGAACGCGACCGCCGCCTGCTGGATACGATGCCCCAGTGCATCTGGGCGGCGGACGCGGAGGGGCGGGTCAACTACTGGAACCGCGCCGGGTTGGAGTACGGCGGGCTCGAGGCCGCCGGCCTGACCGATGGGTCGTTCTGGGAGATGCTCCACGTGGACGATCGCGACGAAGCGCGCGTCCACTGGGAGCGCGGGCTGCGGGGCGAACCGACCTTCGAACGGCAGGTGCGGCTCAGGCGAGCCAGCGACGGTAATTTTCGCTGGCACCTGGTCCGCGCCGTCGCCGAGCGTGACGACGAGGGCGCGGTGGTCGGCTGGATCGCCACCGCCACCGACATCGACGACCAGAAAAAGGCCGAGGATCAGCTGCGCGAGGCGATTGTGCTGCGGGACGACTTCCTCTCGGTCGCCTCGCACGAGCTGCGCACCCCGCTCACGGCGCTCAAGCTGGAGGTGGCGAACCTGCTTCGGCTGGCGCGACTCGACGCCGGTGCGGAGCGGGCGCGGCTCATTACCAAGGTCGAGAAGATCGACGCCCAGGCGGCCCGCCTGCGCGCCCTCATCGACGACCTGCTCGACGTCTCGCGCCTGGCGGCGGGCCAGCTCGCTCTCGAAGTAGCGCCGGTCGATCTGGCCCGGCTGACCTGCGAGGTCGGCGCCCGTTTCACCGGCGAGGCGGCCCGCTTCGGCAGCACCCTCACGGTCGACGCGACGGAGGCGGCGATCGGGCATTGGGATCGCGAGCGGCTCGAGCAGGTCGTCTCCAACCTCATCTCCAACGCGGTCAAGTACGGAGACGGCAAGCCGATCGAGGTCACCGTGCGGGCGGAGGGAAGGCACGCGCGGCTCACCGTCCGCGATCACGGCCTCGGCATCGCGCCGCAGGACCAGGAGCGAATCTTCGGCCGGTTCGAACGCGCCGCCAGCAGCGGAAACTACGGCGGCATCGGCCTCGGGCTCTGGATCGTGAAGCAGATCGTCGGCGTGTTCGGCGGCGGGGTCAGCGTGGAGAGCGCGCCTCGGGCCGGGTCGGTCTTCACCGTCGAGCTCCCCTACGCCGTCCTCGCTCAGCGGGTGGCGTGGAGGGCCAACGCCCAGCAGGAGGCCATCGCCGCCAAGGCTGCGGCCCCCAGCAGCAACTGCACCGTCGTGCGCGGCGCGCGCATGTTGCAGAACGCCGTGGCCGAGCCGATCGCCGCGCCCAACCCCAACCCGAAGAGATGGGCATAGGTATCGGCGCCCGGCCCCACGCCGAGCATGGCGTAGAGCCCCAGACCGGCGCCGAGCGGAACCCAGGCGTACTTGCGCCGCCCCTCACCGCGCAGCCGCCGCACCACCTGAAGCCCGGCGCAAAGCCCCAACGCCGCGAACGTCGCGGTCGAGGCCCCCAGGGAGACGAACGCCGTCCGGTGCACGGCCGCCGTGAGCAGGTTGGCCGCCGCGGCCGCGATGAGGATCGCCCAGGCCCCCAGGCCCCCGCCCAGCCAGCGCCCGACCGCCGAGACGAAGATCAGCGAGGCGACGACGTTCCCCGCCAGGTGCAGCAGATCGGCGTGCAGCGTGAGCGCGGTGAGCGCCCGCCACCACTGGCCGTGGGCGATCTGCGCGGCGGAGGCGGCGCCCGCCTCGAACCAGCGCGAGCCCGACTCGGACGGCCCGGCGACCCAGAACATCGCGCCCAGGCCGATCGCCGAGAGAACGCCGAGCGCGCTCGGCCCCGTGTCGGGCGCCGGCGGATCAGGCACCGCCGGCCCCTCGGCATCGAAGCCGGCCAGGGCGGCCTGGGCGGCGGGAGCGTCGGCGGCGGCCACCGCCAGCTGGAAGCGCCCCTCGCGCGCGTCGAGCCGGTAGGGCAGCCCGGCGGCGGCCAGCACCAGCGCCCAGTCGCCGGCCTGGGTGGAGTTGGCGGTCGATCGCACCACGGCCGCCGCCGCCCCGCCACGCGCAAGCTCGGCGGGATCGCCGCTCGCGTCGGCGGCGTCGGCGGCGTCGGCCGAACGGTCGGGATCGTGGGGGTCGGATGCGTTCATCTTCGAAGCTCTCAGCCTACACTCCGTCTTGCTACACGCCGTCTTGACGGTCGAGCCACCCGTGATAGCTTGATCGATCTCCGTCGCGGGTGCGACGCCGAGGAGATCCGATGATCGGGAACGTCGATCATTTCGTGAACCGGCAGATCCTCTTGTGGCAGGAGGAGCGGCGGATCGCCGAACGCAAGGGGATCGAGAGCAAGAGCGCCCAGCAGCCGATGGTCTGCCTCTCGCGACAATACGGCGCGCGCGGGGCGGAGATGGGGCGCTTGGTGGCCGAGCAGCTGGGGTTCCGGTTCTACGCGCAGGATTTGATCCACGACGTGGCCGAGGAGGCGCAGGTGCGCGACCAGCTGGTCGAGTCGCTCGACGAGCGCGTGCAGGACAGCATCTCGGCCTGGGTTTCGGGCCTCATCGAGCGCGGCGTCTTCGCCCCCAGCGACTACCTGCGGAACCTCTCCAAGGTGGTGCTGACGCTCGGACGCCACGGCAAGGGGGTGATCGTCGGACGCGGCGCGCACTTCCTGCTCGACCCGCAGGCGACGCTGCGGGTGCGGGTGACGGCGCCGCTCGAGATGCGCGTGGCGCGCATCTCGGCACGAGACGCCCTCAGCGCGGAGGAGGCGCGCGCCAAGATCCTGCGCATCGACGGCGAGCGCATCGCCTTCAACAAGCAACACTATGGCGCCGACATCTCGGACGCCTCCCATTACGATCTGGTGGTCAACGCCGGGACGTTGGGAATGGAGGGGGCGGCCGAAACGACGGTTCGGGCCTTCCGGATCCGGTTCGGTCAGGGATAGAAGTCGTTCATCACGACCACGACGCCGGCAACAGCTCTCCTCACGCTCGCGTTTCGCGGCGGCACTCTCGAGCTCGGCGGGCTGCCCGAGGGGGCGCCGCCGCCGCCGGGCTGCCGCTGGGATCCGCGCACCGCCTGCTTCCGCGCGCCGGCGGCCAGCTACGCCGAGCTGCGACGGGCGCTGGCCCGCGCCGGCCACGCCGTCGAGGACCGCGCGCGCGGCTACGGCGAGCTGGCGAGCGGCGCGCTGGTACGACCAACGTCGCGTCCCTATCAAGATGAGGCGCTCGAGGCCTGGCGCGCGGCCAAGGGGCGCGGCGTGGTGGTGTTGCCGACCGGGGCGGGGAAGACCCACGTCGCCTGCCTGGCGATCGACGACCGGCGGCGCAGCACGCTGGTGCTGGCGCCGACGCTGGATTCTGGTGCGCCAGTGGTACGACGTGCTGCGCGCGACGTTCGGCGTCCCGGTCGGCGTCATCGGCGGCGGCGACTACGGCGTCGAGGCGCTCACCGTCTCGACCTACGACTCCGCGTACCTCCACATGGAGCACCTCGGCGACAAGTTCGGCCTTCTGGTGTTCGACGAGTGCCACCACCTGCCGGGCCCGGCCTACGCGCTGGCGGCGCGCGCGGCGGTGGCGCCGTTTCGACTGGGGCTGACCGCCACGCCCGAGCGCGCCGACGGGCGCCACGCCGACTTCGACGAGCTGGTCGGCCCCATCGTCTATCGCAAGGACATCGTCGATCTGTCGGGCGGTTCCGCCGGTTACCTGGCGCCGTACGAGACGGTGCGGCTCACCGTCGAGCTCGGGCCGGAGGATCGCCGCGCGCACGACGAGGCGCGCGGCCTCTACCGCGACTTCATCGCCAAGAACGGCATCCGCATGTCGAGCCCGTCGGGCTGGTCGGACTTCATCATCCGCTCGGCGCGCTCCGATGACGGGCGGCGGGCCATGGCCGCCTACCGGCGGCAGCGCGAGATCGCCTTCGCCGCGCCGGCGAAGCTCGACTACGTCGGACTCCTGCTCGACCGCCATCGCGACGATCGGCTGCTGCTGTTCACGCAGGACAACGCCACGGCCTTCGAGCTGTCCCGCCGCTTCCTGATCCCGATCATCACCCACGAGACGCGGGTGCGCGAGCGGAGCGAGATTCTGGCCGGCCTGGGCGCCGGCGACTACGGCGCCATCGTCACCTCCAAGGTGCTCAACGAGGGGGTCGACATCCCGGAAGCCAACGTGGCGGTGGTGGTGTCGGGGAGCGCCTCGGTGCGGGAGCACGTGCAGCGCCTGGGGCGGATCCTGCGGGCGCGGGCCGGCAAGCACGCGCTCCTCTACGAGCTCGTCACCCTCAACACGGCCGAGACCTTCACCAGCGCGCGGCGGCGCGACCACAGTGCTTACCGCTGATCTGGTCGGCGCGCGGCGCCGCGGCGACGAGCTGCGCCTGGCGCCGACCGACGAGGCGCGGCGGGCGCGCATCGCCGCGCTGGCGGCGGCGCTGACCGCGCGGGCGCGCGACGAGATCGGCAACCCGCGCGAGGAGGTCGAGGAGGCGCTGCGGGAGACGGCGGCGGCGCTGGAAGCGGCGGAAACGCAAGCGACGCAAGCGGGGCAGGCATCGAGAGCCGGGGCGACCGGCGGCTCTCGGCGGCGGTCGGCAAGCTGGTGCAGGACGGCCTCCGCTTCGAGGAGTCCTCCGCCGGCGCCGCGACCGAGCTGCGGCGCGATCTCTTCCGCGGCGCGGCGGCCGCCCGGCGCGCAGCGCCCGCAGCGCCGTTCGATCGGGCGGCGTTCCTGGACGGCTTCGCGCGCGAACGGGGCACGACGGCGGAGGCCCTCGAGGCAGGCCTTTACGCCGATCGCCCCGGCGCGCAGCGCCTCTTGGCGGTGGAGACGCCGGCCCCCGCCCTGCTGGCGGCCGGCTTCGAGATCGCCGAGGCCCAGGCGGTCCTGCTGCGGGCGACCAAGATCGTCGCCGAGATCGAGGCCAGCGACGCCGCGCTCTACCGGCGGCTCTTTCGCAGCCTGAAATTCCTGCGCCTCCTGCCGGTCATCAGCCCGGTTGGCAAGCGCGGCGGATACCGCGTGGAGATGGACGGGCCACTCAGCCTGTTCCAGGGGGCCGCGCGCTATGGCCTCTCGCTGGCGATGGCGCTGCCGGCGATCGCCGCCTGCGACGCCTGGACGATCGAGGCCGACGTTCGCTGGGGCGCCGAGCGCCGCCCACTCCGGTTTCGGCTGGGAGGGCGGACCAACGCCGCGAACGCCGCGCTCGGCGCGGCGGCGCCCGACGACGCGCTCCCCGACGAGCTCGCCACCTTCGTCGCCGCGTTCGCGCGCGTCGAGAGCGGCTGGCGGATCGACCGCGCCCCCGCGATCCTGGATCTGCCCGGCGTCGGGCTCTGCGTCCCCGATCTCTGCTTCCTCCGGACCAGCGACGGCGCGCGCGTCTTCCTCGAGCTGCTCGGCTTCTGGAGCCGCGAGGCGGTCTTCCGGCGAATCGATCTGGTGCGCGCCGGCCTGCCGCACAGGATCCTGTTCGTCGCCAGCAAGAGCCTGCGCGTGGGCGAGACGCTGCTCGACGACGCGCCCCAGGCCGCGCTCTACGTCTTCACCCGCGTGCTCAACGTCGGCGCGATCCTCGAACGCCTGGAGCGCCTGGCGCCCAAGTAACGACCGCGATCGCGAGGCCCGGGCGGCGGCGCATCACTCGCCGTCGAAGTCGCCGGGCTTCCCTGTCCCGTCGCCGGCGTTGTCGACCATCCCGGGAGGAACCGGGTAGTCGCCGCTCTGCGGGCCACCGGTCCCGAGCACGCCCGGCGGGATGCCGTGATAGACCACGTCGCCGCCGGTGCCGTTGTGCACGCCGCCGCGGGCGATGACCTGCCCCTCGTTCTTCATCCAGTTGCAGGTGTTCCCGTGCTCGCCATCGCAGTTGAGGAAGACGGCAATCTCTTCCTGGTCCACGGGGAACGAGGCCACGCCGTCGGTGCCGTTGTTGCGGCCGCTCCCGCCCATCGCCCCGCTGCCCCCCGAGGCATCGAGGACGCCGCTGGGGGTGACGTCCAGGTTTCCTTTGCAGACCTGGACGGCGTTGTGGTTGTTGTCGGAGAAGAAGTAGATCATCCCGCCGCCGCCGCCCACGCCGCCCGGATCGGGCGCGGCGCCGCCGCGCACGTCGACGCTCCCCGAGATGGTCTCGTCGCCGTCCTTGGTGAAGAACCAGACGTGCCCACCGCCCCCCGCGGTCCCGCCGCCAGCCGAGGATCCACCCTCGACGGTGATCTTGGCCGAGGCATCGATGGTGACGGCGCCGTCGGTGGGGGTGAGCTCCATGTCGACGCGGCCTCCGTCGGCGCCGTTGCCGCTACCCCCCATCAGGATCGATCCGCCGCTGGCGACGATCTCGCCGCTGACGTTGACGCCGCCCATCCCTGGATCCTTGCGCGGCCCTCCGTTGAGCAGGCCGCCCGTCCCTGGAGCGGACATCGAATCCCCGCCGCGCAGATCGATCTCCATCGCGCCGGCGATGTTGACGTTGCCGGTGTCGGGCTCGGGGGTGATGGTCCCGCCCGTTCCCGCCGCGCTGTCACCCGCCCCTCCGCTGGCCACCACGGGAACGACGACGGAGATCGTCGTCGGTGGTGCGGTCTCCCCGACGTGAATCGATCCCGCGGCTCCCCCGGCGACCGTCCCGCCGGCCACCGTGACGCTGGCCAGGCCGCCGCGCCCGTCGACGGTGCCGCCCAGCGTGACGGCGCCGTTGGCGTCGATGGTGAGCGCCGCCGCCGCGCCCCCTTGCGCGCCACCGCTGCCGCCGCTGGCGGCACCGCCGCGGATGAGGACCGACCCCGCGAAGAGGACGTTGCCGCTGGTCTGCACCGTGATCGCCCCGGCCGCGCCGCCGCTGGTGGTGCCGTCGCCGCCGGCGCTCGAGACCTTGCCGTTGACGATCAGCTGACCTGCCACCAGGCGGATCGCCCCGCCCGCCTCTCCCGTCCCGGGCGCGCCGCTGGCGTCGAGGGCGCCGCCGAGATAGATGGTCCCGCCCACCTCGAGGTCGAGCGCTTGCCGCGCGCCTGAGAGATCGCCGGCCCGCAGCGTGGCGGTGAGGTAGAGATCGCCGCTGACCGAGATCTTGCGGACGGGGTCGCTCCCGCTGGTGGTCACGTCGGAGCCGACCACCGCGTCGCCGGTGATCGAGAGATCTGCGCCGAGCGCCGACGCGGCGACGGAGGTGGCGCCAGCCGGCGGCGATGGAATCGCCGTCGGGGCGGGCGCCAGCGTCGGATCGAAGGAGACGTCTCCGGCGGCGACGAGGTGCACCAGGCCGCCGTTCTGCCCCTGGCCACCGGGCGCGAGCGCGGTCCCGCCTTGAACGGAGATCTCGGCCGGCGCGAGCGTCGTCCAGGGCGAGCCCGGCTCCGACGGATCACCGGCGTCGGGGCCCGCGCCCGATTGCGAGCCGATCCCCCCCGCCGAGCCGGAATGACCTCCCGCGCCGCTGGCGTTGTCGCCGCCGCAGGCCAGTCCGCTCATCACCAGGAACATGAGCGCGGCGCCAAGACCGCACGCCATCCCCAAGCTCCACTGCGCCCCACGCGTCTCTACCGTTCGCATCACCACCACCCCCCTCGGTCTAATGGCCGCCGGTCGCTCCGTCGGTTCCCCCGTCGGGTTTTCCGCCGGTTCCTCCGTCGGTTCCTCCGTCGGTCCCCCCGCACCCCTCGTCGATCTGGCCGTTGCAGTTGTCGTCGATCCCGTTCCCGCAGATCTCCATCGCGCCCGGATGAACGGCCGCGTTGGTGTCGTCGCATTCGTCGCACCACTTGTACCCGTCGCCGTCGGCGTCGGTCGCAGCGCCCGCCACCCCGCGCTCGCAGTCGACGAACGTCTGGAGGTAGGCGGCGCGCTTGGCGATCGTGTCGCGCGCGATCGCGGTCGCCTGCTGGACTTCGGCCGCGGTGGCCCAGGCGTGCGGATCGCTGTCGGCCGCGGCGGCGATCTGCTGCGACCAGGTGTCTATCAACCCCTGGATCTGCCCGACGTCCCACTTCGCCAGCAGGGCGGCGATCGCCTCGGCATATTTGGCACGCCAGCCGGCGTCGCTGAAGACGATCATCCACTTGTCGCCGGGCAGCGGCGGCGGCTTGCTCCGGGCGTACCAGAAGTAGATCGGGTGATCGGTCGCCCCCACCACGTCGAACAGTGAGAGCCAGTCGTACGTCGAATCGGTGTCGTCGGGCAGGAAGAGATAGCCCGCGGCGCCCTGATCGTAGAGGTAGAAGTTGTGCGAGCCGCCGTAGTACCCGTCGGCATCGTTGAGGAGCGCCTCGGCCGCCCAGGAATTCACCGAGCCCTGGATGTCGACGATGGCCGACAGCGACGAGAGATCCCCCGCCGTCTGGAAGGTGGTGAGGCGGCCATAGTTGGGCGCTTGCTGATTGGTCTCCGCCTCCGTGCCCCCCTTCCAGAGATCGCCGTCCTTGTCGTTGGGGAAGAACTGCTCCACCACGTGGTTGCCCACTCCCTCCTCGACGGAATAGAGGCCGTAGGTGGCGCCGTTGATCGCCATGATCCCGCTCGACGAGCAGGGGGCCAGGATTCCGACCTGACGCAGCCAGTGCTCCGACAGGCGGTCGTGCAGGAAGGTCCAGTCGGAGCGCGGCATGTCGAACACCAGCCGGGTTACGCCGTGGAACGTGGCGCTCGGGTCGGTCTGGTTGAACGACACGTCGAACTGCATCTTGGCGCGCGCGCCGTCCAGCGTGACCGTCTGGTACCAGGAGGACTGCCCGTGCAGCTTGATGGCGGCGTCGCTCACCGTCTCGCCGCCGAGATGGAAGACGACGGGATGATAGACGGCGAAGTCGGCGCCGCTCTCGAGCGCGGCCAGGTCGTTGAACTCGGCGGTCATCGCCGCCCAGTCCGCCGCGCCGATGTCGACCGAATAGGTCGCCAGCGTCCCCTCGTCGAACAGATCCGAACAGGCGCCCGGGACGACCGATCCGTCGGCCATGGCGGGCGCCAGGGACCCGTCGCGCTTCGCCCCCGCGCCGCCGCCGCATCCGATCAGCGTGACCAGCGACACCGTCGCCACCCCTGAGAAAAATTCGTATCGCCTGAGCATCGGTTTCTAGCGGGCCGAATCAGCAAACGCGGTGCCCGGCTGGTGGGCCGGAATTGGCCCGTCCGCCGGCGACGATTCGACGAAAAGGGAACCACGATGTCGCCGCTCGGTAACGACCGCTGACCGAAGGGGACGGCGAGGCGGCGCGTTCGATCGGCCGGACGATGGCCGACGAGTTGCTTGTGTCTCTGAAAGCGATGGCTCTTGGATGTTCTTGGCGGGGCGGGGTGGTGTTGGCCGGGTGCCTGGTGGCCGGCGTCTGGACGTCGGATTGCGGAGGCGGGGCGGCCTCCACCGGACACGTGGAGGCGGGGGACGGCGGAACGACGGTCGGGCCCAACGTCGACAGTCAGCTGTCGATCAACGAGCTCATGTCGCTCAACGCGCTGACGATCAAAGACGAGCACGGGACGACGTCGGCCTGGTTCGAGATCTACAACCCCACCGGCCAGGACATCGCGCTCTCCAACTACGCCGTCACCGACGACTTCAATACGCCGCGAAAGGCGGTCTTGCCGAGCGGAGTCAGCGTGCCGGCGGGCGGCTACCTCCTCCTCTGGGCGGACGGAAATCCCTCGGCCGGCGCCGCGCACGTCGACGTGTTCCTGCCGGGCGGCGGCGGCTCGCTCGGTCTGGCGCGCCCCGACGGCTCGTTCATCGACCGGCTGACCTACGGCGCCCAGGAGACCGACCTCTCCGCCGCGCGCGAGCCGGACGGCTCGAACAACTGGGTCACCGAGTGGAACGTCTCACCCGGCGCCGCGAACCCGATGGGCAGCGGGCAACCACGGCCCATGCAGGCAGCCAGCGATCCGCCCGAGACGATCGCCCCCGCCGGCGATCTGACCGATCGCGTGCTCGGCTACGACCTGCTTCCGACGTTCGACCTCCAGATCTCGAGCGACGGAATCAACTCGCTGCGCTCCGCGCCCAGCACCTGGGTCCAGGCGACGTTGACGTTCGAGGGGCGGCGCGTACGGTCCTGTCGGGGTGAACCTCAAGGGGACCTCGTCGTTTCAACCGATCGACCAGAAGCCCGCCTTCCGGGTGAGACATCACGAAGTTCGTCAAAGGGGCGAGGCTCTTCGGTCTCAAGGAGATCCTGCTCAACAACATGGTGCAGGACCCCTCGATGCTTCACGAGCGGCTGGCCTACTGGATCGGGCGCCAGATCGGCACGGTCCCCACCCCACGCTCGAACCACGCCTGGGTGACGATGAACGGCGCGCCGCTCGGGCTCTACGCCACCGTCGAGGAGGCCAAGGACGCGATGATGGCCAGCTACTTCACCGACGCGACGGGCGGCGTCTTCACCATCAACTACGCCGACTTCTCGACCAAGTACCTCTCCAACTTCCAGTACCAGGACGGCAACTCCGACACCACCCTCATCACCGACACGATGAGCGCGCTGACCGAGCAGCCGGCCAGCGCCGCCACCGCCGCCGCCGGCCAGTCCGTCAACCTGCACGAGTTCGCGCGCTACTGGGCGCTGATGGTGCTCACGGGCCACTGGGGCGGCTGGCCCTACGCGCCCGATCCCGAGCCGGTCGGCGCCAACGCGCGCATCTACGCCGACCCGACCAGCAAGCAGCTCTACTTCATTCCTCAGGGGATAAACGACGCCTTCTCGACCGGCGACTTCGACTTCATCGCCACCCTGAAGTCGAGGCTGGCCAAGGACTGCGCGCGCACCCCCTCCTGCTTTCAGGACTTCGGGAGCCAGCTGATGGAGATCCTGGGAACGGCGCAGCAGCTCGACTGGGCGAGCGAGGAGGCGCGGGTGGCGGCCCAAATTGCCCCCTACGTCCCGATGGACACCAAGAAGCCATACAGCAACGCCGACGTGGCCATGTACCAGCAGCAGGTCGCCAACTTCATGAACGGTCGCAGCGCCTACGTCAGCAAGTATCTGGTGCCGCCCACCAGCACCTCGACGGCCAGCACGCCTTAGCCTCGCCGCCGGGCGGCGCGCGCGCC
Source organism: uncultured Pseudomonadota bacterium (assembly GCA_963723305.1). Classification (GTDB taxonomy): domain Bacteria; phylum Myxococcota_A; class Polyangia; order Fen-1088; family Fen-1088; genus JADGRB01. The sequence goes on from CAVRRT010000080.1 coordinate 36,343, forward strand.
GAAAGCAGCACCTCGACGGCCAGCACGCTTCGCTTCGAGGGCCCCGCTCAGTGAAGCGCCAGCTGGTGCCCGTGCGGCAGACCGGTGCGGTACTTGCCGTCGCCGTCCACGTCGAGGAACACAGGGTTGGTGAGCGCGAACGGGTAGGCGGTGAACGTCTTGCCGTCGCCGACCACCGGCGACATCGACTGATCGCCGTCGACGCGCACGACGACGTAACCGTCGCGCGGCGTGATGAGATCGAAGCTGTCTTTGAAGCGGACCACGTCGGTCCCCGCCGGGACCGCCCAGCGCTTGGCCTCCTCGCCGTTCAGGTAGAGCGTCACGCGGGTGACCGAAATCCAGGGGGCCGCCTGCACGGTCACCTCGGCGTGGGCCTTCCCCCCGCGCGCCGGGACCAGATCGCCGATGGTGCCGCCGTTGACCAGCAGCGAGACGAAGGGGCCGGTGGTGAAGAAGGCGTGGTGGAACCTGATGGCGTTGGCGACCTCTTTGGCGTCGACGCGCTCGGGTTTGTCCTCGCGCACCTTCACGTAGTTGCGTGGGTAGCCGCCGATGTTGAACGTCAGGTGGTGGGTGTCGGAGTTCCCGGTGGCGGTCACCAGGTGGTCGTGGTTGAGGAGCGCAAACCAGTCGTCGACCACGCGGTCGACGCTGCGCCGGACCGGATCCTGGTAGCCGTTCATCACCTCCAGGGCGTCGAAGTCCCAGGAGAACCCCTCGCGCCCCGCGCGATCGTTGCGGGCGTCGAACTGGCCCAGGTCGAAGTAGCCTATCTCGGCGTCGATGCGCGGGTGGTGCACGTCGATGATGGCGTCGGGCGCGTCGCGCCGCACGTCCTTGAAGAAGTCGTCCGGCTTGCGGCCGTGGACCAGCACCGCCCCCTCGCCCGCCCGTTCGATGTCGCGCGGGAGCGGGAAGGCGCCGAAGTGCCCCCACCCGTTGGTGGTCAGCTCGTCGCCGATGGCGCTGGTGATGTAGCGGCCGGCGTCCAGCTCCTTGATGTACGGCTCGTAGTCGGAGATGACGTTGTGATCGGTGGCCGTAATCATCTGCACGTCGTCGGAGACGAACTCGTAGATGCGATCCATCATCGGCACCCGCGAATCCGAGGAGCGCGCGGCGTGGACGTGGAAGTCGGCCGACAGCCAGTCGTGGGTGTCGACGACGTGGTTGAGGCGCGCGGTGATGGTCGCCCCGCGCGCCGTCAGCTTGAGCTTCCTGGTGGTGGAGATCTCCCACTCGGGCCCACGGCTGACCGTCAGGTCATAGGTCCCGAGCGGCACGCGCGCCACGCCGACGCCGGTCAGCGACATCACCCGATTGAAGGCGGCGATGGCGCCGTCACCCTCCTGGCGGGCGATGTCGACGCGCGTGAACTCGGGATCGTGCGTGCCATCGACACCGACGAACGTCAGCTTGCAGGGGATCGGCTTGCCGGTCTTGGCGTCCCGCACGTCGTACGCCAGGCCCGCCTCAGCCGACAGCTTCGGCAGCGGAGGCGCCGGCGCGCCGGCCGTGGCGCCGACGACGGCCGAGATGCCGAGCGCATAGAGGATCCCGATCGAGAGGATCCGCGCCCGCGATCTTCCACCGGACCTGGATCCTCCGCGCCCCATGCGGCGCGATACTACGACGATTTCGGCGTCTCGGGAGCGGCGGCCTCGGGCGGGGATGGCTCGGGCTTGGGCGGCGGAGGCGACTTCGACGGCGCCGAAGTGACCCGATCGGGATCGATCGCGCTCGTGTCGGCGATCGGCCACCCCTTGGCGTCGCGCTTCGGTCCCCCCTGCCCCTGACCGCCCTGGCCGCCTGGGCCACCCTGGCCGCCGCGCGCGAACGCCGGGCCACGTGGACCACCGCCGCCGCCGCCGGGACGACGCGGGCCGCGGTGATCGCCGCCCGGACCACCGCCCGGACCGCCGCCGAAGCGATTGCCCGGACCGCCGCCCGGACCACCGCCGCCGGGACCGCCGCCGAAGCGATTGCCTGGGCCGCCGCCCGGACCACCGCCGCCGGGACCGCCGCCGAAGCGATTGCCGCCACCGCCGGGGCCACCGCCACCGGACCGCCGCCGCTGGGGCCGCCGCCGAAACGATTGCCGCCGCCGCCGGGGCCACCGCCACCGGGGCGACCGCCAGGGCCGCCGCCGGGACGACCACCAGGGCCGCCGCCGGGACGACCACCAGGGCCGCCGCCGGGACGACCACCAGGGCCGCCGCCGGGACGACGATCGCGGCGACCGTCAGCAGCGCCGCCACCTGGCGCGCGCGTCACCATCCAGCCCGGACCAGCGGCGGGGGTTGCGCCTTGGCCGCCCTGATCTCAATCTCAATCGCGGCCCGAGCCGAACTCGAACCGACCCGGCTTGTTGCCGCCCGGACCGTGGGCTCCGCCTGGCGCGCTGCTGCCGGGCTTCCCGCCGCCGCCACCGCCACCGCCGCCGCGGCCGCCACCGCCGCCGCGACTGTCGCGCCGGCCACCCCGATCGTGCTTCGGCTCGGGGCGTGGCTGCAGATCGACCAGGTAATAGAAGTCGCCCTGCTTCTTGGCGGCGGGCGGCGGATCCTCGCCGCTCATCACCCGCACCAGGCGCACGTTGTCGGCGCGATCGCGGATCACCTCGAGCGCCTCCATCATGCGCGCCAGGCGATCTCCGGTGAGACCGAGCTTCTCTTCGATCTCGGCGGCCGCGAGGGCGGCTCCTGGATCGACGGCCGGCTCTTCGCCTACGGCCGCTTCGCCCTCTGCCGCTGCGCCCCCCGCTGCTTCGTCGGTGCCGGCTTCGGCCGCCGTCGCGTCGCTCGCTTCGGCTTCGGCTTCGGCGGTGGCCAGCGCATCGGCATCGGCATCGGCATCGGCGGGAGCGGCGTCGGCCGTCCCTGTTTCCGCGGGCGACTCCTCTGTCGACGCGCCCTCTCCGGGAGCCGCCGCCTCGCCGGTCTCCGCCTGCGACGACTCGATCTCTTGCTCGGCGGCAGCCGCGGCCTCGTTGACGGCCACCGGCTCGCCGGCGCTCGAAGGATCGCCGGTCGCCGCGGCGGCCAACACCTCGGCGTCGGTCAGAGGCGTCTCGCCGGACGTCGACTCCGACTTGGCCTCCGCGGGGGCCGGGGCCGGCTCCACCTCCGGCTTGACCGCCGCCGGCGGCGCCTTCGGACGATGCGCGCGCCGCACCAACGCCGCTTCGCGCAGCAAAATCCCGGAGAACTCAGTGATGGTTTTCATCGTTCGTCGTTCGTCGTTGCGGCCGCCCCGAGGGGCTCCCGACGGTCCTTTATTTCTTGGTCTGGGCCGCTTCGAGCTTCTTGTACTCGTCGGTCGCGTTGTTGGTTAAAGCGTAGTTGTCGAGGTCCTTGTGGCAACCGTCGCAGGTGAACTTCTGTCCGTTCGCCTTGGCCTGCTTGACCATCTCCTTCATCATCTTCTTGGCTTCGGCGCGCCCACCCTTGGCGCAAGCCTTCCCCGTCGGCGAGTCGGGCTTGGTGGCGATGGTGCACTTCCCCTCGTCGCCGGCCCGAACCGTTCGGGCGGCGCCGACGGCGATCACGGCAGCGAAAAACAGGGCAGCGGAGAGCTTGGCAGCGGAGCGAGTCATGAGATCTCCTCGGGAGGGAGGGCGAAAGACGAACCGGCGGTCGGCGCAGAGGCTTATAGCGCGCCCCCCACCGCCTGGACAACACCCCTGTGTACACCGGGGCTGCATCCCCTACATGGAGGCACTTCGTCCGTCGCTGCGCCTTTTCGCATTGGGCCAAACGGGTCTATAGTCGTCGGCCATGGCACAGACTTCTCGGAGGGGATCACGCGTCGGCCTGGCACTGGCGGTCGGCGCTTGCCTGTCCTTTGCCGCGTCGCGCGCGGTGGCTCAGGACAGTGGCGACACCAGCGAGGGGGTCAAAGTCCAGCTCGGCGTGCTGGGAGGCTACCACTGGTTCGCCCACGATCTCGAGCTCGGCGTCCCCGACGATTCCAGCGCGGCGAGCCCGAAGAGCTCGGTGACGTTCGGCATCCGCATCGGGCTCCAGCTCAATCCGATGTTCGTCATCGAAGGCCAGGCGCAGCTGATGCCTACCCACGACAACAAGGCGAACGCCAGCGTTTACATCAGCGCGGAGCGCCTCCAACTCCGGTTCAACATCGCGCCCGGCGCCATCGCGCACGGCGCGGTGACGCCGTTCATCTTCGCCGGCGTCGGCGGCTCGACGGTGCTCTCCAGCAAGGGCGGCAGCAGCCAGCTCGCCATCCAGAGCGGCGACACGGACACGAACTTCTTCGGCGGCGCCGGCGTCATGTATGCGCTCAACAAGCTGGTCCACCTGCGTCTCGACGGCCGCGTGCTGGCGGCCCCCAACACCACGAAGGACGGCTTCTCACCCGACTACGAGCTCACCCTCGGCATCGGCGTCACGCTGGGCGGGCACGCGCCACCCCCGCCGCCACCGGTCGTGCCGCTGGTGAAGGACACCGACGGCGACGGCATCCCCGACGCGGAGGACAAGTGCCCCAACGAGGCGGGCCCGCGCGAGAACAAGGGCTGCCCCGACAAGGACACCGACGGCGACGGCGTCATCGACCGCAAGGACAAGTGCCCCGACAAGGCCGGCCCGCCGGAGCGCGACGGTTGCCCCGAGGAAGACCGGGACCGGGACGGGATCGTCGACTCGAAGGACAAGTGCCCCGACGACGCCGAGGACAAGGACGGCTTCGAGGACGCCGACGGCTGCCCGGATCCGGACAACGACAAGGACGGCATCCCCGACAAGTGACGGACAAGTGCCCGAACGAGCCGGAGACCAAGAACGGCTATCAGGACGAGGACGGCTGCCCCGACGAGGTCCCGGTGCGGTCAAGCAGTTCACCGGCGTCGTCAAGGGGATCAACTTCCGGCGCAACTCGGCCGACATCAAGGCGACCTCCTTCCCGTTCCTCAAGCAGGCAGTCATCGTGTTCAAGGAGTACCCGGCGCTGCGGGTGGAGATCTCGGGGCACACCTCGAACGAGGGCAAGCGCGAGTTCAACATGAAGCTCTCGCGCAAGCGGGCCGAGGCGGTGAAGGACTACCTGGTCTCCGCCGGCATCGACGAGAAGCGGGTCGGGACGGTCGGCTACGGGCCGGACAAGCCGATCGCCGACAATGACACCAAGGACGGGCAGGAGAAGAACCGCCGGATCGAGTTCCGGCTGCTCTCCGCGAAGGAAGAGGTCAAGACCCAGCCCGAGCCCGAGGACATCAACCCGTCGCCGGAGCGCAAGCACCCCAAGGGCGCAAAGGCCAAGGGCGGGAAGCCGGCCAAGGCCGACAAGCCCGCCGACCGGGCCGACAAGGCCGCCGACAAGGCCAACAAGGCCGCCGACAAGGCTGACAAGGCCGCCGACAAAGCCGACAAGGCCACCGACAAGGCTGACAAGGCCGCCGACGACGCGTCGGCCAAGAAGCCCAAGGCCAAGAAGAAGAAGGCATCGGTTCCCGCCGACGACGAGCCGATGCCGAAGTAACTCGCGTCGCTGCCTCCCTCGAGCGGTCGAGAACCCCGCAGGGCGTCTACGTAGCGATCGGCACGTCAATCTCTACGGGCACGTCGTAGTCCACGCCGGGGACCTCGAAACCGAACAGCTTGCGGAAGTCGGTCCGGAAGCCGGCGTAGTCAGAGACCGAAGCCAGGTTCTCGGTCGTCACCTCCGCCCAGAGCTCGTCGACGCGGGCCTGAACGCCCGGGTCGAGCTCCAGATCGTCGAGGCGAATGCGCCCCGCGGCGTCGAGCTGCGGCTGGCGGCCAGGCCCCAGGTGGTCGCGGTAGAGGCGCGCGATCTGCTCTGCCGTCCCCTCGTGCGTCCCCCTCTCCTTCATCACCTTGTAAAGGAGGCTGATGTAGAGCGGAACGACCGGGATCGCCGAGGAGGCCTGGGTCACCAGCGCCTTGTTGACGCTGACGAAGGCGGCCCCCCCGACGCGCGCCGCGAGCAGCGCCGACATCTCCGTCGTCGTTCGCTCCAGATCCTCCTTGGCCTTCCCGATCGTTCCCGACCGGTAGATGGGAAAGGTGAGCGCCGGGCCGATGTAGCTGTAGGCGACGGCGCGGCAGCCGCGCCCGAGGAGGTCGGCGTCCGCCAGCCCGCGCAGCCAGGCGGCGAAGTCCTCGCCCCCCATCACCTTGCGCGTCGCCTCGATCTCGGCGTCGCTGGCCGGCGCGATCTCGACCGCCGTCACCTGGCCGTTGCCGAGGTTGATGCTCTTGCTGGCAAACGGCGCGCCGATTGGCTTGAGGACCGAGCTGTAGCTGACGCCGTCGGCGGGATCGAGCCGCTTCGGCGCGGCCAGGCTGTAGACCACGCTGTCCAGCTTCTGGCCGGTCTTCTTCAGCTGCGCGATCGTCAGATCTTGATCTCGCGGCTGAAGGCATCTCCGTTGACGACGGAGATGTCGCGCCCGACGGCCCGCGCGCGGCGCTGGGCGGCCGCCAGGTTGTACCAACCGGCCGACGCGGTCTTGCCCCCTTGCGGCGGGCGCTCCAGGCAGACCGCCGTGGCGCGCGCGCCGTAGCCGAAGACCGTGCTCACCACGGCTGGAGAGGCCGTAGCCGGTGCTGCCGCCGATCACCAGCGCCGCGCCGATCCCCGCCCCCGGCCCGCCGGCACCCTTCTCGGCCACGGCGATCTCGGCGTCGACGTTGGCGGCGCACCCCGCGGGATGCGCGTTGAGGCAGATGAACCCACGAATGCGGGCGGCGATGACCTCGGTCCCCATCGCGCTTTCCTGCCAGCGCCGCGCCGGAAGGTCAAGCAGTCCGGCGCCACGGTCGAGGTTTGTCGCCGACCGATCCGTGAATAGCTTCCGCCTGTGGACCTGACGGCGCTCAAGCGGATCCTGGTGCCGACCGATTTCTCGGACCCTTCGCAGGAGGCGCTGACGACGGCGATGGCGTTCGCGCGGATGTTCGGCGCCACGCTCGATCTGGTGCACGTCGCGGAGGAGATCGCCTATGCGCTGCCACCGCCGATCGACGTGGCGTCGCTGCCCATCGATATCGATGCGGTGCTCGAGCGCGCGGCGGCGGGGCTGGCCGCCGAAGAAGCGCGTACGCGCGAGGCCGGCGTCATCTGCGAAAGCGCCACGCTGGTAGGACGCGCCGATCAGGAGATCGTGAGGCGGGCCAGCGAGACGGCCGCCGACCTCATCGTGATGGGGACACACGGGCGCAGCGGTCTCGTCCACGTCCTGCTCGGCAGCAACGCCGCCCGCGTCATCCAGCACTCCCCCTGCGCCGTCCTCATCGTCCCCAAGCGCGCCCTGGCCTGAGTCAGGGGCACCAGGCGGGGGCGATGGCGCGCACCGGGATGCCGCCATGACCGGGACAGGCCACGTAGTGATCGCGCAGGTAGACGTCGGCCGGACCGGTCTGCGGATAGGAGAGGTGGGCCACCATTTCGTAGTCCAGGAAAGCCAGCTCCGGCTTGACCTCCCTGAGCTGGGCCACGAGCCGCCGCTGACACTCGTCGTTGCAAACGACGGTCTCCGAGACGAAGAAGGGGTTCTTCTTCCTGAGCAGGTAGTAAACGCCGGGCAGGAACGGCCCCGCGTAGATGGCGTGTGCCTCGGCGATCTGCCAGTCCAGGCCCACCTTCGGTCGATGCCCGAGGAGGTCGACATGCAGCGTGCTGTCGGCGAAGAACCGGCCGCCGGCGGCCGTGCAGGTGGTCCAGACGGCCAGGACGGCTGTCACCATCCCCAGCGCCAACTCCGAAGGAAACCGCAGCTCGCCCGCCGACCCGCGGAATCGGGCGTGAAGCGCCAGGGAGGCGAAGAGCAGAACCGGAAACACGTTGATGGCGAAGTGGCTCCTTTCCATGTTGTGAGTCATTCCCAGAAACAGCGCCGCCTGGACGACGGTCAACGCCTTCAGCACCGGATCGCGACGCCGGACGGCGATGAAGCCCATGCCGGCCACCAGCACCAGCGCGGCCACCAGATAGCGGCCCGAGGCCGAGGTGTGACCGAGATAGTTACCGGCCAGGGGGATGAGCACCCACTGGCGAACGAGCGTGGCCGGACTCCAGTAGAAGAAGAGCGGAGCGACGAGGGCGATGAATCCGGCGCCGAGGCCCAGCACCGGCCGGAAGGCGCGCCTCTCGAGCCCGACGGCGAACAGAAAAGCGGCCGCGCTGAAGGCCAGCAACGCCCCCTTCATGGGGAGAAAGACAAAAACCAGCCCGGCCGCCGCTCCCACCAGCACGTGATCCCAGGTCCGGGCCTGCCGCGCGGCTCCGCCACCCACGACGCGCAGGAACAGCAGCAAGAACCAGACGGCGGCGTAGCTGCTGAACGAGTTGTGGTTCAAGGGGACGTAGAAGGCGCTGGCAAGCAGCCAACCGACGACCGTGAAGGCCAGGTTCAACCCACGAATGCCGAGCCGCCTCAAAACGAGATAGAAGGCGACCGTCGAGGAGAAGGAGAACCCCACGGCCAGCAACCGCGCAGCGAGCTCGCTGGGGCTGCCGCTCAATTTCCACACCCAAAAGACGGCGTACCCGGAGCCGGGGCCGACGAACAACCGGAAGTCGTCGTACATCCGCATGCCGTTCCAGAGCTGCCAGGCGGCGTTGAGAGTGTAGCCCTCGTCCGAGTGGATGAGGAAGCTGCGCGCCAGGACCAAGGTCAGCAGGAGCGCGCACCCCAAGAACAGAATCGGCCCGCCCGCGCGGCGAATCCCCGTCGCGAGACGCGGAGACATCGTCGTTACGATGCCGCCAAAGCAGAGGGATGTCTATCTCGCCCCCCCCGGCGGATGATGGCCGGCCGACCGGCAGTCGATGTTGGCGGTGCCGCCGGCGTCAGGCGAAGGGGATTCGCCGGGCGCGCGCGCTGCTCACGCCGCGCCTGCAGGCCAGCGCGCAGTCGATGGTCCAGAGCAGCTCTTCCAGATCGATCGGCTTGGTCAGGCAGGCGACCGCGCCGTACGCCTCGGCGTAGGTGCAGAGGTCGAAGCTCTCCATCCCCGTCGTTAGCACCACCGGAACGTCGCTGTCGCGCCGGATCCGCTGGGCCAGATCGACCCCGTGCATGCCGGGCATCCGCAGGTCGGTCAACACCAGATCGGGGAGCGCCTGCGGCAACATGGCCATCGCCTCGAAGCCGTCGCCGGCCACCGCGACCGCGTACCCCGCCTGAGCCAACACCTCACCCATGAGCTCGCGCGCGTCGCGGTCGTCATCGACGACAAGGATGCGATCTCGCCGCTTGCCCGCCTCCCCGCTTCCCATGTCGATATTCGTCACGATGGTGAGTGGAGCAAGAATGAAACCACCCTCGCCGCCACGCCCGGCGACAGCGCCCGGCCGCTACATCGGTTCCCGATCCAGTTACACCGGCGTAACTCTGCTCCGGGTCGGGTTACTTGTGTACGATTAGTCCTTCCGCCTCATCCATTCTCGCCCCCCATGCCGCCAGACGCCCTGATCGACGTACGCAACCTCTCGAAGAGCTACCGCGTCCACAAGCGCGCGCCCGGCGTCGGCGCCGCCCTGCGATCCGTCTTGCGGCGCAAGTACGAGCTGGTCAAGGCGGTCGAAGATCTCTCCTTCCAGATCGGCGAAGGGGAGCGGGTCGGTTTCCTCGGCCCCAACGGCGCCGGAAAGACGACCACCCTCAAGGTGCTGGCCGGCCTCCTGCATCCGACGTCGGGCGCGGTGCGCGTCGGGTCCTACATTCCCCAGGATCGCGACCCGCGCTTCCTGCAGCTCATCACGCTGGTGATGGGACAGAAGCAGCAGCTGCTCTGGGACCTGCCGCCGTCGGAGACCTACGCCATGAACCGCGCGATCTACGACATCCCGCGCGCGCAGGCCGATGAGACGGTGCGCGCGCTGGTCGAGCTGCTCGAGATCGGCGACCTCATCAACAAGCCGACCCGCCAGCTCTCGCTCGGCGAGCGGATGAAGTGCGAGCTGGTGGCGGCGCTCCTGCACCGGCCCCGCATCCTGTTCCTCGATGAGCCGACCATCGGGCTCGACGTGTCGATGCAAGCCAAGATGCGCGACTTCATCCGCGACTACAACGAGCGCTTCGGCGCGGCCGTGCTGCTCACCAGCCACTACATGGACGACGTGGTCGCGCTCTGCCCACGGGTGGTGGTGATCGATCGCGGCCGGCTCATCTACGACGGCAACCTTCAGGAGCTGGCCCGGCGGGTGCGCCCCGACAAGCGCCTCACGGTGCGCCTGTCGCGCGCGGTCGACCGGGCCGACCTGGAGAAGTTGGGGACGCTCGTCTCCCTCGACGCGGCCCAGGCGGTGCTGTCGGTCCCGCACGCGCGCCTCCAGGCCGTGGTGCGCGACGCGCTGGCGGCGCTGCCGATCGTCGACCTGACGATCGAAGAGGCGCCGCTCGAAGAGGTGATGCGCGAGCTGTTCGGCGCACAGCCCAAAGGGGCGGCGAAAGAGGCGGTGACCGGCCCCGGGACGCGCGACGATACGCGCGCGCACGGATGAGCGCCGCCGCCCCACCAGCGCCGGCGCGGCCGGGGCTGGGCGTCGAGATCGGGCGCGCCGTCAAGGCGTTCCCCACGCTCCTGCGCGTGGGGGTCTCCGAGGTGGTCGCCTACCGCGCCGAGTTCCTGGTCTGGATCCTCACCACCAACATGCCGCTCGTCATGCTGGCGATCTGGCACGCGGTGGCGGCCGACGGGCCCGTCGGGCGCTTCGATCAGCGCGCCTTCACCGCCTACTACCTGGGGGTGCTGGCGGTGCGGCTCCTGACCAGCAACTGGGCCGTCTGGCAGCTCTCGCTGGAGATCCGCGACGGGACGCTGTCGGCCAAGCTGCTGCGGCCGATCCACCCCATCTTCGCGCTGGCCGCCGAGCACCTCTCGGCGGTGCCGATGCGCGCGGCCGTCATCTCGCCGGTCGTCGCCATCCTCGTCTACAGCGGCTGGGACCGGCTGTTGCGGCACGACGTCGTGCTCCTGCTGATCCTGATCGCCTCGCTGGTCGGGGCCTGGCTGCTGATCTTCTTCAGCATGGTGCTGATGGGTTCGCTCTCGTTCTTCCTGGAGAGCGCGCTGGGGATCTTCGAGCTCTGGCTGGGCGTGCACGCCATCTTCTCCGGCTACCTGGTGCCGCTGGAGGCGCTGCCGCACTGGATGCGCGGTGCCGCCGACGTGCTGCCGTTCCGCTTCATGCTCGGCTTTCCGGTCGAGACGCTCGTGGGGTTGCTCGGGCGGCACGAAGCGCTGCTGGCGCTGGGCGCGCAGTGGGGCTACGTGGCGCTCTTCGGCCTGGGGGCGCTCTGGGTCTGGCGCGTCGGCCTGCGGCAGTTTTCGGCCTACGGAGGATGACGGTGGCGGCCACCACCCTCGTCATGAGCGGGCCCATCGCGGTTCTCCGCCGCTACACCAGGCTCTTCCGCGCCCAGCTGGTCGTCTCGACGCTGACCGCGATGCAATACCGCACCGACTTCGTGGTGCGCGGCGCAATCGCCATCCTCTGGATGGCGGTCACCCTGGCGCCGGTGCTGGTCGTCTTCGGCGTGCGCCGGACGGTCGCCGGCTGGTCGTTCCACGAATCGCTGGTGGTGGTGGCCTGGTTCACGCTGCTGCACGCAGTGCTCGAGGGAGCGGTCAGCCCCAGCCTGACCGCCGTGGTCGAGCACGTCCGCCACGGCACGCTCGACTTCGTCCTGCTGAAGCCGGCCGATGCGCAGTTCCTGGTCTCGACGGCGAAGATCGAGCCCTGGCACGTGGTCGACGTGTTCGGCGCGATGGCGATGTTCGGCTACGCCTTCGCCAAGCTCCACCGCTGGCCGTCAGCGCTGGAGCTGGCCTCCGGCCTCGCTTTTCTGGGCCTGGCGGTGATCATCCTCTACTCCTTCTGGATCCTGGTGGTCAGCGCGTCGTTCTGGGTGGTGAAGGTCGACAACCTCTCCTACCTGTTCGGCTCGCTGTTCGACGCCGCCCGCTGGCCGATCACCGTCTTCCGCGGCGCCCTGCGGATCGTCTTCACCTTCGTCTTCCCCATCGCGCTCCTCACGACCTACCCGGCCATGGCGCTGCTCGGCCGCCTCGACGGAAAGACCGCCCTGGCCGCGCTCGGCGGCGGGCTCGTCTTCGCGGCGCTCGCCCGCCGGGTCTGGCGCCTCGCGCTCGCCTTCTACACCTCAGCCAGCTCTTGACGA
>CAVRRT010000081.1:0-32978 GCA_963723305.1 uncultured Pseudomonadota bacterium
CTCGGCGCGACAGTGCATAGATCGGGCCGGTGTAATTCTGGTCCAGCAAGGTGATCAGGGCGTCGGCCATGGTCAGCCCCGTGCCGATCAGCATGACGGGGCTTTCCGGGTCGAGGTCGGCGTAGGTCGGGGCGCCCCACGGATCGGCACGATAAAGATCGCAGTCATAGAAGGCGGGGTCGGCGACGTATGGCGGCTCCGGCGGGAAATTGCCCACCGCCAGCACGCCGATATCGACGGTCACTTCCCGTCCGCGATCCAGGCTGAGTGTCGGCGAATCACGGTCTGTTGGCGACGGCGCGGACATCGCCGCGGAAATCAGCTCCAGCCCGTAGCCCGACCCGTTCCTTCAATTCCTGGCTCAGCAGATGGCGCACATAGTCGCCGAAGCATGGGGGACGAAACAATTCTCCGTGAACGGGGGACAATCCGGCGCGTCCTGCTGTTGCAGCCAATCCAGGAAATCGCGCGGGCGGTCGTGAAAGGCGCTCATGCGTCCTGCCGGCACGTTCAGTAGATGGTTAGGATTGCCGGTGGCATAGGCGGCGCCCCGGCCGAACTGCACCGCGCGTTCGATCAGCACAATCTCGACTGAAGGCGGACATCGCTGCAACAGGTGATGGCGATCGAGCACGGCGAACGCGGCGCGACGCTGCTCGCCCGGGACCAACAGGTCGACGTCGGCCGTCGGGCGCGCGGCCGGTGCGTTGTAGAGGCGCACCTCGTAGTCGAGCCCCTTGAGGACAATGGTCGGGACGCCCGCCGCGGCGAATGCCCCGATGCACGCCTCGGCGGCCTGCCCGAGGAGCATGTTGCGGGCCGCGGTGACGACGCGATCGCGGCGACACGTCTCGGCCAGCGCGGGCGGAAGAGTTGCGCCGCAGGCGATCGAGAGCAGCGGCGTCAGTCGGTGGTGCCGGGCGACGGCGACCAGCGCAGGGTCATCGGGCGACAGCGCCGCCGCGCACGCAGGATCATCGAGCGCCGCCAGGAGGGCGATCAGCCGTTCGCGTTCACCCGTGCCGCTAGAGGTCAGACGGAGCTCGTCGTGCTTTCCGGCCTATCGTGATCGTGTCGTACGCACGTTCGACTGGGTATCCAAACCGCCCGAGGAGTCGGTTGGCCAGCGCCAACCACTTCGATCGGAATTCGCGCGACACGCCGGGGATATACTTTCGAAACGTCGGTTCCTCGAGCGACTCCCAGACCGAAGAGATCACCTCGAGAGAGCTGTCCTCGTACAACGCCTTCATTCCCTCGGGGTAGGCACGCCAGCAATCGATGGGGGCCTCGTGATACGGCCAGCTCACCGGGTTGATGGTAATGACAGTTCCCCGACCTTGCAGACGCGGACCACTTCGCGCATCCAGACCCAGATCTTTCGAACGTGCTCGATGACCTGTCCGGACACGACGACGTCATAGGTGTCGTCCGGGACCGGGAACGAGTACTCCGAAGGCGCCACATGAGTGAGGCTCGGATTCTGATGAATGTCGAGCGTGTCCCAGGAGAGATTCCCGCGATCGACCATCGCCCTGTACGCCGAGGGGAACCGTCGGGACCGAATCTCGAGCACGCGGGCCCCCGCGGGAAAGTATTCGGTCGCATATTTTTCGAAGATCAGTCTGCTGTTGAGATGCATTTGAGGCTCGAGATCGCGTCGGCTGAGCCTACCATCGAGCCTCCTCGGTCTGCTAGAGTTCGTTCCCTTGTTTCCCGGTGGGTTTCTCTATCGTCGGTTGGCCGGCATCGCGCCGTGCGCCTTGCTCGATGTGGCGGATGGTGCGCTCGTGTTGCGGAGCAAATGGCAGGTCTCGAGTCTCCGGGACGTCTTCCTGTCGTCGCACTATTGGCGGCTCTTCGAGCACCTCGACAAGCCACCGGTCTCGATCGTCGATCTTGGCGGCCATTGCGGGCATTTTGTCGTCCTCTGCGAGCTGCTGCTCGAGGAGAGGTTCGGCGGCAGCGAGGCGCGGTACCTCGTCGTCGAGGGGTTCGCCGATCTGGTCGAGGAGATTCATCGAACCCTCGCCGATACCGGGTTGGCGGCGAAGTGCCGGGTGGTGCATGGGCTGGTCGGGCTTCGCAGCGGGGAGGGCCAGCTGCGCAGCGGTGCCCAAAGCCTCTTGGACGCCAGCGTCGTTTCAGCAGTGGGCGTCGAACGCGGTCCGAAGGTTCCCTACATCGACCTTTTGAACCACATCCCGGACGGCCCGATCGACATTCTCAAGATCGACATCGAGGGCTCGGAACATGACTTGCTCGACAGCTATCCAACGCTTTTCGAACGGGCGCGCTTGGTGGTCATGGAAGTCCACGAGATCGGCCGCCCGATCGATCGGCTTCTCCAGGCAATGGAGGCCGCCGGCTTGAAGCCAAGACTTCCGCACATCCGCAAGGGCCCGCATATCCTCGTCCTGTACACCGAGAGACTCAGGATTGAGGATCACGCTCCTCTCGAAGGCCTTCCTTCCGAGCGTAGGAGGGATCGAAACCTCGACGGCGATGATTGCTCAGGTCTGGCACGAGGCCGGACACGAGGTCGAGGTCGTCACGGCCACACCGGACGATCAACCGTGGAGAGGCCCCTATCCTGTGTCGCGATCCTGGACCTTGCCCACCTTGACGCGAAAGATCGCCGGATCCGAATTTGTGGCTACGAACGGCTACTCGCGGGTCGCGGTCGCGGCCGCGACGCTCTGCCGGCGCTCCATCGTGATCTTCCACCAGGGCTACCAGCTCATCTGCAGCGATGGACTGGGGTTCCGCGACCGAACGTTCCATGGGTTCCGGATCGGCAGCGATCTCAGGCTCGCGTTCGCGGCCGGGACGAGGCAGGGATTGCGCGCGTTGACGCGGGTTCCCGTCGATGCGGTTGTCCGTGGGTGGCTTCCTGGGATCGGCACGTGGTTCCCAGCCGCCACGTCGCGACGCGCCTCGGATTGCCCAGCAGTACCGTGCTCTATCAGCCACCCAATCCGGTGGTCATCGCTGCCATCGAGGAGCTCGGACCGCAGACGGCCGAGGCACGCGCCGACGCGCACGAGCACGGCGACATCGTCTTCTTCGGGCGGCTGGTGTTCGAGAAAGGGTGCGATGTCCTCATTCGGGCCTACGCGCTCTGGCTGAGTCGAGGTCGACCGGGCTGCGATCAAATCGTGCCCAGCCCCGACTCGTCATCTACGGGCGCGGGCCGAGCTCGCGGCGATGGAAGCGCTGGTCCAGGAGCTCGGCGTTGCTGGCCTCGGTCGACATCCTTCCGTTTCTAGGCGGCCGGGATCTGGTGCTGGTTGCTCGCCGCGCCTCCGTCGTGGTCGTTCCGAGCGTCTGGGAAGAACCAGGTGCCACCATCGCGGTCGAGCTCTTTGCCTGCGGCGTGCCCGTGATCGCCACAGCAACGGGTGCCCAGGGGGAGATCTTCTCCGGTCAGGGCTTGCTCGTGCCGGAATGGCGACGTCGCGACGCTCGCGAGATGATGGCCCGGCACTTCTCGTCGGGGCCGATCTACCCACATCCGACCGGACACGAACCGTGGGCGCTCCCCAACATAAAGCAATCGCTGCTGGCGCTGCTCGATCGCGGTCAGGAAGCGCGGGCAGCGTGGACTTCCGATCAACAACGATGGACCGGAGGACAGGGAGAATAAGGCCCGATATCTGATTGGGTCATGCCTTTGGCCGACAATAGTCCCTTCCGTCAACGCCCTCGCCCCCTATCCCGGAGCCCTACTCCCCTGCGGCGATCGTCTCCGTGATGGGTGGCGCCGGCACCGTTCCAGGCGCGGGGGCCGGTGTTCCGGGCGGCACTGGCGTTCTGGGCGCCGGCGGCGCGACGGGCGTCGGAGGCGTTCGGGGCGGCGCGGTCGCGCCTGGCGCTGACGCGGGCGCGAGCAGCTTGCCAATCACGTCGAGGCGCAGCGGACCTGGGCGGCGTCGCTGGGCGTTCGGATCGTCCTTCAGTTAGCGCTCGAAGTACTCCTTGGCTTCTCGAGCTGCTTGGCCTTTTCGTACGAGACGGCGACGTTGAACAGAAACGCCGGGTAGGGCTTCTTGTTGTAAGCCTCCAGGAACTTCGCCGCCGCCGTGTCGTACTCGCCGCGCACGAAGAAGCTCAGCGCCGCCTCGAAGGCGTCCTTGGCCTCGTTCAGCGCCTTGTCGGGCGTCGCCTCCTGAGCGCGCGCGATCGCCGATCCCGAACGATGCGACGATCACCAGTGTCATCGCCGCTCTCCCAGAACACGCGCGCGTAATCCGACGACGATTGGAAGGACAGAAGGCATCTGTGCATCAACTGGTTGGGCGATGAACCGTACCCCGCCGTCGGCGCCAGGCACGCAGAAGCGCCATCGTGGCAAATGACCGCCTCGATGTCGGGTGAGGTGAACGTTCCGCTGGTGACGCCGAACCTTGCGAGGCCTCCGTCGGCGGGCAGGCCTCCATCGTCGTTGCAGACGCAGCTCCCGGCGCCTCCCGGCAGATTCGCGCTACATTCGGCAACGAGCGCCGCCGCGCAGATCCAGAATCGCCCCGACACGTCCTTCATCTTCGCCCCGCTTCGTGGGCATCGTAAAGAGGCTCCGGGTCCGGGCCTTCCAAAGTCCGATTTCTCGGTTATCGTGTGACGATGGAAAGCGCGGTGGGCAATTCGACGAGCTCGGACGACGCCGAGACCTCGGCTTCCCGAGGATTGGTACCGAGAGCAGCCTTCAGGAAGCGGCGGGACTGACCTCGATGAAATTGCCGGCCGACAGGGAGGGTTCGACCTGGTCGCGTCTTCGCGAGCACGATGTCCAAGAGTTGTGGGACGACTCTCTCGCGCCGCACGTCGCGGCTGCGTATCGCGCTCGTCTGGACCTGCTGTGCGACATCGTCGCCGGTCTGGCAGGGCCCTCGGGACGGGTGCTCGATGTCGGATGCGCTCAAGGGACGCTCGGGCTCATGCTGGGCGAACGTGACATGCGGGTCGATCTGCTCGACCTCCGCTCTGAGAACATCGAATACGCGCGCGCTCGGTACCAGCATGGGCCGGTCGAATTTCACATCGGAGTCCTGAGTGACGATTGCCCCCCTCGATCTGACTATGACGTAGTCGTTTGTACGGAGGTCCTCGAGCACGTCCCGCGGCCGTCAGAATTCCTGGCACAGTTGAAGCGAAAACTGAGACGCGGTGGTTCGCTGTGCATGACGACGCCGAACGGGGACTACGTTTTGTCCGGGTTGCCGACCTATGGGCGCGCCTCCCAGCTCACGATTGACGAGGCCGAGCCGAACAGCTTGGACGGTGACGCACACCGCTACCTTTATACGAAAGAGGAACTGACTGCGCTAGTTCGGGGAGTTGGGCTGCGCGTCGACCAACATGGCTTCTTCTCGCCCGCCTGGTTGGAGGGGCACCTGAAGACGCGCTATCTGCATCGCCTCCACTACCGCCTTCGCAAGCGCATTCTGACGCCGCCGTCGACTTTGCCGGAACGGATTGGTCGGCGACTCTGTTCGGGGCAGTACATCGTTGCCAGCTCGCCGGTCGAATAGCCGCCGATCGAGACGCCCAAGCCGATCCGCTTTCGCACCAGGCTTGCCGCCACGCGCAACCCGGTCCGAAGGGGCTGCCTGCCAGGCCGGATTATCGAACCGCATGAAGGGACCGTAGGATAGACACGCCGATCCTCACTTCGCCAGTGGCAGACGATCGTCGGGCGAGAAGGCCGCCGCGCGCGCCGGCTCGTCGAGCGCCGCCAGGAGCGCGATGAGCCGTTCGCGTTCGCCCTCTGCCGAATTCACGTCGTCCGCAGCAGACCATGCGCGAAGATACCGATCAACGATGGACCGGCTGCCGTTTCTCGATTTGAACGCCCAGCATCGACCGCTGGCGGCGGCGCTGGCGGCGGCGGCGGCGCGCGTGCTCGCCTCCGGGCAGTTCATCTTGGGGCCCGAAGTCGAGACCTTCGAGCGCGAACTGGGCGCCGCGCTCGGCGTGAAGGAGGTCGTCGGCGTCTCCTCGGGGACGGACGCGCTGCTGGCGCTGCTGCTGGCGGCCGGCATCTCCCCGGGGGACGAGGTGGTGACCACCCCTTACTCGTTCTTCGCCACCGCCGAAGCGATCGTTCGCCTCGGGGCCCGCCCGGTGTTCGCCGACGTCGAGCCGGAGACGTTGAACCTCGATCCTCGCGCGGCGGTGCGGCGGTTCAGCGCACGGACCAAGGGTCTGCTGGCGGTGCACCTCTTCGGCCGGACGGCGCGGCTCTCCGCGCTGCGCGACGCCTGCGCGACGGCCGGCGTGCCGCTCCTCGAGGACGCCGCGCAGGCCATCGGCGCGGCGGAGGTGGGGTCGGGCCTGGGCGCCGCGCTCTCGTTCTTCCCCTCGAAGAACCTGGGCGGGTTCGGCGACGGCGGCGCGGTGTTGACCAACGACGACGCGCTGGCCGCCGCCGTTCGCCTGCTGCGCAACCATGGCGCCGCCGAGAAGATGCGCCACGAACGGGTGGGGGGGAATTTTCGTCTCGACGAGCTGCAGGCGGCGCTTCTGCGGGTCAAGCTTCCGCACCTGGCCCGCTTCACGGCAGACAGGCGGCGATTGGCGGCGCTCTACCGCGATCGGCTGGGCGGCCTGCCGATCGGACTGCCCCCCCTCGATGACGGCTGCGTCTGGAACCAGTTCGTCATCCGCGTGCCGGCCGCCCGTCGAGATCCGCTGCGCGCTCACCTCGACGGGCGCGGTATCGCTTCGGCCGTCTACTACCCCATCCCGCTGCACCTGCAGCCGGCGCTGGCGTTCCTCGGACACCGGCCAGGCGACTTCCCCAACGCCGAGCGCGCGGCTGAAGAGTCGCTAGCGCTTCCGATCTATCCGGGGTTGACCGACGGTGCTCTCGCGCGCGTGACAGACGCAGTGGGCGATTTCTTTCTTCGCTGACGCGCGCGTCTCGCCGCAGCGGCAGATCCAGCCGGTACGTCGGGCCGGAACGCCCGCCACCACGGCGTGCGGCGCGACGTCGCGGGTGACGACGGCGCCGGCGCCGACGAAGGCGTGCGCGCCGATGGTCACGCCACAGACGATGGTGGCGTTGGCGCCGATGGTCGCCCCTCCACCGACGCGCGTCGGCTCGATGTCGGCCCGGCGATCGACAGGCGCGCGTGGCGTGCGGACGTTGGTGAAGACGGCCGAGGGGCCGACGAACACGCCGTCCCCCAGCACGACACCGTCGTAGATCGACACGTTGTTCTGGATCCGGCACCCGGCGCCCACCGCTGCGCTGCCGGCGACGAAGACGTTCTGGCCGAGGACGCAACCGGGACCGACACGGGCGCCGCTCATGAGGTGGCAGAAGTGCCAGATCTTCGTGCCGGCGCCGATCCGGGCGCCGCGATCGACGACGGCAGTAGGATGGCGCCAGGCGGCCGGTCGCCTCACGCGACCTCGATGGGAGCTCCGCGCGCCGCGATCGATCGCGCGCCGGCCTCGAGCACCCGCACGACGGCCAGCGCGTGACCGCCGTTTCCCGCGCTGGTGTCTCCCCGCGCGACGCCCGCCACGAAGTGTCGGCACTGGGCCCCGAGCGCGTCGACTGCGTCGGAGAGGTGGACGCCGTGGACGACGCCGACACCGTCGGCCCCTTCGAGCGGCGCCCTCTCGGCCCGCCTGGCGGCGCCGCCGCGCAGGGGATCGTGGACGGCAAGAGTGCCGCCCGAGGCCAGCTCGTCGAAGGTGAGCGCGCGCTCGGTGCCGACGATCGAGAACCCGCGCTTCTTCTCGGCCGCGTGGCGCGCGGCGTGGAGGTGGGCCAGGCGCCCGTCGGCGAAGTGAAGCGTCGCCCAGACGACCGTCTCATCGCCCGGCGTGCGCCCGGCGCCGCCGACGGCGGTCACGTGCGTCGGCACGGCGTCGAGGAGATGCAGCGCCAGGGAGACGTCGTGCGGCGCCAACGTCCACCAGACGGAGCCGCCGGCGCGCGCCGGTCCGGGCGCCAGGCGCGCCGTCTCCAGCCACAGCGTCCGTCCGAGGATCCCGTCGGCGACCAGCTGCCGCGCGCGGCGGACGGCGGGGTGATGCAGCAACAGGTGCCCGACCGCCAGCACCCGGCGGCGGGCGTCGGCCAGCGCGCTCAGCTCGGAGGCGTCGGCCACCGTCAGCGCCAGCGGCTTTTCGACCAGCAGGTGCCGGTCCGCCTGCAGCACCCGCAGCCCGACCGGGTGATGGCGCGGCGAATCGACCGCCACGAACGCCGCCGCCACCGCCGGATCCGCCAGCACCTCGTCGAGCGTGGCGGTCAGCCTCGCTCCGGCGGCGATGCCGGCGGCCCCGGCCCGGCGGGCCGGATCGAGCTCGCAGATCCAGCGCAGCTCGACCTCCGGCAGGCGGGCCATGGCGCGTCCGAGGGTCAGACCCCACGGCCCGGCCCCGATCAGCGCCACTCCGACGGCGTTCATCGAGGGCGAATCTAGCGACGGAGGGTGGCCGCCGTCCAGCGGCGCGTGTACAGAACGACGCCGATCCGCCGATGGGCGATGGCGCAATGATCGGGACGGGAGGACATCTCGCGGGCGTGGCGGCGCTGGCCGGCCTTCTGGCGGCCGGCTGCGCGTCGACCACCGCCGCCACGGGCGGGCCGACGCGCGAGCTGGTGATGGCCTACGACGACGCGCGGGCCAGCGGGGAGGTCGCCTTCCCCACCGACAGCTACGAGAGCGTCGTGCGCTTCCAGCTCCCCGACGGCGAGCACAAACCGCTGCGCCTGCGCTACCAGGCCGGGGCGCCGGGAAGCCTGGAGATCAACATCTACGGCAGCACGCTCCTCGAGACCCCCGGGGAGGCGATCCGCACGCTCAGGCACGAGCTGTCGAAGGACGATCTCTCCGACGGGAAGGATGGCCGCTGGGTGGTGGAGGATCTGGTCGACGTGAAGCCGCTCAAGGGGATCGTCTGGGTGGGCGTTCACCGGCTCGGCGGGACGCCCAGCATCTGGGCCTGCAGCGTCGTCTCGGGGCAGGCGTTCGTGCGTGACAACGATCCGACCAACCCGATGGGCCTGCTCCCGACCAAGCGCACGCCGATGATCCGGCTCGAGCTGGCCCCGTAGTCAGCGTCCGGCGATGGCGGCAAAGCCGGTAACATCCGACAGATGGAGCTCGCCGCCTTTGACGATCGGCGCGCCGATGAGCCCCGCCAGCCAGTCGCCCGCGTCGCGGACGGCCTGCGGGAGGCCCTGCCGGCGGCCCAGCAACACCGCGATCGCCGAGGCCAGCGCGCAGCCGGTCCCCCGCGGGCTCGGGCCGGGGACACGCGCCCGGAAGAAGCGCGTGGAGCCGGCAGCGGTCACCAGCACGTCGGCGACCATTTCGCCCGGCGTGGCGAGGTGCCCTCCTTTGACCAAGACCGCGCCGAGGCCGTCGGCGTCAATCAGCTGGCGGCCGGCCGCCTCCGCGTCGTCGGCCGTCACCACCGGGTATCCGGCGAGCGCCGCCGCCTCGAGCGCGTTGGGGGTGGAGAGCGTCGCCCGCCGCAAGAGCGGCAGGAGCCCGCGCGGCGGGCCCGCCCAGAGAGCCCCTCCGCGTGAGGTCGCCAGCACCGGATCCACCACCACCGGGCCGGGGTATCCGGCCAGAGCCTCGAGCAGAGCCTCGGCCGTGGCGGGGCCGACCGCCATCCCGATCTTGACCGCCACGGGTCGGTCCAGGAGGGCTGAACGGAGCTCTTCTCGCAACGGCTCCGGCAGCTGGGGCGCGACCTGATGGACGCCGGGGCCTTGACGGGTATCGGCAGTCTGCACGGCCAGGGCGCGGCCGCCGAGCGCCCGGACGGTCGCGACGTCGCGCAGGAGGCCCGCCCCACCGCTGGGGTCCATACCGCCGACGACCAAGATCGGCTCCAAGATTCGGGACGAAGATTGGCCCCGACTCTATTTGCGGCAACGGCATGAGATCGCTATCATATGATGCCCCGAGGGAGACTCGTGTCTCTAACTCCAGGGCGTGGCCTCGGGTCGGCAGGGTCTGTCGTGGCATCCCAACTCAGCGAGCCGATTCAGTTCGGCAAGTACTCGCTCTTCGAGCTCATCGGCCGTGGTGGCATGGCCGAGGTCTACAAGGGGCGTATTCAAGGGCCCGCCGGGTTCGAGCGGACGTTTGTCGTCAAGCGAATCCTCCCGCATCTCTCCGACGACGCCACCTTCATCAAGATGTTCGTCGAAGAGGCGAAGCTGTCGGCGCGCCTCGCCCACCCGAACATCGTCCACATCTTCGAGCTCGGCTCCGTCGAGGGGGAGTACTTCATCTCGATGGAGTACATCCGGGGTCATGACCTCTCCGAGACGATGCGCGCGATCTGGAAGACGATGGGCCCGCCGCGCCCCGAGATGGTCGCCTACATCGGCCGCGAGGCCTGCCGCGGGCTCTCTTACGCCCACGGGCTGACCGACGACAGCGGCAAGCTCCTGGGGATGGTCCACCGCGACATCTCGCCGTCGAACGTGATGCTGTCGTACGAAGGGGCGGTCAAGCTGCTCGACTTCGGGATCGCCAAGGCGCTCGGCGACGCGCCGGAGATCACCAAGAGCGGGACAATGAAGGGCAAGTACGCCTACATGGCCCCCGAACAGACGGAGGGGGACCACGTCGACAACCGGAGCGACATCTTCGCCTGCGGCATCGTGCTGCACGAGGTGCTCACCGGGCGGCGCCTCTTCAAGGGGAGCAACGACGTGCAGACGATCGAGCGGGTGCGCCGCTGCGAGGTGCCGCCGCCGTCGCTGCAGAACCCGGCCGTGCCGCCGGCGCTCGACGCCATCATCCTCAAGGCGCTGCAGCGGAATCCGGCCAACCGCTGGGCCGACGCCGCCGACATGGCCAACGCGCTCGACGACATCGTGCACAACTCGCGTTACCAGCCCACGCACCTGGCGCAGCTGCTCTACGAGCTCTTCCCCACCGACGGGGGACCACCCCGCTCGGCGACCGCGGCGTATCCGACCACCAGCATCTCGCAGGCGACCGCCTCGAACAGCCTTCGTTCGCCGACGGTGCCGCCGATCTCGCGCACCGCCTCCGGCACGGGCGCGCCCCCTTTCGAGGCGGGGATGGAGCCTTCGCTCAAACCGAAGTCGACCTCCAAGGGGGTCTACCTGGCGCTGGCGCTGCTCATCGGCGGCGGTGCGGTGGGCTGGAAGATGTACGGCCGCAGGCTCATGGGCGGATCGCACGCCACCTTCGCCAGCGATCCGAACCGGCGCTTCTTCGTCTACGTGAAGTCCGACCCCGAGGGGGCGAACATCTACCGTTCCGAGGGGCACAAGCTGATGGGCGCCACGCCGATCACGCTGCCGATCGATCTGACCGGCGTCAGCTCGATCCACCTCCTCATCGAGAAGTCCGGCTACGAGAACTACGACCAGATCGTCGTCAATGACGATCCGATCTCGATCTCGCTGACGTCGATCGACGGGCCGAAGCCGGCCGCCGCGGTCGACGCCGGCGCGGTCCCCGCGCAGCCGGCCGCCGCGGCGCCCGCCCCAGCCGCCAGCAAGCCCCACCGTCATCACGCCGCGCCGAAATCCGGCGGCGCGAAGTCGGGCGACGGCGACGAAGCGCCCCCGGGCGAGATCGAGTAGCGCCCGCTGGCAGCGGACCGTGCGCCGGCGAGCGCTAACGATCCTTGCGCGCGGTCACGATCACGTTGTCGCTGAACCTCAATCCGCCCGCCCGCGCGCCGAACAGCGACTGCCAGGTCCGCGAGGGGAGTCCGGGAAGCCCCCCCACCTCGGTGAATCCGAAGGCGATCTGTCGAAAGCCCGCCTCGGTCAGCGCCCGCGCGAGATCGAGGCGGGTGAGCGCGGTGATGTGCGCGGGGTAAGAGGTCTCGCCGAAGGCGACGAAGTGGCCGCGCACCAGGAGCGCGACCAGCGAACGCCAGCTCTCGTTGTTGGGCGTCGACAGCAGCACCTGGCCGTCGGGGCGGAGCAGCCGGAAGAGCTCGCGACAGACCGCGCGTGGATTCTCCAGGTGCTCGATCACCTCTGCGGCGACGATCAGATCGAAGCTCGAAGGCGCGCAGGGGAGCACGTCGTTGAGGTCACCTTCGATCCAGGCGATCCCCGGATCGAGATCGGCGGCCCGCGGGTAGAGATCCGCTCCCGCCACCCTGCGGAACCGGTGCGATCGCTCCAGACGCCTCGTCAGCTGGCCGGTCCCGGCGCCGAAATCCAGGGCGTCACCGGCGGCCCCGAGCCCGATCAAGGTGCGTTCGATGGCCGAATAGATCGCCTCGTCGCTGATTCCCATGCTCTGTTCGGAGGCCGCACGCCGCTGCGCGTGCAGGTCGTTCCCGGCCAGGGTTCGAGGCGCGTCTTCGGTGTTTCGACCTGCGCTCTGCATCGGCGCCAACCGTAGGGTCGCCGGTCCAGCCTGTCAAACGCGTTTCCCCGATTGACGATTGGGACGCGCTGGAAAATGCTGGCGCATGTTTCGCCAGCGACGCGTCGCCGTGGTCATTCCGGCCTTCAACGAGGCCGACAAGATCGCGGGGACAATCCGCTCCATGCCGGGGTTCGTCGATCACGTCATCGTCGTCGACGACGGCAGCGGCGACGCCACGGCGGCCGTCGCCGAGCGCGCGGCCCGGCGCGCCTCGGGGCGGGGGCACGGAGGACGGCGTCGGGTCGAGGTGATCGTGCACCCGCAGAACCGGGGTGTGGGGGCCGCGATCGCCACCGGCTACGCGCGCGCGCTGGCGCTCGGCGCCGACGCGACGGCGGTCATGGCCGGCGACGGCCAGATGGACCCTGCCGACCTTCCACGTCTCCTGGCGCCGGTCGTCGATGGCTCCGCCGACTACGCCAAGGGGAATCGCTTCGCCTGGCCGGGGGGCTGGCGGCAGATGCCGCCGGTGCGGCTGGCCGGGAGCGTGGTGCTCTCCTGGCTCACCAGGGCGGCCTCGGGGTACTGGCGCCTCTTCGACTCGCAGTGCGGCTACACGGTCGCGTCGCGCCGGGCGCTGGCGGCGATCGGTCCCGAGCGGATGTTCGCGCGCTACGGATATCCCAACGACCTTTTGGCCCGGCTGGGGGCGGCCGGCGCGCGCGTCGTCGACGTGCCTGTCCGTCCGGTCTACGGGCCGGCCTGGCGCTCGGGACTGCGCCCGGCCCGCGTGGCGCTGCCGCTGGCCTGGCTCCTGCTGCGCGCCTTTGTCCGGCGCCTGCTCGCGCCCCGAGCTCGGCGCCTGCTCGCGCCCCAAACGCGGCGCTTGCTCGCGCCCCAAGCGCGGCGCCTGCCCGTGAACCCGAGCACGGCGCCCGCCCGTGAACCGGAGCGCGTCTCCGCCGCTGCTCGAGCGTGAGGAGGGCCGATGTACCTTGGCCTCCTGACGACGTCGTTTCCCCGCCACGCGGGCGACTATGCCGGGAGCTTCGTGGGGGATCGCGTGCAGCGGCTGCTCGATGAGGGGCACACGGTCGAGGTGCTGGCCGCGGGTGCCGGTCCGGCGAGGGCGGTCGAGGGCCGACTCACCGTTCGACGGATTCCGGCGGCCGCCGGGCTCTTCTACGGGGAGGGGGCACCCGAGGCGCTCGAGCGCGGGGGGGCGAGCTGGCTCGGGGCGGCGCAATTTCTGGCGGCGCTCGCCCGGGCGGCGCGCGAGCACCACGCGCGCTGGGAGGCCGTCGAGTCGCACTGGCTCGTGCCCTGCGCGCTGGCGGCTTCCGCGGCCGCGCCGGCGCTCCGGCGCTGCGCCTTCGCGCACTCCGGCGACGTCGCGCTGCTCGAACGGATCCCGCTCGGCCGCGCGATCGCCCGCCGGCTCGCCGGCGACGGCACCGGGCTCCGCTTCGTCAGTGCCGACCTCCAGGCGCGGTTCGCGCGCCTCTGCGACGAGACGGGCGGCGTCGACGTCGGCCTGGTCGAGCCGCTCGACGTACCGCCGGCGCTCTTCTCGCCGCGCGCGGGCCCCGACGCCGCGCTCCGCCTGCGCCTCGGCCTCGCGGCGCCCACGGTGCTGGCCGTGGGGCGACTCGTTCCGATCAAGGGGCACGCGACTCTGCTTCACGCCTGTGCCCGCGCCCGCGCCCGGACCTCGTCCGCCTCCAAGCCCGAGGTGGTCATTCTCGGTGACGGACCGGAGCGGCCGCGGCTGGCGCGGCTGGCGGACGCGCTCGAGGTTCCGTTGCGGCTCGTCGGAACCGTGCCGCGTGCCGAGGTCGCCGACTGGCTGCGGGCCGCCGATCTGTTCGCGCACCCATCCGTTAGACTGGCGAATGGCCGGACCGAAGGGGCGCCCGTCGCCGCGCGCGAGGCGCATGCGGTGGGCATCCCGGTCGTGGCGACGAGCGAGGTCGCGGCGCTCGCGCGCGCGATTGGCATGCTCTCCGGCGCCCTCCCGGGATGAGCTTGTCTACCTGTAACGGAAGCGTCAACAGCGTGTAACGCAGTTCGCACATTGGACGCCCAGCCTGCGCAGCCGGGTTCGCACCTGACCCGGTTCCGAAGATCTAAGATATTGAAATCACTGTGACGCGCGTGACGGCATGTTCCATGCTGCTCCTAGGGAGACTGCCGATGCGAGGTGCCCCCCTGCTGCAGCGCGTGCCCGAGATCTCCCTGGTGATCGCCGTCGGCGACCACGAGGACTCGATCGGCCACGAGATCCGGTCGCTGGCGGCGCACCTCGGCCGTCTGAAGCGGCCGTTCGAGATTCTGGCGGTCAACAACGGATCGTCCGACAACAGCTTCTCGATCGTCAACATCCTGGCCGGCTCGATCCCCGAGCTGCGCGTTCTCGGCCGCGAGGCGGTCGGCCGGCCGTTCCTGCGCGGATCGTCCGAGGCGCGCGGCGACGTGGTGGTGCTGCTCGACGCCGGCAAGCGGGTCTCGCTGGCGCCGCTCGGTTGGGCGCTCTCCCGGCTCGGCGCCGGACGCGACGCGGTGGTGCTGCGGGGGCGCTATGTCGTGGCCCGACGGCTGGTCGCTTTGCCGGTGATCGTCCGCGCCAGCGGCCCGGGGCTGTTCTTCGAAGCGGTGTTCGAGCGGCGCGCGCAAGAGCTGGGGATCGACGTGGTGGGCTCGCGGCCTCGCCGTCCCGTTTCGCTCTTGCTCCGTCCGGTGCTGCGCTTCCTGGCGGCCTAGACGGCCGCTGCTGTCGGACCAGCTTGACGGCTGCCCGTCGGCCTCCGTGCTAGTCTTTCCGCAATGTTGTCGATCCTCATCGCAATCGTCGGGCTCGGCCTCCTCATCGTGTTGCACGAGGGGGGGCACTTCCTGGTGGCCCGCCTGTGCGGCATGCGGGTCGAGCGGTTCTCCATCGGCTTCGGGCCGACGCTGCTCGGCTTCGAGCGCGGCGGGACCACTTTTCAGATCGCGCCCATCCCGCTCGGTGGCTTCGTCCAGATCACCGGAATGAACCCGAACGAGGAGTTCGATCGTTCCGATCCGATGGTCTATCCGAACCGCCCGCGCTGGATGCGGATGGCCACCATCCTGGCGGGACCCGCCGCCAACTACGTCACCGCGTTCGTGCTGACGCTGTTCGTGCTTCTCGCCTTCGGCATGCCGTCGAAGACGCAGAAGGTGCTGGAGCCGGTGGCTGGTCGGCCGGCGGCGATGGCCGGGATGAAGGCGGGCGACGTGCTGGTCGAGGCGAACGGCCAGGCGGTCGACGCCGAACATCCGATCACCGACGTCATCCAGATGTCGCAGGGGAAGCCGGTCGCCATCAAGGTTCTGCGCGACGGCAAGCCGCTCTCCTTCAACGTCGCGGCGGACAACAAGTCGGGCGTCTACCAGGTCGGGATCCAGATCGGTCCCATCGACCAGCGGACGCCGATCGGCGTCGGCAGCGCGCTCAAGGAATCGGTGGTCTATCCCTACTACGCGTCGGTCGGGATCCTGCAGAGCCTCTACGGGATGGTCCGGGGACGCGTTCACGGGGATCTCTCCGGACCGATCGGGATCACCAGGCAGATCGCCAAGGCCGCCTCGCGCGGCCCGGTCGATTTCCTGGGGATCTTGATCCTGCTGTCGGTCTACCTCGGCCTCTTCAACCTGCTGCCCGTCCCTGCGCTCGACGGTGGTCGCGCGGTGTTCCTGGCGATAGAGTCGGTCATGCGCAAGCAGGTGAACCCGCGGATCGAGGCGGCGGTCCACACGGCCGGGTTCGTGCTCTTGCTGGGCGTGCTGGTGGTGGTGAGCTTCAAGGACATCTTCGGGAAGGGGTAGGCCCGTTGTCCGCGCCCAAGGCGCAAGGCGGCCGCCGCGGTTCGGCCGGCCCGGCCCGCTCGGCCGTTCATCAAGGGCTGGTCGGCGCGCGGGAGCTGGTCGGCACGCCCTATCTGGCTGACCCCGTTCTGCGCGGCGAGTACGCCCGGGAGATCGCGCCGCGCACGGAAGCTGCGCTGGGGCGCGTCCTGGGCGAGGTCTACGCCGCACCCGCCGCAGTCTCTCCCGCGCGCGCCCTCGATCTGGGCGCGGGGACCGGGGCGGTGGGCCGCACGCTGCGCGCGCGGTTCGGCGAATCGTTCGAGGTGGTCGCCGTTGATCGCGTCGGCCAGCTTGGGGGCGGTCCGCGCCAACCTGGCGGTCGAGCTGCCTGCGGTCACCGGTACGTTCAATCTCATCGTCGCTGCGCACCTCCTCAATGAGCTCTACGTCGACCGCACGCCTGCGGAGCGCGTGGCGCTGCGCGCCCGGCGCGTCCTCGCCTGGTCCCGGTCGCTGCTGGCCTCCGGTGGTCTCGTGATCCTGATCGAGCCGGCGCTCCGCGAGACCTCGCGCGATCTCCTGGCCGTGCGCGACCAGCTCCTCGCCGCCGGCCTCCACGTCGTCGCCCCCTGCTTCTTCGCCGGCCCCTGCCCCGCGCTCGCCCGCGAGCGCGACTGGTGCCACGACGCCGCCCCGGTCCCGTCGCACCCCCGCGTCGACTTCAGCTACCTGGTCCTCCGCGGCGAGCCCGTCCCCCCTGCGCCCTCATTTCACCGCATCGTCAGCGACCCCATGCCCGAAAAAGGCCGCCTCCGTTTCTTCACCTGCGGCCCCACCGGCCGCCACCCCCTGGTCCGCCTCAAGCGCCACCGCTCACCGGACAACGCCGCGCTCGACAAGGCCGTCCGCGGCGACGCCATCTCCGTCGCCAATCTGGATCAGGCGACCGACGGCCTGCGCGTCACCGCCGACACGCGCGTCAGCGCCGACACGATCGTTGCGACAGCGGCAGCGGCAGCGACATCGCCAGAGCGGGCGTAGCGCGCGCGTCCAGTCAAGGGGATCTCGGTTGCCACAAGCAATCGTCAAACCGAAGGCTTCGTAGCGGCGGCGATCAGCAGGCGGACGTCGACGGGGCGCATGCCGGCGCGCCGCGCCGCCTCGAGGCCGATGTCGGTGTCCTCGTAGACGATGCAGCTGGCGGGATCGGCGTTCACCCGGCGGGCGGCCTCGAGAAACACGTCGGGCTCGGGCTTGTGGCGGGCGGTGTCCTCGGCGGTGACCACGGCGGCGAACCAGTCGGCGATCCCCAGCGCGTCCAGCGTGCGGGTCACGAGCCGCCGCACGCTCCCCGAGGCGACCGCCAGCGGACCTTCGTGGTTTTCGTGGTGGCGCCGGGCCAGCGCCAGCACCGGGTCGATGGCGCGGATCCCGCCCGGGCCGAGCCCTTCGTAGTAGGTCTGCTCCTTCTCGAGGGCGATCGCCTTGGGGTCGAGCGTCAGCCCGGCCTCCGTGATCAGCATGGCGGCGATCTTGTCGGTGGGGACGCCGCCCAGCGAATAGAACCGGGCTTCCGGAAAGGTGAGCCCGTGGTTGGCCGCCACCTTGGTCCAAGCCACGTAGTGCGACGGCATGGTGTCGGCCAAGGTCCCGTCGAGGTCGAAAATAAACGCTTGCTCGGGTCTCTCCATTTTTCGTCGATGAACTGTGAAAAGAACGGGCCTCTCATGTCAAGCTCGGTCGACGGCTGTAGACTGAGATTCCCAGCGTGCCGAGCTGCCCGACCTGCCAAAACGACTATCCGCCGGGAACGGACGTTTGTCCGCGTGACGGCGCGCGATTGTCGGCCGTCGCCGCCGACCGTGCGATTGACGGGACTGATCGCATCGCTGACGCGCCGACTGCTGACGCGCCGGCTGCTGACGCGGCAACTGCGGGCGGGGAAATTCTCAACGAGGCGAGCAGGGTGAAGCTGGGGAGCGCGCCGACCGTCCCCGAGCGCGCCGACGGGGCGGCCGCGACCGCCGCGCAGCCGGTCGAGCAGCAGTTCGACTCGCTCATCGGGACGGTGCTGGCCGGGCGCTACGAGGTCCTGCGCCGGATCGGCGAGGGGGGGATGGGCGCCGTCTACGAGGCCAAGCACGCGCTCATCGGCAAGCGGGTGGCGGTGAAGGTCTTGCTGGAGAAGTTTCACGCCAAGAGTGACTTCGTCGCGCGTCTCTTGCAGGAGGCGCGGCTGGCGAGCTCCATCGGTCACGAGAACATCGTCGACGTCACCGACTTCGGCACCACCGAGGACGGCCGCTCGTTCGTGGTCATGGAGTTCCTCGACGGCGAGTCGCTGGCAGAGCTGGAGCGCCGCGAGGCGCCGCTGCCGATCGAGCGCAGCTTGCGCATCGCCCGCCAGGCCGCGAGCGCGCTCGAGGCCGCGCACGCCAAGGGGATCTTTCACCGCGACGTGAAGCCCGAGAACCTCTACCTGATCCGGCGTGGCGACGCCGACTTCGTCAAGGTGGTCGACTTCGGGATCTCGAAGGCGGTCAAGCCGGGGGGCGACGAAGGGGCCGAAGCCTACCGGCTCACGCACACCGGCCTCTTGCTGGGGACGCCGCTCTACATGTCGCCCGAGCAGGCGCGCGGCGATGAGGATCTCGACCACCGCGCGGACATCTGGGCGCTGGGCGTGCTGCTCTACGAATGCCTCACCGGCGAAGTGCCGTTCCGGGCCAACAATTATTTGCAGATCATCTCCCAGGTGCTGACCGCCGAGCCGGCCTCGCCGTCGCGGCTGCGCCCCGAGCTGGGGATCCCCGACGCGGTCGACGCGGTGGTGATGCGGGCGATGGAGAAAGATCGCGAGCGCCGCTACCAGACGATGGCGGAGCTGGAGCAAGATCTGGAGCGGCTCCTGGCCGGCGATCAGAACGTCGGTCTGCCCCGGCTGGTGCACGGCGCGGTGACCGCTCTGCGATCGGGGCCGAAGCGCTGGCCACTGGTGCTGGCGGCCACCGTGGTTCTGGCGATTGGCGTTTCGGCGGCGCTCCGGCGCCCCGCGGTGGCGGTGGGGCCCGCTCCGGTGGCGCCGGTCACGGTGCCGCCGGCCGCGGTTGCGCCTGCCTCGCCCGTTTCGTCGCCGCCCGGCTCGGCGGCCGCGTCACCGGCTCCGCCCACCCGCAAGCTGCGCCTGCGCGCCGACCGGCACCCATCGCGGCCGCCCGCCGCCGCCCCGGCCAACGCGGAGACCAGTGACTCGGTCAAACGGGGCGTGCTCCCCTCCGGCTCGCGCGAGGCGTACCCAGAAAAGTGAGGCGCGCCGCTCGCCTCCTGTTGGTGCTTTGTCTGGCCGGTGGCGCCGCGCGGCCGGCGCGCGCCGATGATGACGGCGCGACCGCCGCCGCGCGCTCGCACTATGAGATGGGCCTCAAGCTGTTCGACGCCCGGGACCACGAGCAGGCGCTGGTCGAGTTCGAGACGGCCAACGAGCTCAAGAGCCGCCCGGCGGCGCTGTTCATGATGGCGCAGTGCCAGTACCTCCTGGGGCGCCTCAAGGAGGCCCGCGGCAACTACCAGCGCTACGTCGACCAGAACCCCGACGGCGAGTTCGCCACCCTGGCGCGCGACCGGGTGGTCGCCATCGACAAGCGCCAGAGCACCTTCGTCATCAACGCCGTCCCCGACGACGTGACGGTGCAGATCTCTCAGGTGGGGATGCTCGGGCCGGTGGTGGCCGGCGGCCAGGCGCCCAACAACTTCTCCGTCCCCCGCGGCCGCTACCGCGTCGATGTCACCAAGCCGAACTACCAGGGGCAGACCCGGATCGTGGAGGTCGACGTCGCCGAGACCAAGGCGCTCTTCTTCAAGCTGGAGCCGATCCCTGCCCGTCTGGAGATCGAGACCGTGCCGCTCGGCGCCACGCTGTACGTGAACGGCAACCGCGCCCGCAACCCCTACCGCCAGGACATCACGCCGGGGCCGGTGGAGATCTTCGCCGAGGCGCCCGACTACGAGCCGCGGGCGGTCGATCTCTCGCTCGTGCCCGGCGAGCACAAGCTCTTCACCGGCGATTCGCACTTTCAGCTCACCTACCGGCAGCGCTCGGGGCGGAGCGAGCTCATCGCCGCCTCGGGCGTGCTGGGCGCCTTCATCGGCGCCGCCGCCGTCGCCGTCGCCATCGGCCGCGCCATCGACAATCAGAGCGTCTCCTCGGTGCTGCTCGCGACCGGCGGGGGCATTTCGGGGGCGGCGCTCGGCGTCCTGCTGGCGACACCGATCGTGCCCGACTACATCCCCGACAACCGCGCACTGTTTATTCTCGGGGCGATGTGGATAGGCGCCGTGGAGGGGTTCGGGACCAGCGTGGTCGGCTATCAGCTCATCGCACACGAAGGGGGACCGGCCCCTCCCTGTCTCGAGCCCTGCCGCGCCGACCCCACCGATCAACTGCGCGTGGGGTTCGTGGGGAGCCTGGCCGGGCTGGGGCTGGGGATCACCGCCGGCGCGCTGTCGTCGAAGCACGCGCCCACCTACGGACGTGGCTGGCTGATCCAGAGCGCCGCGGCGGCAGGCGCCATCAGCGGCGTGCTGTTGCAGGTCGCGACCCAATGGAAGCCGTACGGAAGCGGTTGGCAGAACACCGTCGTCCGCTACGACAGTCCGACGAACAATCCGAGCTACCCGTCCGCACCGAGCGGCCTTGCCTGCGCGCAGGTCGGGACAGAGCCTGTGTACAACTGCGCGTCCCACTCGACGAGCGCGCTCGATCTGGCGCCTGGGCTGCTCATCGGCCTCAACGTCGGCCTGGCGGCGGGCCTCCTCGGTGCGTACGCTCCGGACCAGTCGCACTACGGACCGACCTGGCAGCGGGTGCTGTTCGTCGATCTGGCCGCGGCCGCGGGCGGCGTCGCGGGCGGCGTGTTCGGCTGCGTGTTCAACGTCAACGGCTGCCTGAAGTCGACAAGCGTGTCGCCTGATGCGCGGGCGGTCCAGGCCTGGGCCGCGCTCAGCGGGGCGGGCGTGGGCGCGATCGCGGGCGTGCTCGGCACCCGCCACTTCGAAAACGAGATGCCCGACGGCCGGACGACCTCCCCCTACGCCTCGACGCCGCCCCCGATGGTGACCTTGGCGCCGATGCGCGACGCGAACGGCGGGATGATCCCGGCGTTCGCGGCGATGGGATCCTTTTAGTAGACTCCGGCGATGTCCGGACGTCTGCGCGAGGTGTTCGTCGTCGACGCGGTCCGGACGCCGATCGGCCGGCACCGCGGGGCGCTCGCCGAGGTGCGCCCCGACGATCTCGGCGCGCTGGTGATCGCCGAGATCATCCGCCGCGCCGGCGCCGATCCGGCGGCCGTCGACGACGTGCAGTTCGGCTGCGCCAACCAGGCCGGCGAGGACAACCGCAACGTGGCGCGGATGAGCGCGCTCCTGGCCGGGCTGCCGCCGTCGGTGCCGGGCGCGACCGTCAATCGCCTGTGCGGCTCGGGGCTGGAGGCGGTCATCGACGGGGCGCGCGCCATCGCGGTGGGCGACGCCGACCTGATCGTCGCCGGGGGCGTCGAGTCGATGTCCCGCGCGCCGCTGGTGATGGCCAAGGCGCGCGAGCCGTTCCCCCGCGGCGACGTCACCGCTCACGACAGCACGCTCGGCTGGCGGTTCGTCAACCCGCGCATGGAGGCGATGTACGGGACCCACGCGCTCGGCGAGACGGCCGAGCTGGTCGCCGAGCTGTACAAGGTCTCGCGCGAGGAGCAAGACGCCTTCGCGCTCGAGAGTCAGCGCCGCTGGGCGGCGGCGCAGGCCGCCGGGCGCTTCGCCGACGAGCTCTGCGCGGTCGACCTCGGCGCCAAAGCCGGCAACGGCGGCAAGGTCGGATCGAAGGGGCCGCCCAGGCGCCTCGAGATCGACGAGCACCCACGCCCGGCAACGACCGCCGCCGATCTCGCCGCGCTGGCGCCTGTGTTCCGCAAGACGGGCGGCACGGTGACCGCCGGGAACGCCTCGGGGATCAACGACGGCGCCGCGGCGCTGCTGCTGGCGTCGGAGGCGGGCGTCAAGCGGTTGGGGCGGCCGCCGCTGGCGCGCTTCGTCGGCGCGGCGGTCGCCGGCGTCGAGCCGAAGCTGATGGGAACCGGGCCCATCCCGGCGACGCGCAAGGCGCTCGCCCGCGCCGGCATCGTGGTCGCCGATCTCGATCTCGTCGAGCTCAACGAGGCGTTCGCGGCGCAGGCCCTCCCCTGCCTCCGGCAGCTGGGCTTCGATCCGGAGCGGGTCAACGTCAACGGCGGGGCCATCGCGCTCGGCCACCCGCTCGGCGCCTCGGGCGCCCGGATGGTGGCGACGCTGGTCCACGAGCTCAGCCGCCGGCGCGGGCACTTCGGGCTGGCGACGATGTGCATCGGCGTCGGGCAGGGGATCGCCGCCATCTTCGAGCGCGCATGACCAAGAGCGCCCCACCCGACGACACGGATGCGACGCTGGCGCTCGGCGCCGCGGCGCACGAGATCAAGAACGCGCTCGGGCCGCTGGCGATGACGCTCCAGCTCTGCGAGCGGCAGCTGCTGGCCGGGCAGCCGATCGCGCCGGGCGATCTGGCCTTCGCGCGCGACCAGGTCCGGCGGCTGGCCACGCTCGTCGAGGATCTGCTCGACCAGACGCGCGCCGATCTCGGCGACCTCGCTTTTCGGCCGCGCCAGGCCGACCTCTGCGGGGTGGTCACCAGCGCGGTGGAGACCTTCCGGCGCGGTAAGCCCGCGGCGGCGATCGTGGTCGAGTTGCCGCCCGCGCCGCTCACCGCCTCGGTCGACGTGGGGCGGATGGAGCAGGTGCTCATCAACCTGCTGGAGAACGCGGTCCGCTACTCGCCCGCCGGCTCGAACGTCACCGTGGCCCTCGCCTGCCCGGCGCCCACCGCCGCGCGGATCGAGGTGCGCGACGCCGGGCCTGGGCTCTCCTCCGAGGAGCAGGCGCGGATCTTCGATCGCTTCGTGCGCGGCGCCGCCAGCGAAGGGACCAGCGGCCTCGGCCTCGGTCTCTACCTCTGCCGCGCGATCGTCGAGCAACACGGGGGGACGATCGGCGTCGACAGCGTCCCCGGCGCCGGCGCGACATTTTGGATCGACATCGGCGCCGCCTGATCGGTCTGCCTGATTCGGCCGGCGACGCTTGCCGGGATGGCGGTTGCTCGTTATCCTCCTCGCTTCCGAGGGAGACTGACGGTTGCCCCGCGATCCGAAAATCACGCCCATCACGCGCCACGAGCCGCGCACGTTCTACGCGACGCGGGTGACCCGCACCCAGGCAGGCGAGTCGTGGGACCTCTGGTCGGTCGAGGACGGGCGCCGCATCGGGTTTCTCTCCGTCGTCGACGACGGACACGTCGTCTACGCCCTCTCCACCGTCAAGCGCGGAACCTCGCACGAAGAGGTCGCCGACCTGGTGGAAGGTTTTTTCACGCCGTCCTCGACGGACGCCCACAATCGAGAGATCATCATCTCGGACTATGACGAGGAGCCCGAGATGTTGGAGTCGGATATTCGCCAGAGTTAGAGCCGGATGACCGAGGCCGGCGCCCCCCCCGGCGGCCTGTTCGGCGCGTTCCTGCCGTTCGACGAACGGAACGCGGAGACCTTCTTCGGCCGCACCGACGAGATCGGGCTCCTCAATCAGCTCCTCGCCGGCGAGGCGCGGGTCATCACCTTCATGGGGGCGTCGGGGGTCGGCAAGACGTCGCTCCTGCGCGCGGGGCTGACCCCGGCGCTCGCGCGCCGTGGCGTCGCGGCGGTGACGCTGGGGAGCTACCGCGACCTCGAGCGTGAGCTGGTCCGCGAGACGAGCCGGCTCGGGATCGCTCCCCCGGTCCCGGGTCAGGATCCGGCCGACTATCTCGGTGGCGTGGCGCGCGAGGCGAAGGGGGGACTGGTCCTCATCCTCGACCATCTGGAGGAGGCCCTCGGGCCAAAGGCGGACCAGGGGGCCGACGTCATCGCGCTCGCCTCGCAGGTCGTCGACGAAGGGGGCCCGCTGCTGCGCCTCGTGCTGTCGATCGACGAGGCGGCGTTTGCGCGGCTCGAGACGCTGCGGATGGCGCTGCGTTCGAAGATCGGCGCGCGCGCGTCGACGACCCTGCCCAGGTTGCCGGCGGCGCGGGTCGCCGACATCCTCGAGCGCAGCGCGGTCCAATCGGGGACGCCGTTCGAGACCGGCCTGCCGGCCGCGGTCGCCGCGGATTTGTGCCGCGACGGTCCCTGCCGAGCGATCGATCTCCAGATAACGGCGCGCGCGATCGCCGATCTGCGCCTCGGGTCGCTGCGCCGTTACCGCCGGAGCGGCGGCGCGGCCCTGCTGCCGGCGGCCTGGTTCGATAAGGTCTGCGCCGAGTCCGGCGGCGCCACGGCCCGGCGCGCGCTGATCGCCGCCGCCACCGAGGGGACGATCTCCGCCGACGCGCTGACCGCGCGGGCCCGCAACGGCCGCGATCTCGGGGCCGAGGCGCTGGCCGCGCTGCGCGCGCGTGGCCTGCTCGTCGCGCAGGCGCGCGGACGGCTGGAGGTCTTCGTCCTCGCCCATCCGGCGCTCGCCGATCTGGTCCTCGGGTCGACGATGCGCGATCGGGCGCGCGCCGGGGAGGCGCGCCGGGTGCTCATGCGCCGCCGCGCGGCCGGCGAGCGGCTGCGCCTCGGCGAGCTCTACACCATCAGCCGCAACCTGCGCGGCGCGCTCACCGACGAGGAGCGCCGGGCCGTCTTCCGCAGCGTGGGCGGCGTGGCGCTGCGGCTCGGCCTGACGCTGGCGCTGGTCGCTCTGGTGGTGGCGGCGCTGTTCGCTGATTCGCGCCGCGCCTACACGCTGGCGCTCGACCCGGCCGACGCGGGGGGCGCCGCGCGCATCGTCGTGCGGCTGGGGCGGCGTCGACTCTCTCTCTTGAACTTCATCCCCAATCGTCCGCCGCTCGGCTCGATGCTGGCTGACACCGGCTACACGGCCGCCGGGCTGTCGCGCGAAACGGTGGCCCGCATCGCGGGCGGGGGCGCGACCGGGACACTCGACGCCGCGCCCCCTGGACCGAGCGGCCGCTCGCACGTCCCCGGTTGGCTGCGAGAGGTGCTGAACGGGCTGCGCCCGGTGCCGCGGGGGATCGCCAAGGCGCTGCTGGGCGATCCCGATGGGGTGGCGGCGCTCAAGCAGGCGTTCGCCGATCCTTCGGCGCGCGGCGAGATCCTCTCGACGCTCGCGGTGATCGGTCGCGGCGGTGCCGGCGAGGACGAGATCCTCGCCGACGCGCTCGCCGATCACGCACCGGAGATCCGGCGCCGCGGCGTCGAGGTGGCCGCGGCCATCGACCGTCGTCAGGCGGGCGAGAAGGGGGACCGCCAGGCGAGTCAGCTGGACGGCCGTCAGGCCGGCGCCCACGCCGCGATCTTGCGGGCGGCGCTGGCCGACCGCTCGGCGGACGTCCGGGCCGCGGTCCTGCAGGAGGCGCCCACGCTGCCGGCCGCCGAGGCCGCCGGCATCCTGACCCTCGCCCTGCGCGATCCGGAATCCGACGTTGCGCCGGCGGGCCGAGGCCGAGACCGGCGCGCTGGCGGTGGGCGCGCCGGCCACGGTGGTCGACGCGCTGGTCGACGTGCTGCAGAGCCCCGACGCGGGGGCGCGGCGCGCGGCGCTCACCCTGTTCGAGTCGATCGCAGCCAAGTCGCCGGCCGAAAGTGCAGCGGCGCTGGCCCGGGTGGTGACCAACGAGAAGGTGGCGGACGATGTGCGGGTCGCCGCGCTTCTCATCCTGCGCCGCGCCGGGGCGCCCGCGCCCGCCTTGCGTCCGGCGCTGGAGAAGGCGATTCGCCCCGAGGCCTCGCCGCGGCTGCGGGCGGCTGCGCTGCCGCTCTACGCCCGCCTCATCTCGCCCGCCGACGCCGAGGATCTGGCGCGGACCGAAATGAAGGGACCGCCGGCGGCGCGCGCGGCCAGCGCGGCGGTCTGGGGCGCGGTGGCGGTCACCCGGCCGGACGACGCCCTGAAGCCGCTCAAATCGATGCTCTACGATCCGACCACCGAGATCCGCATCGAGGCGGCGCGGGTGTACGGATTCCTGCGCCGCGACGGTCTCGATCTCACCGAGAAGGCGCTCAAGGATCCCAGCCCCGAGGTGGAGCGGGCGGCGATCGACTCGGCGCTGGCGCTGGCGGCGCAGTACCCCGCTCAGGTGGCCGACATGCTCGGGCGGGCGATGAAGACGGTGCGCCCGGCCGTTCGCCGCAGCCTGGTCGAGGCGCTGGCCCACCTCGGCGAGAGCCGGCCGGTCGCCGCGTTGCCGCCGCTGGCGCACGCCATCAAGGACAGCGACGTGGCGACGCGGTTGGCCGCCACCAACGGCTTTTGCACCCTGGCCAAGAAGAACGCCGCTGCGGCGTCCCCCTACCTGCGCATCGCTGCCCGCGACGACCACGACGAGGTGCGTGCCGCCGCCGCTGCCTGCCTCCCCGATGTGGCGGCCGCCGATCCCAAGGGCGCGGCGCGGATGGCGGCGGAGCTGACCGAATCCGAGCAGCCGGCGGTGCGGATCGCGGTGGGGCAGGCGCTGGGCGGCGTCAGTGGTGCCGCGGCGGAGCTGGCTTTCCCCTCGCTGCTCAAGCTGGTCGGCGATCCCAACCGCGAGGTGCGCGCCGCGGCGGAGCGCGCCTTCACCGCGGTCGCCGGGGCGCTGCTCGGCGCGGACGGCGGCGCGTCGGGATCGCCCGCAGCGCAACGTCGCGGCGTCGACGCGGAGCACGCCCTCGAAGGGGCGCTCGTTCAGGGCGACGTCGCGGAGCGCCAGGCGATCGTCGCCGCCGCCGCCAAGGCGGAGCTCTGGGGCCTGCTCAAGCAAGCGGCGCGCGACGGCGACGAGATGGTGCGGCTCGAAGCGGTGCGCGCGGCCGGGGCGGGCGCCGCCACGGCGCGCGGCGGCGCGGCGCCGTCGTCCTCGCCGCGCCTGGAGATCGTGCGGGGCGCGGTCGATGACCGGTCCGAGAGCGTGCGCGGCGAGGCCATGCGCCTCTTGGCCGGCGCGGCGGGCGGCGGCTCGCGCGACCTGCTCCCCACCTTCGAGGCGATGCTCCACGGCGGCGATCGCGCCGCGCGCGAGGCGGCGGTCGCCG
The DNA here is from genome assembly GCA_963723305.1 of uncultured Pseudomonadota bacterium. Taxonomy (GTDB): domain Bacteria; phylum Myxococcota_A; class Polyangia; order Fen-1088; family Fen-1088; genus JADGRB01. Next base: position 27,311 of record CAVRRT010000081.1, read on the forward strand.
GCATCGGCGCGCTCCCCGATCCGGGCGACGGCGGATTCCGCCTGCTCGACGAGGCGATGGGGTCTCGCAGTGAGTCGCTGCGGACGGCCGCGGCGCGCGCCTTCGGCCGGCTGGCGCCCCAGGCCCCGGAGCGGGCGGCGCCGGTGCTCGAGCGCGCCGTCCGCGATCCCGCCTACGACGTGCGGAGCGCCGCGCTCCCGGCGTTGGCGGCGGTCTGGTCGCAGCAGGTCAGCGCGCACGCGCTCGGCCACACGCTCCTCACCTCCGACGCCGACAGCACGCGCCGCTTCGTGGCGCTGGAGGCGCTGGTCGCGCTCGCTCAGCGTTCCGCCGCACCAGCCGCCGAGCGCGCCGCTGCCCGCCGCGAGCTCGATCGCGCCGCCGAATCGGGGCCGGCGCTCGCCCGGTTGGCCGCGCAGATCGGCCGCAGCTTCATCGACGCGCCACCCGCCGAGCTGCACGCCTTTCTGGAACGCCTGTTCGGCGGTTGAACGCCTCTTCGGCAGCCGTCCTTGTCTGCGTGGCCCACGTCTACCTGGCCCACGTCTACCTGGCCTACGTGCAGCTGTCGCTGCAGAGATCGGCCGGTTGCCAGCCGTCGCTGCAGATGATCTCGCGCCCGTGGTCGTAGTGGTCGTCGAAGAATTGACGGAAGGCGACCGGATCGAAGCAGTCGGCGCGCAGCGTCCAGTCCCAGGCCGAGGCGGCGAAGCGGACGCCCAGGTTGGGATCAGGATCCGGCATCAGGATCATCCGGTTCTTTCCCAGCGACGGCGCGCAATCGCTGTCGAGCGGGAGGCCGTCGATGAACGCCTGGATGTTGGCCACGTCGGCGTCGCAGCCGGCGGGACAGTTGTAGACGATCACGATCGCGCCGTGCTCCAGCGAATGCACCAAGTTCCCCCAGGGGATCGGCGCGCTGTAGGTCTGGTAGGCGGCCCAGCAGACGTAATGGTCGCCAGACGACGGCGGCTCGGTCAGGTAGTCGACGTCGCTCGTGCAGGAGACGTGCGTGAACCCCTCGTCGGGCCACTGCTGAATGGTGGTCGTGCAGGCGCCGCCGTCGCCTGCGTCGCTCATGACGGTGCTTCCGTCGAGGGGAACGACCCCCGCCTCCACGGGCGGCGTCACGGTGTCGGTGCCGGCCTTCAGGCTGCCGTTGCACCCGGCGAGCAACGCCAGTGCGCTAGCGACGACGACTGGCCATCGCGCGATCGATTTCACGTTGGCTCTCCCGTTTCTTGGAGTCTTCACGTTTGTCCCAGCTCTGCTTGCCGTGAACCAGGGCCAGCTCGGCCTTCACGCGCCCCTTCTTTTCATACAGCGACAGGGCGACCAGCGTGCTCCCTTTTTCGCGGATTTTTCCTGCCAGGCGATCGATCTCACGCCGGTGGAGGAGCAGCTTGCGCTTGCGGCGCGGGTCGTGGTTGCGCCCATGAGAGAAGGCGTAGACGCCGATCTCCATCTGATGCAGCCAGGCCTCGCCGCGGTCGATGTCCGCGAAGGCGTCGACGAGGGTGACCTTCCCCTCGCGGATCGACTTCACCTCCGAGCCGACCAGCACGATCCCCGCTTCGATCGTCTCGTCGACGTGGTACTCGTGGCGCGCCTTCTTGTTGCGCGCGAGCACCTTCACCGCGTCGGCGCCAGGGGAGGACTTGGCCATGGCGGCGAAGACTACAATGGCACACAGGCAATGACGACGATTGGCACTGCGTTTGCTCAGGTTTCGACGGCGATGCCCCCACGAATCCCATTCGGCTCCCTGGCGATCGCGCTCCTGTCGACGGCGGTCGGCGGCTGCTCGTTCGCGTTCGTCAACGGTCCGCCTCCCAATTACAAGACGTCGCCCTTCTTCGACTGCACCTCCGGGAACGTCCTTCCGATCCTCGATTCGGTGGTTGCCGGCGGCCTCCTCATCGACGCCGTCGGCGCCGGAACAGCCTCGGGCGCCTTCGCCAGCAGCAGCGCCAACACGTCGGCCTCCGCGCGGGCGGGCAACGCCATCGCGCTCGGCGCCGGGGCGGCGCTGCTGGCGGCCTCGGCGGGGTACGGGTTCAAGAAGACGTCGGAGTGTCGCCAGGCGGAGGACGATTTCATCCGACGAGCGCCGCTCGCCCCTACGTTCACGGGCGCGCCGCGCCAGCTGGCGCCTCCCGTTCCCTATGATCCGTGGGTCACGCGTCTGCCGGTCGCGCCTGACTCTCCGCCGGTGGCGCCGGACTCTCCGTCGCTCGCCGCGCGGCCCCCTGCCGCGACGACAATCGCGCCCGGTGCCCGCGCGCCGGCGCCTTCTTCTCCCTGGGACGGGCCGGCGCCCGCCAAATGAGCGGGCGCGAGCGTCCGGTGCATCGCGCCATCGAGGGGCTGACATTTCTGTCCGAAATCCGACAGTCTGGCCCGGCACTTGGGAGGCCTGCGCGCCTCTTCGAGTCGGTTTACGATGGTCTTCGCTTTGCAGAATCGGGCAGCCGAAGGTTGGGTAGCCGGTAGCCATCCATCTCGCGCTCGCGCGACAGCCGCACAAGGAAAACAACATGCACATCGCCCCCCGTCTGATCGGTCTTTCGTTCCTGCTGGCGGCCTTCGCCGCAGGGGCGGCTGCGGCTCCGCGTGCGCTCGCGGCCGAACCTCCCGCGCGCCTGCAGACGGTGGCGGTGCTTCCAACGACGGGGGACAACATCGCGCCCGAGCTCCTTCGTTCCGCGCGTGACCTCTTGAAGGATCATCTGGAGCGCGCCGGGACCTACGCGGTCGTCGAGCCGCCGATGCCGCCGCCGCCCGCCCCGCCGCCGGGAACGCTGCCGGGGACCGTGCTGCCACCGTCGAATGAGGAGCCGACCGCCGCGGAGGCGGCCAAGCTGGGGGCCTCCGTCGGCGCCGAGCTCTCCATCGTCCTGCGCCTCACGCACTTCGGAAACTCGGCGCGCCTTCGGTTGACCGCCTACTCGACCGGTTCGGCGCAGGTCGTCTATTGGGACAGCATCCTGATCGCCGGCGGGCCCGATGAGCTCGATGTCGCGATCCAGCGGCTCGTTCACGGGATGCAGACCGGCAAGCCGGTCCGGGAGAGCGCCGAGCTGGACACGGTCACCGACAAGGAGACGATGGCGCTCAATCGACGCGAGGCGAACAAGTCGTTCGGTGTGCGGCTCACCGAGCTGCTGCCGTTCAACACCGCCGGGCAGAACTTCGAAGCGGTGACGGCGGGCGGGCTCTTCTGGATGTACGACGCGCGCTCCTGGATGGCCGACATCGCGATCGACATCGGCGGCGGCGCCCAGGGACGATTCTTCACCGACGCCGCCATCGGCGCCTACTACCCGTTCCTGCGCGAGGACTTCACGCCCTACATCGGCGGCCAGTTTCGCTGGGCCGAGATGAACCTGGGGGGCAACGGGGCGAGCGGCCTCGTGATCCAGCCGACGGTGGGGGTCCTGCTCGGTCGGCTCTCGTCGGTGCAGATTCGGGCCGAGGTCGGCTACTTCATCAACACCTTCGGCGAGCAGGAGATCTACAGCACCACGAACACGGTGAACGGCACGGTCCCCACCCACTACAGCCAGGGCTTCGTGCTGTCGGGCGGGATCGGGTTCTAGACCGCCCGGGCCAGGGCGAGCACGACGACGGAGGCCGCGCCAGCGCGCAGGAGCGCGTCGGCGCACGCGCTGAAGGTCGCGCCGGTGGTGAAGACGTCGTCGACGAGAAGAATTCGCCGATCGCGGACGCGCGCGGTGTCGCTGACCAGGAACGCGCCGGCCACCTCGGCGAAGCGCGCGGCCGGGCCGGCGTGCCCGAGCTCGCGCGTCGGCCGCACGCGGTGGAGCAGGTGCCGTTCGAGGCGCGGCAGCGCGGCCGCCGACGCCAGCGCCGGCGCGCGCCCCAGGCCAATCAGCGCCCAGCGCGCCAGCTCCAATGCTTGGTTGAAACCCCGCGCGCGAAGCTTGTGCGCGTGCAGCGGGACGGCGACCACCGCGTCGGAACGCCCGAGCCGGCCGAGGGCGAGCGCCGCCGCCAGCGGCTCCACCAGCAACCGCGCCAGCCGCCGGGCGAGGTACCGGCGTCCGCCGTGCTTCATACGCACCAGCGCCTCGGCCAGCGCCTCGCCGTACTCGAAGCCGGCGGTCGCTCCGGTGAACGGAAACGGCACCCGCCGGCAGGTCCGGCAGCGCGACGTTCGATCGACGACCGCGAACAGTCCCTCCATCGGCAGCGCGCATCCGCCACATCCACCAACCAGCGGGTTGATCGACAGGTTGCAGGCCGCACAGAACAGCGCCTCCTCGGGGATCGGGCGATCGCAGGCGGCGCAGGTCGCCGGCCAGAGGGTCTGCAGCGACGCGCTGAGCAGCCTCGATGGCGACAGTGACATGCGCCCCTTATCGGGGCGCCCGCTTCAACGGTTGCGCCTGCGCGGGGCGTAGAGCCTGCGGCCGGCGCCGCGGAGGCAGAGTCCGCGGCGCTTACTCGGGGGCGTAGAGCCCGCGGCGCAGGTAGGTCGGCTTGTCGAACTCCGACTCCTCGACGCCGAGCTCGTCGGGCGCGCGCTGCGCCGGCACCTGACCCGAGGCGCGGCGTTGAAGCGGCGCCGTTCCTGCGCTCTGCGGGCGGATGATGGGGCGCTCGGCCGGCGTCCACTCCGAACCGTTCTGCGCCGGCGCCGGGGGCGGCACCTGCTCCATGTTGAGGTAGAAGTCGTCGGTGTTGATCGTCTCGCTGGCCGGCGCGGCGTACCCGCCGCGGTTCGTCGGCGTCGTGGCGGCCGGCCAGGGGGCCGTCGCCATCGCAGGCACGGTCGCTCCGTGCGCGGCCGCCGCCTGCACCGCCGCGGCCTGCATCGGCAGCGCCATCTGCCCTTCACGCCCGCGCGCGGTCCCGCGCCCGGCGCTCGGCGTCGGGTGCTCCTGCACGTGCGACTGGAAGCCGGTGGCGATGACGGTGATGCGGACCTGATCGCCCGCGTGCGCGTCGATAACCGAGCCGAAGATGATGTTGGCGTCGGGGTCGGCGGCCTCGGCGATCAGGCTGCAGGCCTCGTTCATCTCGGCCAGCGTCAGATCCGGGCCGCCGGTGATGTTGAGCAGGATGCCGGTGGCGCCGTTGATCGAGACGTCCTCCAGCAGCGGGGAGCTGATCGCCTGCTGGGCGGCTTCGATGGCGCGCTTGTCGCCGCTGCCGACGCCGGTCCCCATGAGCGCGCGTCCCATGCCGGTCATGATGGTGCGGACGTCGGCGAAGTCGACGTTGATGAGGCCCGGCGCGATGACCAGGTCGCTGATGCCGCGCACGGCGTTCAGGCAGACGTTGTCGACCATCGCGAAGGCGTCCTTCAAGGTCATCTTCATCCCGGCCAGCGAGACCAGCCGATCGTTGGGGATGATGATCAGCGCGTCGACGGCCTTGCTGAGCTCGCTGATGCCGAAGGAGGCCTTCTTCTTGCGCTGCGAGCCTTCGAAGGCGAACGGCTTGGTCACCACGCCGACGGTGAGCGCCCCGACGTCGCGCGCGATCTGGGCGATGATCGGCGCCGCGCCGGTGCCGGTGCCGCCGCCCATCCCGGCGGTCACGAAGACCATGTCGGCGCCGGTGAGCGCTTCGGCGACGCGCGAGGCGTCCTCCAGCGCGGCCGCGCGGCCAGCAACACGCAACGGAACCAGTAGAGGGCATA
>CAVRRT010000082.1:0-7060 GCA_963723305.1 uncultured Pseudomonadota bacterium
CGCCCTTTGCGAGTTTTCTTTGCGTTCTTTGCGGCCAAAGGCTTTCAACCGCAAAGGCCGGAAAGGTGCCGCTAAGAACGCAAAGCTGGAATAGTGAGCCGAGACGCACCCTAAAATCATGTAGGCGCGGACACCTCGTCTGCGCGCGACCTTCAGCTCGCCATAACGATGCGCCGGGCTAAGGCCCGCGGGGCAGGTGAGGGCACCCGCCCCTACGTGACCATGGGGAATCCATGCATTTCCTCGCCTCTCGAAGCTGATAAACTGCTAGAGCTTGAGGGCTTTAGAAACCGTCCACAGGCCGGCGGCCTAATTTATGAAAATCCTTGAAGCCGTCCGCATTGCGCTGCAATCCCTCTGGGCCAACAAGTTGCGCTCTTTGTTGACTCTGCTGGGCATGATGATCGGCGTGGCGGCGGTGATCGCGGTGGTTACGTTCGTGAACGGTATTAACGGCTACGTGGCTACGAAGATATTTAATCTGGGCGCGGACGTATTCATCGTCTTCAAGGTTTCCCCGGCCGTCACCAATGTGGACCATTTCCTGGAGGGCGAAAAGCGTAAGGACCTAACCATGGAGGACTATCTGGCGGTCGCGGACGCCTGTCCGCACTGTCTTGATATCGGCGCTGCCCTGCGGAACTCCACCGGCAAGGTGAAATATGCGGAGCAATCCATCGATGACACCACCGTGCAGGGAATCACTCCCTCCATGGCTCCTATTTATGACACCGAATTGACTGCCGGCCGAATGCTGAATGCAAATCATCGCCGAGCACGCCCGCGCCAGCGAGGTGCGGGTGCGGCGCTCGGGCGCCAGCGCTTCAGGAGAGTACGTCGTCGGCCAGACCGCGATGGTGATGGCGGGGGACGTCGAGGTGGTCGTCCCGCTCGAAGGGATCGTCGCAGCCGGGCGCCGAGCGGGTGAAGCTGGAGAAGAGCCGGGTCAAGCTGGTGAAGGATCGCGATCATCTGGCTAAGAAGCTGGGCGATCCGAACTTCGTCGGCCGTGCGCCTGCCGAGGTGCTGGACAAGGATCGGGCCCGGCTGGCCGAGCTCGAGGCGGCAATCGAGAAGATCGACCTCGCCCTGCGCCGGCTCCCCGCCTGACGGGCGCGCTCAGTGCTGCGGCGCGCTCGGTGCTGCGGCGCGCTCAGTGCTGGGGCGCGCTCGGATCGTTCGGGGGCATCGGCTCGTCGCTGGGCGCCGGGGCCTCTTCGCCCGGCGTTCCGGCGGCCGGCGACGCCACATGCGACGTCTTCTTGTGCAGCGGTCGCTTCTTGACGACCGGTTTCGCCGCCGGCTCCGGCGCGGCCTGGTTGGGGAGCGGAACCGGCAGCGCCGGTTTGGGTGGCGCGGGCGGCGGCGCGAGCAGCGCCGGAATATAGCGGCGCCCGGCCCAGATCGCCGCGCCGCCGATGATGGCCACGCCGGCGACGATGCCGACGACGACGGCCAGAACCTTGAGCCGGATCCGCAGCCGCTTGCGCGCCAAGCGGGTCTGCTCCTGGAGCACCACCCGCCCGAGGCGCTCGGCGCCCGAGTCGGGGGGGCGCAGGTCGGCCGCGTCCGGGATGGGCGAGGTCACGTCGTCCGCGGGGGAGGTGGTCCGGGGGCCGGGTGAGGCCGGTCGCGCCCCGGGCGTCGGGTGCGAGGCCGAGGCCGAAGCCGAGGTCGCGCGTGACCCCGTCGTGCGCGAGCCCGAGCCGGGGGCCGTGCGCGAGCCGGAGCTGCTCGCCGTCTGGCCGCTTCCCCCGCTGCCGGTGCCGCCGGGCGTGGCCCCGGTTACGGCCACCGTCCGGTGATCGTCGGTGTCGACCACGACCACCGGATCCTCGTCGGGGAGAAACAGCCCGTGCAGCAGCTTCGACAGCTCGCGGCTCGAGTAGCGGGCGGCGATCAGCGTGCGCTCGAGATCGCTGGCCATGTCGGCGGAGGACTGGTAGCGCTCCGTCACCTCGATCGACAGCGCGCGCATCACGATCCGGTCGAGCTCGCGCGGGATGGCGGCGTTGTGCGCCGAGGGCAGCGCGATCGGCGCCGCCAGGAGCTGGCGCATCTTGCCGATGTCGTTCTTGGCCTGGAACAGCCGCCGGCCGGTGAGCATCTCGTGGAACACCACCCCCAGCGCGAAGATGTCGGCGCGGGCGTCGAACGGCCGCACGTTGATCTGCTCGGGCGACAGATAACTCACCTTCCCCTTGATGAGCCCCTTTTTGGCCTCCTCCTCGGCGAACGAGGCGGCGCGCGCGATCCCGAAGTCGAGGATCTTCACCGTGCCGGTGTAGGCCAGCATGATGTTGGTGGGTGAGATGTCCTGATGGACGATCTCCAGGCCCTTGCCGTCGGGCCCACTCAGCGTGTGCGCGTAGTCGAGCCCGATGCAGATCTGCCGGGCGATGTCGGCGGCCACCAGGTGAGGCATCGCGCGCTGCTCGCGGCGGAGCGTGGTGAGCGCCTCGCGCAGGGTCACCCCCTGCACGTTCTCCATGGCGATGAAGTAGGCGCCGTCCGCCTCGCCGAACTCGTAGATCTGCACGATGTTCGGGTGGAGCAGCAGCGCCGAGATCTTCGCCTCTCGGATGAACATCGTCTTGAAGTCGCCCGTGTCGGAGAGGCGCGGGAGGATCCGCTTCAAGACCAGCTCGCGCTCGAACCCCTCGGGGCCGGTCATGAGCGCCCGGTAGACCTCGGCCATTCCCCCTTCGCCGATCCGCCCCAGCAGCTTGTAACGACCAAACATGGAGGTCGTCACCACCGCCGGCTTTATCCGGGGTTGGACGGGCTCACGGCTGGGCATTGGCGGCTCTCATCGACAGATTCGGCGCGGGACGTTAAGTCTCGGCTCCTGGGGGTGACCCCTCTAAGGTCGCCGATCTCAAGGAAGCGCGCCACCGTCGATCCAGGCCGCGATGGTCCGAATCTGGTCCGGGGGGAGCGGCGCGCCGGGGGGCTCGCGCTGGCCGAGCGTCCCGGGGATGGGGCCCCCGCCGGCGGTGGCGGGCAGAAGCTTGCGGATGAGGTAGCTGCGCGCCGAGTCGAGCGGCGCCACCAGCGCCAGGGAGCTCACCTCGCGCGACGGGACATCGACCAGGGCGTCCCGGGCCTGGGCGGCGCACAAGGACAGGCCGCCAAAGGGCGCAGGCAGGCAGCCCCCGGAGGCGTCGGCGTGGCAGCCGCCGGCGCACTGGGCGCTCAGGATCGCCTGCACGTCTGCCAGCGCCGGAACCGGGGGGGAGGGCGGGTTGGCCGGGCCGTCACCGGTGGTGAACTGGCGCTCGCCGCCGGGGCCCGCGCAGCCGGCCAGCGACTCGACGTTTGGCATCACCGTGACCGTGTAGCCGAGGTTGGTGTTGAGCGGTCCTTCGGGCGTCATCAGGACCGCCTTGTCGGCGAGGTCGACCCGATAGGTTTCCGGGAGCCGGAAGACCCCGGTCGTCAGCAGCATGCTGGGCTCGCCCACGCTGTCGGGGTCGGGGTAGTCGGAGAAGGTGATCGCCAGGATCACGTCGGTCGGCACGCCGACGGCGCTCCCCGGCGGCGACCAGGCGGCCACGTACATCAGAGGGCAGAGCCCAGGGTAGGGGGTGACGTCGGTCGGGTAGCTGCACGCCGGTGCCGTGAGCGCCAGCAGACATCCGAGGGCCAGGGCTCGGGCTGGGGCTCGGGCGACCCTCGCCGCTCTGTCAGCTCTCGCTGTAAAGGCGGATCTGCTCCCGAACGACGTCGTCGGTGATGCCGGTGCGAAGATAGTCTTGCAGGCAGTCGGCCAACGTGACGACCATGTCGTCGACGCCGCGGTCCTCGACCAGTTTGCCGAGCAGCTTGCGTCCTTCTGGGCTGTCATCCTCACGCAAGAAATCCCGCACCATGTCCAGGGTGAGATCGCCTGAGAAATCGATTATCGCGTGATCTAGTAGATAGGCGATCAGTTGTTTCACCGGGATACCTCCAAAAGGGAAAGGGCGAAGGGCAAAAAGGGCAGGAAGGGAATCGGGCGCGCCGAGGAAAAATGCCGGCTTCGCTCATATCGCGGATAAACTCGCCGCGCAAGACGTGGGCGCGATTGACCAGCTCTGCGGCAGTTGCTACCGTCGGGCCGCATTGCGCGGAGTCCGCTACCTTTCCACGGGAAGCCGGGGTTACCTGTTGGCGCCGCTCATGGTGTCGCTGCTGGGTTGCGGCCCGGTCGAGTACATCAATCAGGTCGGCAACAAGGCGGCCTCGGCGGTGTCGGCGGCCAAGCTCGCTTCGGCGGAGCGCTACGCTCCCTATGAGTACACCGCCGCCGAGGAGTACCTGCACAAGGCGCGTGAGGAGGCGGGGCACGCCGAGTACCAGGACGCCATCGAGTACGGGCGCAAGGCCGAGGATCTGGCGAACCGGGCACGCGCCATCACCGTCGAGCGGATGGCCAAGGAGAGCGCCGCCGCCACCTACACGCCGAAGACGCAGAACGAAGAGCCGGGCGCCATCGAAGAAGATCCCGCCACCGCCGCCGCCAAGAAACGGGCGCGTGATCGCGGCGAGAAGGCGCCCGAGTGAGCGGCCCGGGCGCGATGTCGATGTCGATTTCGCTGAAGACCGCCCTCCTGGCGGCGTCGCTCGGTGCCGTGGCGGTGTCCGGCTGCGCGGGGACGGAGATGCAGAACAGCGTCCACGAGGTGCGCACCATCGCCAAGGAGGCGCGCGACAACGGCGCCTACAAGTGCGCGCCGCGCGAGCTGGCCCTGGCCGACACGAACATCGAGTTCACCGATCGCGAGCTGGCGCAGGGGGACTACTTCCGCGCGCGCGACCACCTGCACGTCGCCGACCACAACGCGCGCGAGGCCTACCGGCTGTCGCCGCGCGACAAGTGCGTGGCGCCGACGGTGCCGCCCGACACCGACCACGACGGAATCCCCGACAGCGTCGACAAGTGCCCGACGGAGCCGGAGGACAAGGACGGGTTCGAGGACGCCGACGGCTGCCCCGATCCCGACAACGACAAGGACGGAATTCCGGACAAGGCTGACAAGTGCCCCAACGAGCCGGAGGACAAGGACGGGTTCGAGGACGCCGACGGCTGCCCCGATCCCGACAACGACGCTGACGGCATCCCCGACAACGTCGACAAGTGCCCGATGGAGCCGGAGGACAAGGACGGGTTCGAGGACGCCGACGGCTGCCCCGATCCCGACAACGACAAGGACGGCGTGCTCGACGCCGCCGACAAGTGCCCGAACGATCCCGGTCCGCCCGACAACGACGGCTGCCCCAAGAAGTACGAGCACATCGTGGTCACTCAGGAGAAGATCGAGCTCAAGCAGAAGATCTTCTTCGACACCAACAAGGCGACCATCCAGGCCCGCAGCTTCTCGCTGCTCGACGAGATCGCCGCCGTGATGAAGTCACGGGCCACCATGACCGTCCGCATCGAAGGGCACACCGACTCGCGCGGCAAGCACGAGCACAACATGCAGCTCTCCCAGAGCCGGGCGGAGTCCGTGCGGCAACATCTCGTAGGACTGGGAGTCGACATGTCGCGCATGGAAGCAAAGGGCTTCGGCCCCGACCAGCCGATCGAGACCAACAAGACGGCCGCGGGGAGAGAAAAGAACCGCCGCGTCGAATTCTTCATCACGCAGCAATAAAGCCACGCAGCAAAAGTAATAAAGGACGAAGCAATGATCCGCTCCAAGCACATCGCTTTGGTCTCGGTTTGGCTCGCTTGCGCGGGCGCCGTGGCGCTGCCGGCCCGCTCGGCCAAGGCGCAAGATCAGGCCGCCGTCGACAAGCTCGTTCAGATGAACAAGAAGGCGCTCGACGACTACGACACCCTCGACTGGGACGCCGCCAAGCGGATCCTCCTCGACGCGCTGGTGGCCGGAAAGAAGGCCGGTCTCGACAACCACCCGGTCATGGCGCGCACCTACATCCACCTGGGCGCCATCTACATCACCGGCTTCAAGGACAAGCAGAAGGGGATGCAGAGCTTCGCGCGGGCGCTGGAGATCGACCCGACCATCCAGCTGTCGAAGGGGATCGAGACCGCCGAGGTCACGGCGGCCTTCGCCGAGGCGCAGCGCAACGCCCGCGGCGGCGGCGCCTCGAGCGGCGGCGGCGATGACTCTCAGCCGCCCCCCCCGACCAAGAAGAAGCGCCGGGGTCCGATCATGGAAGGCGACGCGCCGCCCCCGAGCAGCCGAAGCCAAGGCGGCGCCGCTCGACGAGGACGACGAAGAGCCCGATCTGCCCGCGCATATCGGCGCGCTCGATTGCCCCGCGCCGGACGAGGCGATCATCGACAAGCCGCTCACCCTGCGCTGCGCGCTCGCCGCCAACTTGCCGGTGGCCAGCGTGTACCTGATGTACCGGGCGCCGGGCAAGGAGGACTTCACCGAGGTCCCCATGACCAAGACGCCCAAGGGCTGGTTGCAGGCCAGGATCCCCAAGAAGGCCGTCAACGGCAAGTCGTTCCAGTTCTACTTCGAGGGACGGAACGCCGACGGCAAGCCGGTCGTCGCCAACGGCGGCGCCGACAGCCCGAACATCGTTCTGGTGGTCGAGGAGGCGTCGAAGAGCGAGGTCTCGAAGGCCGGAACGGGCGAAGAGCCGGAGGAGAACCCGCTCGATGACCCGGAGGAAACCGGCGGCCGCGCATTCAGCTCGGGCACGTCGACAAGGACCGCGAGGGGCTCGACACCCGCTACGGCAAGCGCAAGTGGTGGATCGGCATCGGCATCGGCACCGGCTACGGCTACGCCAAGGGGAACGGGTTCGAGGCGGTCAACAAGTCGCCTGAGAACGGCTGCCCACAGCCCGGCTGCACCCCTTTCAAGTCTTTCAAAGCCAGTTTCCCTGGCCTGGCCTGGTCAGGGATTGCCATGCTGGCGCCCGAGTTCGGCTACGCCTTCAATCCAGGGATGGCGCTCTCGCTGGAAGGTCGGCTCCAGTGGACCGGTAAGCCTGCGAAGTACTCGGAGTTCGCAGCCAAGGGGCCATCGGGGTGCTGGCCAAGCTGATCTTCTACACGAAGCAGTCGCAGATGCGGTTTTTCGGCGGACCGATGCTCGGT
>CAVRRT010000083.1:0-3426 GCA_963723305.1 uncultured Pseudomonadota bacterium
GGCGGCCGCCCCCTGGGCGGCGCTCACCAGCGCGGTCCTCGGGCGCACGAACTTCTTTCACTACGCGACGGGGGCGACCGTTCACGGCGACCACCCCAACGCCATGCGGCTCCTCGGTCAGACCGCCGGCAACGAGATGGTGCCGTCGATCTACGCCAAGCACCTCTATCCCTGCCTGGGGACGGTGCAGGCCGAGCCGATCGCGGTCGGGACGGCGGGGAACGCGCTGGAGATGATCTCCTTCACCGGGCGCACGCTGCCGACGATCTCGCCGACCCAGCTCAAGCAGCTCCTGACCGGGTCGGCCACCGATCCGGTGGTGAAGCTGCGGACCCTCCGCGACCAGACGCTCGACTCGCTGAACAGCATGCTCAAGGCCGACGGGACGCCCGAGCAGCAGAAGTTCCTCGACGCCATGGCCTCGACGCAGTCGCAGGTGCGGCAGCTCTCGCAGAGCCTGGCCAGCACGCTCTCCTCGATCACCAGCGACAACGTGCTCGGGCAGGCGCTGGCCGCGGCGGCGCTCATCGCCGCCAAGGTCGCCCCGGTGGTCACGCTGCACATTCCGTTCGGCGGCGACAACCACACCGATCCCAGCCTGGCCGACGAGACGTTCGATCACACCGACCACGACGGCACCGGACGTGGAGTTCCCGGCATCCAGGCGGTGCAGAACGCGCTCGCCTCGCTGAGCCTCACCGACACCGCCACCTTCGCCACCATGAACGTCTTCGGCCGCGATCTCTCCGGTACGACGAAGGTGACGGCGCTGGGCGGGCGCGACCACTTCGGCAACCACGCCGTCATGGTCATGATCGGCAAGAACGTCGCCCCCGGTATCACCGGCGGGACGGGGATCATCACCGGGAGCGTCTATGGCGCCACGGGGATCAACGCCACCACGGGCGCCTCGATGCTGACCGGCGGCGACGTCGCCCAGGGGGACACCGGGGTCTCGGCGGCCAAGACGCTGGGGGCGGCCCTGGGGATCGATCAGTCGGTGCTCAAGAGCGACTTCGTCGACAACGGGGCGATCTCCGCCGTTCAGGCGACCCTGAGCGGCGTCACGCTCTAGCGGTCAGCCGTCGGTCATCCGCCGCGCTCGGCCCGCCCGGCGATCGCCAGCGCGCGGCGGCAACGCTGGATCCGCTCGTCGGGCTTCTGGCGCGCGTCGGCGCAGATCTCCAGCGAGAGGATCGCCGAGTGGAGCATCTCCCAGGGGACATCGAGCGGCGTGTCGTGCCCGACGCAGGAGGCGGCCTGCGGCAGGAGCTCGCTGCGGGTCTCGTCCAACCCGGCGTCTCGATCGGCGCTGCGGTGCCGCCGCAGGTCTTTTTGCAGGTTCTTGTCGACTGTTCGCACCCGCTCGACCAGCCGGGTGAGCGTCGCGCGCGAGCAGTCGGCGACGATCGGCTCCGCGGCGCGCCCGGCGAAGAGCGGGTGCGTGAACGGCGGCGGCGCCAGGTGCGGCCGGCGGGCGATCGGCGTCGTGACGGGCGGTGGCGCCGACGGAGCAGGAGCGGTGCGGCGGCAGCCGGCGGCGAGCGCAGCCAACCCGGCCAGGGCGACCAGCGCCGAGGCGGTCAGGAGGCGATTCATCGTTTGATTAAAGGGGAGCCCGGGCACGGTTTGAGACGATTAGATGTCGCCGGTGGGCGTCACGCGCGTCAGGCTGACCGCGGCGTCGTCGATGTAGATGACCGATTCGGTGGGCGAGAGCCCCTCGGTCTTGCTGCAGACCGTCCAGTAGACGGTGCTGTTGGAACCGAACGGGCGGTGCAGATCGTAGTAGAGCTGACCGTCCATCCAGACGGTGAACTGGCCGCTGTCGTCGTTGACGTTGCGGTAGAAGGCCTCGATCTGGAACCACTGGCCGATCGGGACCAGGATGGCGGGATCGGGCGTCGGCGAGCGGAGGTAGGCCGGCCGGTGGTCGTAGACGCTGAGGATCAGATCGCCGTTGGGGAGGCTGCGCAGGTCGATGTCCAGGAGCTGACCGATGACGCCCGAGTCGCCGGTGGTCGGGACCTGGAACTCGACGATCGACCAGTCGTCGGTCGTCTGGTAGGCGCGCGGCAGGTAGAACCAGGCGCTGTAGTACGCCTCCGCCGGGTAGGCGTCCTCGCGCCAGAGATGCGCGTCCTCGTACATGGAGACGGCGCCGTTGGTCAGCTTCACCGAATAGCGCCCGCTGTGCGCGTAGTCGGTGGAGATCGCCAGCGCCGTGTCGGGGGCGTCGGCTTCGGTCCCGCCTTTACCACCCTCCGTCCACTCGCGGAGGTCACCAGTCTCGTGGCGCGCCGACCAGAGGATCGAGCTCCCCAGGTTCAGCCGCGGGTTGCAGGCCGGCACCGCCAGCGCCAGCCCGCAGAGCAGCACCGCGTGCGCCGAACGAGCCACGCGGTCAGTTTGGCCCATGGCCCGCCGCGCGGCCACGGTCGTCGCCGTCGTCGTCGTCATGGCCGCACCGCCAGCCCGAGCGTGGCGCCGATCCAGAGCGCGGGCGTCCGCCCGACCGTCCCTTGCGGCATGACGGTGACCTGATACGGCTTCGGAAACGCGTCGACGTGAATGCCGGCGAATTCTTGCCATCGCGCGCGCACTCCCCCCAGCTGGACGGCGACGCCGGCGCGCGCGCCGAGATCGAGCCGGGTCCCCGCCTCCGGATCGACGGTGTTGGTGCCGCGGGCCCGAAACAGCGCCGCCGCGACGCCGAGCTCGCCGACCAGCGCGCCGGACGGACGAGCCACGATCGGCAGGCGCAGCCCGACGTCGAACGGCAAGCGGTATTCGCTCACGGTCAGGCCGCCGATCTCGAGCGGCGGCGCGATCGTCTCGAACCCGACGGCGGCGGTCAGCGCGATTCGTTTGGCGCGCACGGCCACCCGCACTTGCCCCCCGAACGCGAATGCCCGCGGCGCGCTGAAGAGCGGGGGTACGGCGTCGACCAGGCCGGAGACCTCGATGCGCGTCCGGGGCGCCGGCGGCGGAGCCGGAAGCCGCGTCTTCCGGATGAGCTCGCCGTCGATCGGCGGCGGCGGCGGCGGTGGTGGCGGTGGCGGTGGCGGTGGTGGCGGCGCCGGCACCGCGTCGAGCAGAACGTCGGGGGGCATCAGCGTCAGCACGACGAAGACGGCGGCGAAGCGGGCCCGGTGATCGCAGTCGTGCGTTCATGGGCAACGCCCTGATCGGCGGGACCATCGTCGCGCTGGCCGCGGGGCTGATCGGCTACTTCGTGGTGGTGCGTCAGAACGCCTTCGCCGCCCACGCGCTGGCTCACATCGGATCTCCGGGCGCGACCGGCGCGGTGCTGCTGGGCGTGCCGGTCGCGGTGGGCCTGGGCGTGTTCTGTGTCGGCGGTGCCCTGGTGATCGGCGTGCTGGGCAAGCGCGCCGCCGATCGCGAAGTGACGGGGACCGTCCTGGC
>CAVRRT010000084.1:0-4381 GCA_963723305.1 uncultured Pseudomonadota bacterium
GAAGCTATTCCGTGCCGCTTCTCCCGCCGGGAATGTATCGAGTAGAGATCTCCAAGGCCGGTTTCAGGCTGGTCAGCTATCCCAGCATCACCGTCGTTGTCACGGAAACCCAGACACTGAACGCCAGGCTGGAGGTGGGAGCGGTGAGCGACCAGATCACCGTCGCCTCTGGGGCGGAGCAGTTGCAGACGGCGGCGAGCACGCTGGGGCGGGTCACGAATGAAGAAATGGTCACTGATCTGCCGCTGGCTTCCCGAAATTTCACGCAGATTATCGGACTGAATCCGGGTGTTGCAACGGAGGTGACCAATCCGACGGCGCTGGGCCTGGGCGGCGGCGGGATGAGCAACTTCTCGACCGGCGGACAGAGCGAGAAGAGCAACAACTATCAGATGGACGGAGTGGCCATCGACGATCTCCAGAATTCCGGCACATTCAGCGGAGGGGTGGCGATTCCGAATCCCGACACGATCCTGGAATTCAAGGTCCAGACCAGCCAGTACGATGCGACTTACGGGCGCAACGCGGGCGCCAACGTGAACGTGATCACCAAGGGCGGGAGCAACGCGTTTCATGGCACCTTGTTCGAGTTTCTGCGCAACAACAACCTGAACTCGAACGATTTCTTTTTTAATCGCGCAGGCACGCCGCGCCCCGAGCTTAAGCAGAATCAGTTCGGCGGCACCATTGGCGGACCCGTCGTCAAGAACAAGTTATTCTTCTTCGGTTCCTATCAAGGGACGCGACAAGTGAATGGCGTCAGCGGCAACTGCTCCGCGACCTTCACGCAGCCACCGCTCACCAACAATCGCTCCGCGGCGGCGCTGGGTGCGTTGTTTGCAGGCCAGCGAGGGCTGGAACAGACCGCGTTCTTTCGCCCGTGCACCACCAGCGCGGGCGTCTTGATTGCCGGGAGGTCGGGGCGCACGACGTCCATGAGGTCGAGCAGCTGCTGGAGCGCGGCGATGGGAAACGCCCGCAGCCCTGGGTTCGTGTAGCGAATGGCAGGATCGAGACGTCCGATCCCTTCAGCTTGGGGACCGCCGCCCGTGGGTGGGCGCGAAAGTCGACCGGCAGGCGCGCGACCGTCCGGATCCCGAACACCTCCAGCGGGCGGAGCCGCAACGGCGTCGACATCACCACGAGCGCCGAGACGCGGGCGGGATAGAGACGCGCCAGGCGCAACGCCAGGAGCCCCCCCATCGAGAAGCCGCAGATGGCGGTCGGCCCGCCCCCCGTGCGCGCCTCCAGCCGCCCGAGCGCCGCCTCAGCCGAGGCGAACCAATCGCTCCAGGTGGTGGCCGTCAGGTCAGACAGCGTCCCGCCGTGGCCCGCCAGCATCGGCGCCTCGACGGAGCAGCCGAGCCGCCCGAACTGCTCGGCCAGCGGCCGCACCTCGAACGGCGTGCCGGTGATGCCGTGCAGGCACAGGACGCCGCGCCGATCGCCGGCGATCGACAGCGGCGACTTGTCCCCGGTTCCCGCCCGGAAACGCTCCAACATCACTCCGACCCTAACAGGTTCGGCGATCTGCTGTTGGTGAACGACCAAGAGCCACCCAGGGGTGGCTCTTGGTCCTCGTCGTGAAAGCGCCTGAAGGTCAGCAGCCGGGGGCGGGGTTCATGCCGGCGGGCGGCGGGAGGCAGATGGAGCAGTTGATGGTGCTGCTCGCGCTCTGCGAAGTCATGCCCGCCGGATCGTTCACCATGAGCTGCTGGCCACCCGTGCAGTTCGTCCCGCCGGCCGCCAGCGTCCAGCAGGGTGCGGTGTTCCCGTTCTCGTTGCAGTTCTGGATCCCCTTGTCGGTCTTGTTCCCCTGCATGTCCTCCAGATGCTCGATGACCGAGCACTCCGGATTCATCATCGCGTCGTTCTGGATCTGCCCCTTGATGCAGGGAGGGGTGATGAGCGCGCCCAGCTTGGTGGCGATGGCCTGCATCGAGGTCGCGTAGCTGTCGTCGCAGATCGAGGCGATGACGAAGTTCGGAAAGGCGCTCAGGAACTGAGTCTCGCGAACGCCCGGATCGCCGAAGCTGCCATCGGTCGGGTTCATCGTGGCGGCAGGATTCACGTCGTCGCCCTGAGCCGCACCGCAGGAGTGCATGACCTCTGGCCAGAGCTCTCCCGGCTGCGTGTCGATGCCGCCCGACTCCGGCACCCAGGCGACCGTATAAGGTGCGGCCGGTGCGATGATGCCCGCGACCAAGATCTGATTGTCGGGATCCGCTTTCAGGGACTTGACGTCGCTGATGAACTGACTGACCGGAGTCAAGGCGCTGCTCCCGGTTTCGTTGTCGATACAGTTGGTGAGCGGGAGCGCCGGATTTCCCCCGATGGTTATCGCATCACCGGGCGGGTTGAGCGGCGGAACGATCATGGCGTTTCCGTTGGCCGGATCCTGGCAAAGATGCGCGCCGCGCGGGCCGCCGTTGCAGCGGTAGTTTCCGATCGGACCGTCCGGATTCGCGATGTTTTGCTGGTAGCCGTTGAGCGAATAGATCGTCGTGGGCGGGGTCGCCGAGCAGTCGTCCTCGTTCGTCAGCATGACGATGCCGAGGTAAGCCTCGGGGCGCAGAAAGTTGGCGTTGGTGCTGGGAGCCGGGGAGCCGTCGCCCCCCAGCGCGCGATCGATCGACGCCAGCTGATGCTCGAAGCCGCACCCGGCCTCGCCGAGGAGCGCAATACACTGGAACACCGTGCCGATGGGGTCGGTGTAGTTCGGCATCATGTCCGCGTCGGAGATGAAGGTGGCACCCGCCGTGAGCGTGGTGTTCGTGCAGGTGATGCCCAGGGTGGAATCGGAGCGCGGCATGTACTGAAACTCGCCCTGATCTCCCGCTGTCGTGCACATGATGGCGGCGGTGGAGTCGCCCGGCGCGCCCATGTCCGACGAGACGACGGCCACGTGCAGGCTGGGGGGGCTCGGCAGCGCCTGGAGCACGTTCATGAACAGTGGAAGCTGCGCGTAGAGCTTGCCCTGCATCTCACTCATCGACGGCGAGTTGTCGACCATGAACAAGATGTCGATCTCGTTGTTGATCTTCTGCGTGAAGTTCGTCGTCAGCGTCTCCGTGGGAGCGACCGTCGGGGTCTCCAGGGTGCGAGACGTGCAGGCCCAGAGCGCGGGAGCGGCCGCGGCCAGGCCGGCCCAGCGAAGGACCCGCCAACATTTAGTCGAAAGACCCGCGCGACCAATCATGGAATCCTCCTCGAAGAACGGTGGGCGGTGAGGCCCGGGGGGCAAAACTGCGCGATTATAGAGATGGGTTAGGTTGACTGCAATGCTGCAGTGTCAGTGCAATCGGCAGTGATATCAGCAACACTCGGGCCACCGGAAAGGCACGGAAAGCGACCTGTTTCTGGCCGGTGACGCCAACATGGTTGGCGGTTCCGCCAACCGAGTGCCTGTTTTATCTTCATCGCTGTCGTCATCGGGTACGCGCGATCCCACAGAGCATCTCGCCCGCGAAGTAGCGCGCGCCTGGAGGATCGCCGATCCGGATCGGGCGCAGGAAGCTGTTCAGGATCTCGCCCCGGGCGTCCCTTCGCTCGGTCGGCCGAGCCGGGTCGACGAAGCTCTGGCGGACGCGCCCCCCGCGCGCCTCGACGAACGTGATCCGGCCGCCGGCGTCGACGCTCTCGACGATCCCGGTCCGGTCGGCGCAGGTGGGGGCAGCCTCGGTGCCGCTCGCGTCGAAGAAGAGGACGTCTCCCGGGCGCGCCTCGGCGGCCCCCACCAGGCGGTGCGACGTGCGCAGGTATCCCCAGAGAGCGCGCGTGCTGCCGTCGGTGCCGAAGCGAAAGCCGGCGTCGTGAAGTGCGCGCTCCACGAAGGCCGCCCCCTCGTCCGCCTGCCCGCTGGGCACGGCCGGCGGGTCACGTCGCGCTTCGAAGCGGGCGGCCGCGAACAGCGATGGGGCGACTCCGCGGGTGTGCGCGCGCGGCGTCGCGCAGCCGAGGGCGCAGAGCCCGAGCACGACGACGACCGCGAGGACGATTCTCGAGCCAACGGAAGCGCTGTTCGCCCGGAAGGAGCAGGGACATGCGGCGATCGTATGACATGTAGGATATCTGTCCACATTTTGACCTCCACCGGCCCGAGCCGCGACGAATCGAGCTGCCACGGCTGACGCGGTACAATTACGATGATGAGAGACGTCGTCGTCGTCGCGGGCGCGAGGACGCCCATTGGGTCTTTTCAAGGCGCCCTCGCTTCGCTGCCGGCCCCGCGTCTGGGCGCGATCGCCGTGCGCGCCGCGCTCGCGCGGGCAGGCGTCCCCCCGGAAGCCGTGGGCGAGGTCTATCTCGGCTGCGTGTTGGCGGCCGGGGTCGGACAGGCGCCGGCGCGGCAGGCGGCCATCGCGGCCGGGATCCCCGCCTC
>CAVRRT010000085.1:0-12801 GCA_963723305.1 uncultured Pseudomonadota bacterium
GTCCACTTCGACGAGAAGCCGCCCATCGATCGGCTGCCGGCGCTGGTCTCCGATCTGCCGGGCGGCGGCCAGGGGCACCTGGCGTCGATGGGCATCTACCTCTTCAAGCGCGAGGTGCTGGAACAGGCGCTGTCGACGCCGCGCCTGGTCGACTTCGGCCGCCATGTCATCCCCGACGCGGTCCCGCGTCAGCGCGTGCAGGCGCACGTCTACCGGGGCTACTGGGAGGACGTGGGGACGATCCAGTCGTACTTCCAGGCCAACCTCGCGCTCTGCGAGTCGATCCCGCCGTTCGACTTCTACGACGAGGACCACCCCGTCTACACCCACCCGCGCTTCCTGCCGGCTTCCAAGGTGGAGCGCTGCACCATCCACAACGCGCTCATCTCCGAGGGGTGCATCATGCACGGCGCCGAGATCGACCGCGCGGTGATCGGCATCCGCAGCCGCATCGGCGCCGAGACGCGCATCCGCAACAGCCTGCTGGTCGGCGCGGACGTCTACGAGACGCTGGCCGACATGGAGGCGACGATCGCGCGCGGCATCCCGGCCATCGGCATCGGCGCCAAGACGGTGATCGAGAACGCCATCATCGACAAGAACGCGCGCATCGGCAGCAACGTCCGCATCGTCAACGAGGAGGGCGTGAAGGAGAAGGACGGCACCGGTTACTACATCCGCGAGGGGATCGTGATCGTCCCCAAGAACGGCGTCATCCTCGACGGCGTCGTGATCTAACGGATCGGGACCCTCGAAGGCCTGGAAGCGCCCCGGCCTCCGGCGACGACCGCGGGCGGGCGAAGCTGGCCGTCCCTCATGCGATCACCAGGCTCGCGGCCGGCGGGACGATCCACTAATCTTGCGGCCGTGCTTCGGTTCGGGATTCTCGGGGTCTCACGGTTCGCCCTCAAGCGGATGCTGCCGGCGATGCGGGCGGTCCCCGGCGTCGAGGTGGTGGCCCTCGCCTCGCGCGACGCCGGCAAGGCCGCCGCTGCGGCGCGCGCGAACGCGATCCCGCGCTGGCACGCCTCATACGAGGCGCTGCTCGCCGACGCGGAGATCGACGCCGTCTACAACCCGCTGCCCAACCACCTGCACGTCCCCTGGTCGGAGCTCGCCGCGGCCGCCGGCAAGCACGTGCTGTGTGAAAAGCCGATCGCCACCGGCGCCGCCGAGGCGCGCCGCCTGATCGCCGCGCGCGATCGGGCCGGGGTGGTGATCTGCGAGGCGGCCATGGTGAGGCTCCAGCCACGCTGGCACGCGGCGCGCGAGCTGGTGCGGGCCGGGCGCATCGGCGACCTCCGCGGCTTCATCGGGACGTTCGGCTATTCGCTGCCGGCGCGCACCGACATCCGCTACCAGGCCACCATGGGGGGCGGCGTCCTCTACGACACCGGGTTCTATCCGGTCACGATGAGCCGCTTTTGCTTCGAGGCCGAGCCGGTCGCCGTGATGGCCCGTTCGGCGCGCTCGGGCCCGGACGGCGTCGACGTGCTGACGAGCGCGGTGCTGGAGTTCCCGCGCGGCCAGGCGACGCTCACCTGCGGCATGGAGCTCGGACAGATGCAGCGGGCGCTGCTGCTGGGGAGCGGGGGGCACCTCGACGTCCCCGTCGCCTGGACCCCGGCGAGCGATCGCCCGTCGGAGTTGACGCTCGAGACCAGCCCCTCCCTCGAGCACCCGAGCGCCGAGCGATTGACGTTCTCGGCCGTCGATCAATACGCGCTGCTGGTCGGCGCGTTCGCGCGGGCGGCAGCCGGCGGCGGCCCGGCGCCAGTGCCGCTCGAGGACTCGGTGAAGAACATGGCGGTGCTCGAGGCGCTGGCCCGATCGAGCGAGAGCGGCCGTTGGGAAACACCCGAAGCCTAGCGGCACGGAGATCGATGGCGGCGATGGCGGTGACCGCCGTCGTCGCGACGTCCGCGACGTGGGCAACATCGGGTTGCCGGCGCGCCGCGCCGCCACCTCCGGCCGCGCCCGCGCGCGTGACCATCTCGCTCGTCGGCAGCAACGATCTGCACGGGCGGATCGAAGCGCTGCCGCCGTTCGGAGGCTACCTGGCCAACCTGCGCCGCGCGCGCGCCCGTGATGGCGGCGCGGTCGTGCTGGTCGACGCCGGCGACATGTTCCAGGGGACGCTCCCCTCCAACCTCGGCGAGGGGGCGGCGGTCGTGCGCGCCTACAACGTCCTCGGCTACGCCGCGGCCGCGCTCGGCAACCACGAGTTCGACTTTGGCCCGGTCGGCCCGAAGGTGACCGCCCAGGCGCCGGGCGACGATCCGCGCGGCGCGCTGCGCGCGCGGGCAGCGGAGGCGACCTTCCCCTTCCTCGACGCCAACCTGATCGACACCGCGACCGGCGCGGCGCCCGCCTGGAAGAACGTGGTGCCCGATGTTTTGCTCGACGTCGCCGGGGTCAGGCTGGGAATCCTCGGCGTCGCCACCGCCAGCACGCCACGCACCACGCTGGCCGCCAACTTCGCCGGTCTGGCGGTGAAGCCCCTGGCGCCGGCCATCGCGGCGGCCGCCGCCGATCTGCACCGGCGGGGGGCGACGGTCGTGATCGTGGCCGCCCACGCCGGCGGCGCCTGCAAGCGCTTCGACGTCCCCGAGCATGTCGATTCGTGCGAGGCCGACGGCGAGATCTTCCAGGTCGCGCGCGCCCTGGTCACGGACGGCACCATCATCGACGCCATCGTGGCCGGCCACACCCACGAGGGGGTCGCCCACCGGGTGTTCGGTATTCCGATCGTCGAAGCCTACGCCAACGGGCACGACTTCAGCCGCATCGACCTCACCGTCGACCGGGCGACCGGCCGGGCCAGCCAGGTGCGGATCTTTCCGCCGCAGCGGATCTGTACGCCCGAGCGATGCGCCGGCGAGTCATACGAAGGCGCGCCCGTCGTCCCCGACGCGGCGGTGGCGGCGGCCATCGCCCCCGCGCTGGACGCGGCGCGCGCCGCGCGCGAGCGGAAGCTGGGGGTCGACGCGACCATCATCAAGCGCGCCCAGAAGGTCGAGTCGCCGCTGGGCAACCTGGTGGCCGATTCGATGCGCGCCGCCCGCCCGGGCGCCGATGTGGCGCTCACCAACGGCGGCGGCCTGCGCGTCGATCTGCCGGCCGGGCCGCTCACCTACGGCAGCCTGTTCGAGGCCCTCCCGTTCGACAACCGCTTCGCGACGATCCCGCTCACCGCCGCCGACCTGGCGGAGGTCATCGCCCGCAACCTGGGGCGCGACAACGGCATCGTCTCCATCTCCGGCGTCCGCGCCACCGCCCGCTGCAGCGGCGGCGAACTGGCCGTGACGCTGGCGCGCGCCGACGGACGCCCCCTCGCTCCCCGCACGCGTCTCGCCCTCGCCACCAGCGACTTCCTGGCGACGGGCGGCGACGGCCTCTTCTCCGACGATCTCCAGCAGCACGCCAAGCTCGACGACGGGCCGCCCATCCGCGACGCGGTGGCCGATCTCCTCCGCGCCCGGAAAGCCCCGCTTTCCGCCGACGACCGCGCGCTCTTCGACCCCGCGCACCCGCGGATCAGCTACCAAGGCGCGCGCCCCGTCCGTTGCCCCTAACTACCAGATTGTCTCGATCCCGAAGGCGTCGATCTTGTCGTCGTTGGTTGCCAGGGGGATCTGCTCGATCGCGCTTTGCGCCGCCAGCATGCGATCGAACGGATCGGCGTGCGCCTGGGGCCAGGAACCGGCGCGCTCCCCGTGCGCGAACGTAACGGGGAGCATCGCGAACCGCTGTTCGGCGCAGTAGGCCTCGAGGGACCCGCCGTGTTCCCAGCGCAGCTTGCCGAGACGCACCTTGGTGGCGACCTCCCAGGCGGTCGCCGCGCTCACGAAGACCAACGTCCCCTCGTCCTCAATCAGCCGCCGAACCTTTCTGCTGAGCGACCGATCCGCAACCGCCCACCAGAGAAGGGCATGCGTGTCGAGCAAGAGCTTCGTCTCGGGCACGCCTCAGCCCTCGCCGGTCCAGGCGGATGGCAGGGGATCGAAAAACGCTTCACCCAGCTCGACCACCTCTCGCAAGGTGCCCGCCTCGCGCTTCGGGCGACGGCCTGGGAGCGGCACCAATCGGGCGTAGGGCTCACCGCTCTTGGCGATGACTATCTCTTCGCCGGCATGCGCGCGCTCGAGCAGGCGCGAAAGATGCGTCTTGGCCTCGTGGACGTTGACCGTCTTCATCGACCAGAGCATGACTAAGTCATGTGACTAAGTCAAACTCACCCCGTCCGTCGCTACTCGCGGATCCAGTTGACGACGAAGAGGCCGTGGCCGCCGCCCTTTTCGCCGCCGTCGATGGGGGTGCCGCCGGTGTCGCTGGTGAGGTAGTTGTCGGTCCAGGGGCCGTCGAGCGGCGCGTCCGCCGTGAGGATGCAGCTCGAGTCGGTGCACTGATCGAGCTTCCACGCCGCGCCGCTGATGTTGTTCTGGGCCATCCAGGCGAACCAGACGTTGGTCTCCGGCTCGCAGACGTCGTTGTCGCCGCTCTTCACCACCCCGCCGTCGGCCGGCGTGGCCCCGAACTCGGTCACGAACAGCGGGAGCCCCAGCGAGATGGCCGTGTTGGCCTTGTTGATGAGCGACTGTCCGTGGGTGCAGGCGTAGAAGTGGAGCGTGTAGAGCAGGTTGGTCCCCGTCAGGGGATGGCCGCCGCCAGGTCGACATCCTGCGAGTAGGTGGGCGTCCCCAGCACGATGAGGTTGTCGGGGTCGACCTGGCGGATCGCCGCCACCACCGCCTCGTGGTACGGCTTGATCTGCGCCCAGAGCACGCCGCTGACGGCGGGCTCGTTGTAGGGCTCGTAGATCACGTTGGGGGACGCTCCGTACATCGTCGCCATCTGGGTGAAGAAGGCGACCGCCTGGGTCGTCTGCGTGGTCGTCTTGGTCACGGCGTCGCTGGTGTGCCAGTCGATGATCACGTAGATGCCCAGAGCGATCGCGTTCTGGACGATGGTGTTGACCTTGGAGAGCATCAGCGCCTGGTTGGCGTTGGCCCCGGTGCCGGTCCCGAGGTAGCCCCCCTGCGCATCGACGCCCATGGCGGCGCGGATCACCGACAGCTTCCAGTGGTCGCGCGCGTACTGGATCGCCGGCATGCTCTCCGGGAAGGTCATGCTCTCGTAGTTGAGCCACTGGCTGCTCACCCCTTTGAGCTGCACGGGATTCCCCGACTGGTCCTGAAGCTGGGTGCCGACCACCTTGAGCTGGCCGTGCGTGGCCACGGGGTTGAGCGTCCCTACCGCAACGTCGACGGCAGCGTCATTCATCGCGCCGCCGTGACCGCCGGTGGCGCCGCCGCTGCCGGTCGCGCCGCCGGCACCGCTGCCGCCGGTGCCGGGGCCCGCTCCGCCGGTGGCCGAGGCTCCCTGGCCCCCCGTCCCGGACGCGGTTCCCGACGACGAGCTGCAGGCCCCGAGCGGGAACGCCCCGCAAGCGACGCCGGCGACCAGCGTGATGAGGACGAATCGCGGACTCCAACTGCGCGCCTGCTGCATCGCGTGTTTCATATAAGTGAAGCTCCCGAGAGTGGAAATGAAAACCCAGCGTCCAGGCTACCACGGAGGCGCGCCCCTCGGCCTGGCGCGCGGGGCGGCACGAAACTGAGCTTGGAAACCAAAGTTGCACGATGAGGGGCCTCGACCTGGCGTCGTCGTCGAATTGGCTCGCGCCGGGGCCACCGACTGCTCCGGGCCTGGGCGGCCGGATGAGGTGCCGGACTCCAGCCAAGTCCCGTTTTTGCCGTTATGATCTGAAAGACGTGGCTCTCGCCCCCAAATCGGCGGTCCGTCCGCCGGACCTGACGACCACCAGGGCGCCCTTCATCGAGGAGGCCCGCGCTCACGGCGAGATCTACATCATCGATCAGCCCTACGAGCTCTACTCGGAGGAGAACCAGGCGACCTGGGGACGGCTGCTCGAGCGGATGCGCGATCCCTGGGCCCGCTACGCCAACCGGCGCTTTCTGGAAGGGATGGAGAAGCTCCAGCTGTCGGCGGCGCGGATTCCGCACCTCGACGAGATCAACCGCTTCATGCAACCGCTCACCGGCTTCCGCGCCCGCGCCGTCAGCGGCTACGTCCCCTCCTACGTCTTCTTCGACTGCCTGCGGCGGCGCGAGTTCCCCACCACGGTCACCATCCGCGACGGCGCGCGGCTCGAGTACCTGCCCGAGCCGGACATCTTCCACGACGTGGCCGGGCACGTCCCCATGCACACCGATCGGGCGTTCGCCGCCGCGCTGGTCCAGTTCGGCGCCTGCGCCGCCGCCGCCGCCCGCCGCGCCGCCGCCGTCCCCGACCCGCGCGAGCGGCTGCGGCGTCTCACCAGCAACATCCGCGCGATGTCCCGCTTCTTCTGGTTCAGCGTGGAGTTCGGCCTGATGAGGCACGCGCCGGGCGACGGCGACGGCGCGGTGAAGGTCTACGGCAGCGGGCTGCTCTCGTCGTTCGGCGAGATCGCACACGCCATCGACGCGCCCGACGTCGACCGCCGGACATTCGAGAATCGAAGAAGTGGTCAACCAGCCGTTCGAGATCGACCACTACCAACCGCGCCTCTACATCGTCGACTCGTTCGACCACCTGTTCGCGCTGGTGAGCGAGCTCGAGGCCTGGATGCAGGCCGGCAAGCTGGACGACGTCGCGCTCGGCGAGCCGCTCGTCACCGAGAGCGATCTGGCCAGCTTCCTAGCGGCCGTCTGGGGCCCTGATCGTCGGCGTCGTCCGAGGCGGGCGGTGGCGGAGGAGGCGGTGGCGGCCTCGACGGCTTGGACCCGCCGAGGCCGCTGAAGCTGGGGCGCTTCTTGGGCGTGCAGCCGGCCTTGAAGCTGTCGGCGCTGAACTCGTACGACAGCTCTCCCTTGTCGTCGGGAACCGCCACCTCGAGCCGCAGCGTGTGGTCCCCTTTCCGCTTGGGCGTGCAGTAGGAGAAGATGTAGCGCCCGTCGCTGGCGGTGGCGAGCTTGGCGATCACCTGGTCGAACCCCTTCTTGAAGGCCTTGGGATCTGGCCGAGATGACGATCCCGCTGTGGCCGATGGCGGCGATCTCCGTGCGGCTCACCTTCTCGCCGGTGGCGATGACGTAGACGTCGACCGGCGTGTCCTTGAGCGCCTGCTCCAGCACCGCGGCGTTCACGCTGTGGGCCAGGTCGCCCCGGTCGGTGAACACCACCAGCGACGCCCCCTTCTCGGTGGTGGTCGCCTGATCGAGCTGCTCCTTGAGCGCCGCCAGGCCCTGGAAGACGGCGCCGTTCAGGTTGGTGGTGCGGTTGCGGGGGCGGAACTTTCGCACGGCGTCGACGATCTTGGCCGTCTCCATGTTGGCGCCGAACCCGAACAGCGGCGCGACCTCGTCGCCGCCGTCGAACACGTCGACGGCCACGCTCTGGCTGGCGCCGACCTTGTCGACGAACTGGCCCACTGCCTTGGCCAGATCGGGGAGATCCTCGGAGTCGACCATCGGGCCGCTCATGTCGACGAGCAGCAGCGCGTAGCGCGTGCTGGCGATCCCGGTGTCGAGCAGGGCCCGCTTGGCCTTCCCCTCGGGGATCAGCTTCTTGTCTTCGTAGACCCGGAAGTTCGCCGGCACCAGGCCGCCGACCGGCTGCCCCACTTTGTCGAACACGCTCAGGTAGAGCGCGACGTTGGCCGGCCGCTGCGCCGACGCGCCCAGCTTGGTCACTTTGAGCGTCCCGCCGCCGCAGCCGACGGCGACCGCGGAGACGACCGCCAACGAGAGGGCCACCAATGCGGGGGGCCGCATAGTTCGGGCGAGCACGGGCGGAGAATACTCTCGACGGAGAAGATCAGGAAGCGGCGGTATCAGGCTCTTTTTCGGCCCGGGCAAAGCCGACCTTCTCGGCCAGCGCACGCAGCGCCGCGTTCGGGCGGCCACGCGCGACCAGCGCCCAGATCCGCTCTTCAATCGCGCGCCGCTCGGGCGATCCGGCGGGGAGCGCGAGCAGCTCGAACAGCGATCCGCAGATCTGCAGCGTCTCGGCGCTCGGCACGCCCCCGGCGCTCGGCACGCCCCCACCCTCCCCCAGCAGGATCAGCACCACCTGCACCAGCAGCGACCGGCGGGCGACGCCGGCGGGCGTGTCGCCATCAGGGGGGACCTCGCGCGCAGCGGCCGCCACCAGCCGCGCCACCTTGGGCGTGCGGACCTCGGCCAGCAGCGTCGGCAAGGCCGCCATCACCAGCGTCCCCCGCGCCTCGTCGCCCAGATCGTCGAGGGCGAGCCGGCGATCGCCGACCCGCGCCTCGAACTGGCCGTCGGGACGCGTGGTGGCCAGGAACGCCAGCTCCTCGGTCGTACCGAGGCGGCGCTGCCGCGCGCGCGCCGATCCCTCCAGCCGGCGCAGGCCGGGCCCGAGCTCCTCCAGGTGACCTGACAGCGTCACGTCGAACCCGGGGACGGCTCCGCTTCGAGCGCCTGCGGCGCGACGAGCGCTTCCAGCGCGGCGCCGGCGACGGCGTGGGCGGCGGTCACCTGATGCTCCGCCACCTTGCGGAAGACGTCGGCGCCGTTGCCGGCCTCGGGGAGGTTGCTCTTCCCTTCGGCCAGCGCCGCCAGCACCTCGCGCACGGGCGGCGTCCCCCCCGCCTGCCGCATCAGATCCAGCGCATGCGCGCCGATCCGGATCACCAGCGATGCCTCCAGGCCGGCGATGTCGTCAAAGAACCAGGCGCAACTGGCGTACATGAGCAGGGTCGCCCGCTGCAGCTCCAGCAGCAGGCGGACCCGCTCGCGTGCCGCGTCGCCCCCGGCCTCCAGCAGAGGCCGCCCGAACGGCGCGACCGCCCGATCGCGCACCGGGATCGAATCATCGACGACGGCGCCGTACGCGTCGCGCGCGCCCCAGGGATCGACCAACAGGTCGCCGGCCGCATCCTCGTAGAAACGCCCCGCGGCGTCGCGGATCAGAATCGAGCCCGCGCCGCAACGGCCCGCGCCAGGCCTGGTTCCAGCCAGGGCCGCCCCCCATGTTGCAGCCGCAGTCGCGCCGCCAGCGGCCGACGCCATGGCCACAGCTCCAGGCCGTCCCTTCGCCGTCGGGGCCGGGCGCGAGGCGCGCCTCCCACACCGGCGGGTGGCGCTTCAGGTGGGCGCCGAGGTTGGTCACCTCGACGCCGCGCCGGGCCGCCTCGACGCGCGTCGCGAAGGCCAGCGTCAAATCGGAGAATTTCTTGTGATGTCCCCAGAGCTCGCCGTCGGAGGCGCACAGGACCAAGCGCTGGCCGGCCGCCCTCGAGCGCTCGGCCGAGGCACGGGCGGCGTCGAGCAGGCTCTCGGCGCGGCCGCTCGCTTCGCTGAAGGCGACCGCGCGCGACATCGGACCATCGAACACCCCCAGCGCGATGGTCCGCCCCGAGCCGTCGGGGTGGCGCCAGAGGTAGGCGCGGCCGGTGTCGAGGCTGTCGCGGTCGACGTCTTCCCACTCTTCGTCCGCCGAAGCCCGCACGCCGTCGATCTGCTCGGGGGCCAGGATCGTGTAGCTGACGCCGAGATCGATGAGCGTCGCCAGCGTGGCGGGCGAGACGGCGGTCTCCGGCAGCCAGAGCCCGTCGGCGGCGCGGCCAAACCGCCGCTGGAAGTCCTGCAGACCCCACAAGAGCTGCGTCCGCCGATCGGCCGGATCGCACAGGGGGACGATGGGGTGGGCGTAGGCCTGCGCGATGGCGCCGCCCGCGCCGAGGCGCCGCCGCTGCTCGGCGTCGGCGGCGGCGAGCCGCGCCTCCACCGCCGGATCGTGCCGTCCGATCCAGCGGGCCAGCGTGGGGCCGACGTTGAATGACAGCCGCTCGTAGTTGTTGACGATCGATTCGATTCGCCCGTCACCGGAATGGATGCGCGCGAAGGCGTTGGCCCGGTAGGACTCGGCGTTGATCCGCTCGTTCCAGTCGTGGTAGGGCGCCGCCGAGGGCTCGCGCGGGATCCGGTCGGTCCAGGGATTCTCGCGCGGCGGCTGGTAGAAGTGCCCGTGGATGATGAGCGCGATCGGCGGTGCGGGCAACGAGGACGCCACGTCAGAAATTTCGCGATCTGGTGAGGAGGGTGTCGCGCGCCTTCTGGACCACCGTGATCCCCCCTTCGCTCACCGTGTGGCGAAGGGCGTCGCGCGCCAAATCCTGCCCGATGTGGTCCCCCTCGGGGACGCGCACGTTCTTGTCGACGATGGCGCGGGTCACCTGCGCGCCGCGGCCGACATAGACGTTGTCGAAGAGGATCGATCCCTCGACGCGCGCGCCGGCGTCGACGAAGACGTTCCGCCCCAGCACCGAGTCCTTGACGAACCCGCCGGCGACGATGCAGCCGCCCGAGAGGATCGACTGGAGCGCGATGCCGCGCCGGACGTCCTCGTCGAAGACCAGCTTGGCGGGCGGGTCGGGGTAGTTGGCGGTGACGATGGGCCAGTCCCAGTTGTAGAGGTTCAGGCTCGGCACGACGTTCTTGAGGTCCATGTTGGCCTCGTAGTAGGCGTCGATCGTCCCCACGTCGCGCCAGTAGGCGTTCTCCACCTCGTCGGAGACGCCGCGGATCCGGTTGAGGCCGAAGTTGTAGGCGAACACCTTCCCCGACTTCACCATCGCCGGCAGGATGTTGCGGCCGAAGTCGTGGTGCGACTCGCGCTCGGCGTCGGCGCGCAGCTCTTCGATGAGCGGCCCCGGCGCGAAGACGTAGTTCCCCATCGAGCCCAGGCAATGCTCCGGATCGCCGGGGATGGTGACGGGATCGTGATCGGGTTTCTCTTGAAAGCCGACCACCCGCCAATGCTCGTCGACCTGGACGATCCCGAACTGGTTGGCCTCCGACTTCTTGATCGGCAGGCAGGCGATGGTCGCCATCGCCCCCTTCTGGAAGTGAAAGTCGGTCATCTGGCGGATGTTCATCTTGTAGATGTGGTCGGCGCCGAAGACCAACACCGCGTCGCCCCGGTACTCCTCGATGAGATGCAGGTTCTGGAACACCGAGTCCGCCGTGCCGCGGTACCAGGATTCCCCCATCCGCATCTGGGCCGGCACCACGGTGACGAAGGCGTCGTACGAGCTGCGCGCCCCCCAGGTCCGCTGCACGTGCTCCGCCAGCGACTGCGACTTGTACTGCGTCAGGACGTAGACCGAGCGGACGCCCGAGTTCGCCAGGTTGGAGAGGACGAAATCGATGATCCGGTAACGGCCGCCGAAGGGGACGGCCGGCTTGGCGCGATCGAGGGTGAGCGGAAACAGCCGGGAGCCTTTGCCGCCGGCCATGACCAGCGCGATGAACCTCTGCTGTCCGTCCATTTTGGGTGCGCGCGATCGGGCAGCTCAACTATAACCACTTTCCCGCCGGTGAGCGCCGACGAAAAAACGGTTTATAGTTGCCGGCCCATGACCCCCGGCGAAAAGCTGCTCAGTCAACTCAAGGACCTCTCCGGCAACCTCTGGTGGGCCTGGACCCCCCACATCATCAAGCTGTTCCGCGACCTCGATCCGGACGCCTTCCGCGCCGCCAACCACAACCCCGTCTCGGTGCTGGCGGGATTCTCGCCGGAGCGGTTCGAGGGGCTGTCGCGCGACGCGGCCCTGCGCGCCCGCGTCGACAGCGCCCACCGTGAGCTGCGGGAGTACCTGGGCGCCACCCGCACCTGGGCCTCGGTCAACGCCGGGCCGCTGCGGGTCCGGCCCGTCGCCTACTTCTCGGCGGAGTTCGGAATCCATGAATCGCTCCCCATCTATTCGGGGGGCCTCGGCATCCTGGCCGGCGATCACCTCAAGAGCGCCTCCGACCTCGGGCTGCCGCTGGTGGCGGTCGGCCTCTTCTACCGGGAGTCGTACTTCCGGCAGCACCTGAGCCGCGACGGCTGGCAGCACGCCGAGTACGTCCGCTCGCCCGCGGAGCTCCTCCCGACGCGACCGGCCCTCACCCCCGCCGGCAAGCCGATCATCATCGAAGTTCCGCTCTCGCGCGAGACGCTGCTGGCGCAGGTCTGGGAGATCGCCGTCGGCCGCAACAAGCTGTTGCTGCTCGACACCGACGTCGACGGCAACTCCGAGGAGAACCGGCAGCTGGCCGCTCGCCTCTACTTCGGCGACCAGCGGATCCGCATCCGTCAGGAGCTGCTGCTCGGCGTGGGGGGAATCCGCGCGCTGCGCGCCGCCGGCATCCACTGGGGAGGCCTGCACCTCAACGAAGGGCACAGCGCCTTCGCCACGCTGGAGTACGCCCGCTTCCTGATGGAGCAGACGGGTGCCGACTTCCGGACCTGCGCCCAAGAGGTGGCGCAGAACACCGTGTTCACCACCCACACGCCGGTCGACGCCGGCCACGACCGCTTCCCGCCCGAGCTGGTCGACGATCACCTCGAGCCGCTGCGCCGATCGCTGGGCCTCTCGCAGCCCGACTTTCTGGGGCTCGGGCGCATCCGCCCCGACGACCACCGCGAGGCGCTGTGCATGACGGTGCTGGCGTTCAAGATGTCGCGCTATGCCAACGGCGTCTCCGCGCTGCACGGCCGCATCACGCGCAAGTCGTGGCAGGTGCTCTGGCCGCACCACCGCGAGGACGAGGTCCCCGTCGGTCACATCACCAACGGCGTCCACGTCCCCACCTGGCTCGCCCCGGCGATGCAGGATCTCTATTCGAAGTACGTCGGCACCGACTGGCGTGAGCACCTGGCCGACCCGCAGATGTGGTCGCGCATCGACAGCATCCCCGACGCCGAGCTGTGGGAGACGCACCGGGTGCTCAAGGCGGCGCTGGTCCACTTCGTCCGCCGCCGCGTCTCCGAGCAGCGCCGGCA
>CAVRRT010000086.1:0-21442 GCA_963723305.1 uncultured Pseudomonadota bacterium
TAGTCGTAGGGGTGATGCAGCAGCACGTCCCCCTTGCGGATCAGCGCGAAGAGATCCGCTTTTTCGCCGAGCTCGCCGGGGAGGCGGGCCACGAAGGGCGGGTCGCGCAGCTCCGCGCGGGCCAGGTTGCCGACCGACATGAGCGCGCGCAGGCCCAGCGGCCCGGTCGCTTCGTAAACGTCCTCCTCGTCGATCGACAGCTTCTCGATCAGGAGGCGCCGGACGCGCTCCGGGATCCCGGCCGCCACCTCCAGCCGCACGCAGGCCCCGAAGCGGCGGCGCCGGATCTCGCGGTCGACGAGCGACAAGAGGTCGTGCGCCTCATCCTCGAGGATGTCGTAGTCCATGTCGCGCGTGACGCGGAAGGGATAGGTCCCCAGGATCTCCATCCCCGGGAAGAGATCGTCGAGGTTGGCGGCGATGAGCTGCTCGAGCGGCAGGAAGTCGCAGGGGCCTTCACCGGCCGCGGCGCCGGCGCGGCCGGGGTCGAAGCTCTCGAACGGGACGAAGCGCGGCAAGATCTCCGGGACCTTGATGCGCGCGAACTTTCGTTCCTTCGTCTCCGGATCACGCGCCTCGACCGCCAGCGAGACCGAGAGGTTCGACAGGAACGGGAACGGGTGCCCCGGATCGACGGCCAGCGGCGTCACCACCGGGAAGACCGAGCGCCGGAAGTATTTTCGCGCCAGCCGCTTGGTCTCGGCGTCGAGCGCGTTCCAGTCGCGGATGCGGATTCCGCGCTCGGCGAGCGCAGGGAGCAGAATCGTTGGCCAGCAGCGCGGCCGCCGTCTCCAGCTGCGCGCGGATGATCTGGCCGATGCGGGCGAGCTGCTCCCGGGCCGAGAGGCCGTCGGGGCTGGCCTCGACGAGCGCGGCGGCCTCGAGCTGCTCGTGCAGCCCCGAGACGCGGATCATGAAGAACTCGTCCAGGTTCGACGAATAGATGGCCAGGAATTTCAGCCGCTCGAGCAGCGGCCAGCGTGCGTCGAGCGCCTCGTTCAGCACGCGCGCGTTGAACGCCAGCCAGGACGTCTCGCGGTTGATGTAGAGCGCCGGGTTCGACAGAATCGACCGCCGGCGGTGCGCTGCCGGCCGCGGCGGCGTCGCGGGCAGTTGCCGCGACGGTCTCCGCCGTCTCGTCGTCGGTCTGCTCGTCTGCCTGGTCTTCTGTCCGGTCTTCCGTCCGGTCTTCCGTCCGGTCTTCCTGTGTCTTTGCCTGCGCTTGAGCCGGTTGCATGATTCGCCTCAGGGCTGCCGAGCCTACGTGGTTCCGATCCCCGTCATGTCTCAATCGCGTGACATTTGGGAGGTCGCGGGGGCCGCGACGGCTTGCCCGGCCGCGGGCGATCGCCTACCGTTCAGGGACCCGCGAGGTGTCGAACCGATGTCCTTCCACGACCTTACCGCCGAGACCATCGACCACAAGCCCCAGCCGCTGTCGACGTACAAAGGCCAGGTGCTGCTGGTGGTGAACACTGCTTCCGAGTGCGGCGCGACGCCGCAGTACGCCGGGCTCGAAGAGCTCTGGCGTGAATACAAGGGGCGGGGTCTGGCGGTCCTCGGGTTTCCGTCGAACGACTTCGGCGCCCAGGAGCCGGGGACCGAGGCAGAGATCAAGAGCTTCTGCAGCGTCAACTACAAGGTGACGTTTCCGCTCTACGCCAAGGTCGGGACCAAGGGGGCGGGGCAGTCGCCGGTCTACCAGTTCCTCACCGCCAAGCACGGCGCGCCAAAGTGGAACTTTCACAAGTATCTGGTCGGCAAGAACGGCGAGGTGATCCAGGCCTTCGCCACCAACGTCGAGCCCGCCGACGCCGGCTTGCGGGCCGCCATCGAAGCTGCGCTCGCCTCCTCGACCTGACCTGTCGACGCCGGTCGACCGCGTCTTCTTAACTCAAACTAGGATGCAACAACTATGCAGGTGACACGTGGGAGCCTGGCCGGCCTCGTCGGCCTCTGTGCGGCGGCGCTGATCCCGCTGCTCTCTGTCGGCTGCAACGACGGCGGGGCGGCGCCGCCGAGCCTCACCGGCGGCGCGGGCGGCGGCGGTGGGCAGGCCGCCGCGGGCGGCGGCGGTGGGCAGGCCGGCGCGGGCCTGACGGTCACGCCGGTCACCGTTGTCGCCGCGACCACGGCCCGCACCGCGCGCACGACGAGCTGGTCGGTCAACTACTGGATGTGGTCGCCGACCTATGGCGACGCTCTGCCGGGCACGGAAGCGCAGGTCGCCGCGCTCACGCCGACCTACCTGCGCGTCGGCGGCTACAACAACGACGCCAACACGCCCGACACCTTCGACAACGGGCAGCTCGACACGATGGTGACCTACGCGCGCGCCATCGGCGCCCAGCCGATCCTGCAGGTGCCGCACCTGGCGGCCGATTCGACCGGCACGCCGGCCACGGCCGCCAACGCCGCGGCGATGGTCCAGTACGCGAACCTCACCAAGAGCTACGGCATCAAGTACTTCTCCGTCGGCAACGAGCCCGATCTCTACGACTCGGCGGGGTTGCCCAGCAACTCGGCGATGCCGGCAATCCCCGGCTACACCCCCACCCAGTACTGCGCCTCGGTGACCTCCTACGTCGCGGCGATGAAGGCGGTCGATCCGACGATCAAGATCGTCGGGCCGGACCTGGCCTACAAATACCAGGCGGGTGGGGATCTCAGCAGCGATTGGCTGACGCCGATCCTGCAGATGTGCGGCGATCAATTCGACGTCATCAGCATCCACCGCTACCCCTTCGAGGCGGCGATGGCGACGCTGCCCGCCGCGGCGGGCGATCCGGTCACCTTCCGTCAGGTCATGACCTCCGTGCTGGGGATCCTGCAGACGACCGGGCAGGGGGCAAAGCCGCTGGCGCTCACCGAGATGAACATCGCCTACGACAGCACCGGCTGCGTGCTCGAGGCGTCGCCGGGGACGGTCGGCTCGGCGCTCTGGATGGCGGACATCCTCGGCTCGGCGATCGAGCTCAACCTCTGGACGTCGGCGGTCTGGGACATCAGCGACAGCGACGACTGGTCGCTGGGGCTCATCGGGCTGCCGCCGGGGCATGTGGCGCGCCCGTCGTATTACGCCTACGCGCTCTACGCCGCGCACGTCGGCCCGACGCGTGCTGCCGTCGCCGAGCGGGCTGCCGGCGGGCGTCTCCGCCTACGCTAGCCGCAACGGCGCCGACAGCGCGACCGAGCTCATCGTCGTCAATTGGAACGAAGCGCCGGTGGCGCTGCAGGTTCAGGTGACCGGCCTCGCCGCCGCGCCCGCGGCGCCGACCTACCGGCTCCCTGGGGTGTCGATGGCCGCCGTCGAGATCCAGGACAGCGGCAACTCCACGGCCTGGCTCTACGGCGAGGACGAACGGCGCGCGGCCGTCGGCCCGCAGAGCATCGCCCAGGGGATCGCGCCCGCTTCGGGCGTCGACGGCGGCGCCGGGGCCGCCCCCGCCGGGCGGACCGTCGGCGACAATTGTCCGGCGGCCGACGCCGGGGTGGTCTGCTCATCGTCCGCCCCCAGCACCCCCGTCATCACCGCCGGCGGCCTGATGCACACGACGGCGCCGCTCTTGACCTTCGGCAGCAACGCCTGGGGCTCCTACACCTACGCGGCGGCTGGCCAGACGGCGCCCACGGCGGCGGTCACCAGCGACGGCAACGGCATCCAGATCAGCGGCGGGTTCGTTTCGCCGGTCACCGCAGGCGCCAACTACGAAGGGGTCGGTCTCTACTACAACAACTCCGGCTGCCTCGACGCCACCGCCTACACCGGCATCCAGTTCGACTTTTCGGGGACGCTGGGCGGGTGCGCGATTCAGCTCGGCGCCTCGTACAGCGGTGACGCCAGCGAGAGCGGCAACCCGATGCGCGGCGCCTGCCCGGGGAGCAGCTCCATGTGCTACGGCCCCTCCTACGACGTGACGACGGAGGCGCTCGCCGCCACCTCGTCGTCGCCGACGATCAAGGTCCCGTTCGCCCTGCTCAGCGGCGGGATGCCGATCTCCACCCTCGACCCGCGTTCCATCATCACCGTCCAGTGGCAGTTGAGCGGGCCAGTCGGCGGCTCCGACGGCGGCGCCTGCTCCGCCAACTTCTCCGTCGAGAACGTGAAGTTTTACTAGACTGGAGAAGGTCCGCTTCGCGATCACCCCCGGGCCGTAGATCGATCTGCGGCGCGGCGGACGGCCGTGGCGGTGAAGAGCGGCAATCTGTGGCCGGCGCGCGCGCCGTCAATCGCTCAGCGGGCGGCGACGCTCTTGCCGCTCCAGCCGGCGAGCGCCTGGCGGATCTCGGGCTCGGGGAACAGCGGGTCGCCTGCCTTCAGCCCCAGCTCGAGCGCGCGCCCGGCGCTGGTCCCGGCGTCCTTGTAGTTGGCCTTGGCGGCCAGCAACAGCGCCTTGATCCAGACGTTGTACCAGTCCTCTTTCAGCGCCAGCGACTGATCGATGTAGCGCAGGCCGAGGTCGTAGTTCTTCTTCGTCTCCAGCATGTAGCGCGCGGCGTTGGCGTAGGCGCGCCAGGTGTTGTCGAGCGCACTGATGTTGGTCAGCACCTCCTCGGTGGTGTTGACCCGGATGGGGATCGACACCTTCAGCTTGTCCCAGGCGATCTCCAGCACCGCGCCGTCGTCGGTGAAGTCGGGGATGGCGAACGCCAGGCGCTCGCGGAAGGGCGCCGGCTTGGGGTGGATCTGGACGCGCGCCACGTCGAGATCGCCGCGGTAGTCGTGCCCGGTGGCCAGCTGATCGGCGTTCTTGTTGAGGACCAACGTCCAGCTCGTCTTGCCCGGGATGGCGAAGAGCGCGTAGGTGCCGGCCGGCACCGCCTTGTCGCCGAAGGTGACGTCGCGGCTGAAGCGCACCTTGGTCGCCTGGTAGGCGCCCAGCGACCAGAGCTTGTCGTAGGGGACGAGCGCGCCCCAGATCTTGCGCCCGCCGACCGCGGGGCTGCCGTATTCGACGGCGATCTCGGTCAGGCCCACCTGCTGCGAGAGCTTGCCGACCGGGCTCTCGCGCGGGAGATCGAGGCTGGCGAGCGCGGCGGCGGACGCGGCCTGCGCGCCCGCCAGAGCGACAGCGAACATCGCCGCGGAGAACGTGAGAGTGGCTGGAGTACGCATGACGGGCGAGCCTAGCGGCGGGCCCGCGGACGACACGTTTCAGTTGCGTTACGAACTGATGACAGCCCCGGAAAATCTGGGGGATTCAGCGGACGCAGCGGACCAGCGCGGCGGTCACCGTGTATTCCGTGAAGCCATCTTCATAGTTGATGACCCAGGGATCGTGCGCCGTCGCGCTCATCCCGTCGTAGAGCGTCGATGACCAGTAGGGGGTCGTCGCCGCGGTGTCGGCGAACGTGGTGGTGTCGATGGCCGGCGAGACCATGCTGATCGGGGGGACCTCGTCGACCAGCGTGGCGAGCTCCTTGATGCTGGGCGTGCGCCAGGTGTGGCCGTTGAGGGAGAGGCCGCTGCAGGTGGTCTGCGCGGTCGCGAAGTCAGTGGTGAAGGCGGTGCCCGTCGTCGCCCAGATGAGCCCGGTGTCGACGTCCTGCACCTCGCCGGTGGCGACCGCGGTGTAGCGCGGGCTCGGCAGCGCCCCTTCGTCGGGCGCCGACACGCAGCGCGCGTACTCGGGGTCGACGCGGCTGCCGGCGTTGCTGGTCAGCCCGTCGGAGAAGTTCACGATCCACGAGTCCTGCGCCTTGGCCGGCAGCTGCGAGACGACCCAGGGGGACGACGTCCAGTGGTACTTGCCGCCGGGGACGCCGGGGAAGGACGTCGTGTTGATGGCCGGACCGGTGCGGGTGAAGTCGACCAGCGACAGAAGCTCGATGCGCGTCGGGAGTCGCCAGGTGCGTCCGGCCAGCGCGAGCGTCGCGCAGTAGTTGATGGCGTCGCACCAAGCGTAGGCCTGCGACGAGGCGACCGTCTTCTGCCAGACCAGCTTGGTGACGTTGTCGGTGACCGTTCCGTCGCCGTTGTCGGTGTAGCTGGCGGGGTTCGGCAGGCCGCTGCTGGCCGGGTTCGGCATCGGCCAGCGGGCGTAGATGTACTCGCTCGGCGGCTGGTAGCTGCAGGTGGCGCCTCCGTCGACGGTCGTCGCGCCGCCGGTGCCCGTTGCGCCCGCCGCGCCGCCCGCGCCGCCAGTTCCCTTCGCGCCGCCCGCGCCGCCAGTTCCCTTCGCACCGGCCGCGCCGCCGGTGCCGAGCGCGCCGCCGGTTCCCTTCGCACCGGCCGCGCCGCCGGTGCCGGTTACCCCGCCGGTTCCTTTCGCGCCGGCAGCCCCGCCGGTACCCGTCGCGCCGCCGGTGGCCGTCGCGCCGCCGCTCCCGATCGCTCCACCGGTGCCGCCGGTGGCCGTCGCGCCGCCGCTGCCGATCGCTCCACCCGTGGCGGTCGCGCCGCCCGTGGCGTTCGCTCCGCCGGTTGCGCCGCTTCCGCCGGAGCCTGAACCACCGCCGCCGGCGCTACCACCGCAGGCGCCGATCACCAGCAGTGACGACAGCACGACGAAGCGAATGCGGGACGTCTCCATCGGGGCCTCCAGGAGCGAGCGGTTTCCAGTGCGCGCGCGCGGAGGTGAGTATATCCGGATCGCCAAATATTATGGACGCTCGGCTCCGTCGACCCGCCGCGCGAGCGGCGAGGCAGGACCAGGCGCAGGCGCGGGCGCGTCGGCCACCGGCGGGCGCTCGTTGCAGACGCAGGCGGGGCAGGCTGGCGCCGGCCGGTCGGCCACCTCTTTGAGCGCTCGCTGCAGCGCCGCCAGCTTGTCGTTCGCGTCGACGAGCTTGTCGTTCGCCGCGGTCAGCTTGTCGTTGGCCGCGGCCGCGCCACGGTCGACGTTCCCCACCAGATCGGCCAGCGCGCGCACGTCGCCAGGGAGCGTCCTCAGGCTCCCGACGTCGGTCTCGAGCCCGCTCAATCCGCGCTCGATGGACTGCGCGCGGTTGCCGAGCGCCACGGCCGTCTCGTCGGAGCGCTGAAGGTGCTCGGAGATCACCCGCCGCTCGCGCCCGACGGCGTCGTCCATGTGGTTGATGATCTCCGAGGCCTTGGCCTGCTCGGCCGGCGGCAGCTTGTCGATGAGCTGCCGGATCGCCCCCGCCGTCTCGTGGATCGACGAGAGGTTCTGGCGCTGATCGTCGAGGGCCCGCTTCTCGTCGGCGGTCCGCAGCGCGAGATGACAGAACTGCAGCGCACCCAGCGCCCGCTCGCTCGAGCGCTTGTCAGCGTCGCAATAGATGTAAAAGCCGCCGGCCGCGATCAGCATGCCGACGCTGCCGGCGAGGAGCGCGAAGTAGCGCACCGGATGCGAGCGGTAGCGATCGACGACCGCCTGCAGTCGCTCGCCCATCCGGCGGGCGTCGCGGCGCGCGGAGAACAACATGACCAGCCGCTCGACGTAGCCGATCCCGGCCAGCGAGACGATGGCGACGGTGATCGCCACCAGCCAGGGCTGCAGGCTGGCGATGCGATGCTGAACCGCAGCCTCGCGCGCCTCGACGTGCGGCAGGTCGCCGGCGCGCCCGTCGATCGTGCAGCCGTCCCGGTCGAACCGGATCTCGCCCGGCCCGGAGCAGCTGGCCGTGACGGTCACCAGCACGCCGGCCAGCAAGAGAGCGCGAGAGATCCCTGCGCGACGTCGGATCATGGAGCCTCCAAGTGCGTTCTCATGCAGAAGGCGTTCCGCCGGCCGCGCGCCGGGCGACGGCCGCCGCCGCCGCCAGCCGTTCGCAAAACCACCGGCGCGGCGCTGGCGCGGACGAATTTTGGGCGGTGACGCCCACCATCGGGGCGCGCCTCCGCTCAGCGGCGCGGCACGCCGATTGCGTTTGTAGTGGGTATGTCGAAAGCGAGTATGTCGAAAGGGAGTCTGTCGAAAAGCAGTGCGGCGACAGATCGATCGGCGTGCCGGGTCCTCCTCGCGGCCGGAGCACTGCTCGTGGCCGGATGCGCGCCTGAGGTGCTGGCGATGAACGTCGCGAACCCGGCGCGCGGCGGAGACGTGACGGGGGCGATGCAGTCGTACGAACTTCCCCCCTACCGGCAGGACCACCGTTACGAGGCGACCTTGGAGGGCTGGACGCCGTCGTCGCTGGCGTTCCGGATCCACCTGGTGAACGCCGACCGCTGCGGCCTCCCCTCGAGCTACGCGTTCCAGTTGGTCGACGATCGCGGGCAGCGCTATCCGTTCCGCGCCGCGGGTCCGATCCAGGAGAGCACGGCGCAAGGGCACCTCGGCGCGACGCTGCACGACGACTCGGTCGAAGGCGCCTTCGCCATCTCGGTCGGCGCCGACACGCGGTTCGTGGTGTTGCAGATCCGGCCGGTCGCCGATCGCGGCTGCACCGCCGTCGATTTTCGCTGGGACTTCCAGGCGGCGGGGCCGCGTCCCAGTGCGGCCGGCGCGATCGGCAGCGGGCCTGCGGCGTCAGGTGCTTCTGCGCCGCCGGTGATTCGTTCTTGAAGAGTGGTTGATTTTCACCGCCGCGCTCCCGGCGACCGCGAATGTCCGGGAGATTAAGCGGAGATCAGGGCCGGCCTCAGAATTGCCTTGTTGTGAGGCGTGCGACTACTGATGGTGCCCGCCCTGATGATGGCCTGCGGAGGATGCACGCTGACCGCTCCGATCCCGGGTGGCCCGCTGCGCCCGAACAACTTCACCACCGTTCAGACGACGTGGGCCTACGCCTACGGCCCGGCCAAGGGCTCGGTGAACGGCGACACGGTATCGGGCAACGGTCAGACCGTCGGACGCGGCGGCGATCTGGGCGCCGTCGTCCCCATTTCGCTCGGGCTTCGCCAGTCGCTGACGAGCTCGCTCGAGCTCGCCGGCGACATCGGCTGGCTCAGCTCAGGTATCGAGGTGCGGGCCGGGACCCCGGGCGGCACCGGTCCGCGGCCGTTCGCGATCAGCGCCGGATTTCGCAGCTCTGTTCTGTCGATCGGCATCGACGAGAACAATCCCCCTCCGACGTACGAAGGACGGGTGCGGTTCGAGCTCTATCCCCAACTCAGGGCCGACCGCGACGGCGGCGCGTGGCTCATGCTCTCGGCGGGCGTCAGCTACGGGATGTTCGAGCATTCGATAGAAGGTCCGGCCCAGGACGGCGACGTCCCCGATTTCGCGGCGCGGTTCGTGGTCGCACGCCCCGAGACGCGCCTCGAGCTCTCGATCGGCGTCGACTATCGCGTCCGGTCGACCGACATCAGGTTCGCGATCGCGCCCTGGATCCTCCTCGACGCCGGGGCGCCGACCGACCGCTGCGGCGCCGGGTGCCCGCCGATCGACTATTTCTCGCAGTCATGGGGCGTCTCGTTCCTGTTCTCACCGTCGCTGGGCGGCGACCTGATCTCGCGAACCCGTGCGGTCCTGGAATGATGGCCGGGGCCGGGCCTCGGTCCCGCGCCGCTTCACACTTCTTCACACTGGCGCGTGAACGTCCTTAACGGGCGGTGCGTACCGTCGTCTCCGCGGGGCAAGGACGCCTCGCACCAACAAGGAGACGACGATGATTGGATGTTTGATTTTCGGGGGCTTGGCGGCGATGGGCATGGCGCGGGCGATTCACCACCGGCGCATGATGTGCGGCGGGTTTTACGGCGGCGGTGGCGGCTGGCATGGGCACCGGCACTGGCACGGCTTTCATGGCGGAGGGCCCGAACCGCGCGGGGGCTGGGGCGCGTTCGACCATGACGACTACGGCGAGTTCCGCTCGCCGTTCGCCGACGCCGACTTTCGTGGCC
The DNA here is from genome assembly GCA_963723305.1 of uncultured Pseudomonadota bacterium. Classification (GTDB taxonomy): domain Bacteria; phylum Myxococcota_A; class Polyangia; order Fen-1088; family Fen-1088; genus JADGRB01. The sequence continues at coordinate 9,749 of CAVRRT010000086.1, forward strand.
TGGGCGGCTTCGGCCCGGGGCGCATGGGGATGGGGGGCGGCGGCAAGCGGTTCGTGGTCCGCAAGATCCTGGAGCACGTCCGCGCCACGCCCGCTCAGGAGCGGGTCATCGGCGCGGCGGTCGAGGAGTTCCGTGACGAGATGAAGAAGAACCTGGGGGGCGAGGGGCGCCGCAGCCGGAAGGAGATCGTGGACGCCATGCGCCGCAGCACCTTCGACGGCGTGCTGCTGGGCGAGCAGTTCGCCCGCCACGACACGATCCTGGAGAACGGCCGCAAGTCGTTCGTCGGGCTGGTCAGCAAGATCCACGACGCGCTCGAGCCGGAGCAGCGCGAGCGTCTGGCCGACCTCATCGAGAGCGGCCCCCGCTTCGGCTGGATGCGCGGGGGCTGGTAAGCTGCAACCGTGGCGCTGAGGGTCCTCTGCATCGACGACGACGTCCGCCTGTACGAGCTTTTGGCGGCCTTCCTCGAGCCGAACGGCGTGACGCTGGTGCACGCCGCCGACGGCGCGAAGGGGCTGGCGGCGCTCGGGGCGGACGTCTTCGACGCGGTGCTGCTGGACGTGATGATGCCGGGGATGGACGGCCTCACGGTCTGCCGCCGCATCCGGGAGACGAGCCGGGTGCCGATCATCATGCTCACCGCGCGCGGCGACGAGGCCGATCGCGTGGTGGGCCTCGAGCTCGGGGCCGACGACTACGTGCCGAAGCCGTTCTCGCCCCGCGAGCTCCTGGCGCGGCTGCGGGCGGTGCTGCGGCGGGCGCAGCCGGCGGCCACCGGCGCGGAGATCATCGTGGGGCGGGTGGCGATCGACGTGGGGGCGCGCCAGGTGCGGGTGGGGACCGAGCTGGCCGATCTGACCGGCCTCGAGTTCGACATCCTGGTCGCGCTGGCGCGGCGACCGGGGCGTGTCGTCCCGCGCGAGAGGCTGCTCGGCGAGGCGGGACGCCAGGACGTCACCGTCAGCGATCGGACCGTCGACGTCCACGTCTCGCACCTGCGGCGCAAGCTGGGCGACGATCCGAAGACGCCGCGCCTCATCAAGACGGTGCGCGGCGTGGGCTACGTGCTGTCGCCCGAGGCGGCGCGCGACGCCGGCGGCGACTCGTGAGGCACGGCGGCGGTCCTCCGCGCGGCGGCCCTCCGCGCGGCGGTCCCGGTTGGCCCCCCTGGCGTGGCCCGTGGGGCGTCTGGGCCGGCCTCGATCCGGCGGCCCGCGAGCGGATCGTGGGCGAGATCCGGAACGCCTACGGCCAGCGGTTCGGACGTCGCCACCCCTGGGACCGCGTCCTTCACGAGGCGATGGGTCGCCGCCCGGGGTGGCATCACCGCATCCGCTGGGAGCTGCGGCTGCACTACGGCGCGCACCTGCACCGGCGGCTGTTCCTCTGGTTCGGCGCGGCGATCTTTCTGGCGGTCGTCGCCACGGCGACTGCGGCGCACTTCGGCCACGCCTGGCTTGCGGCCCACCGGCTGCGGGCCATTCTCCTCTTCGGCGTGCCGGCCGCGGTCCTCTGGATGGCGGCCGGGCGGGTGGCGCGGCGGATCGCGCGCCCACTCTATGAGCTGACACGGGCGGCGCAGGATCTGGGGGCCGGCAATTTGAAGGCCCGCGTCTCGGCCGCCGGGTTCGGTTTCGACGAGACCGCCGTGCTGTCCTACGCCTTCAACGAGATGGCGGCGCGGCTCGAACGGCAGCTGGCCGATGAGCGCGAGCTCCTGGCGTCGGTCTCGCACGAGCTGCGAACGCCGCTCTCGCGCATCCGCCTCCTGGTCGAGATCGCGCGACAGTCATCGTCCAGGCCATCGTCCGCCGGGCCCCTGGTGGATCCGCAGACGCTCGACGAGATCGAGCGGGAGACGATCGAGATCGATGCGCTGGTGGGGGAGCTGCTGGCCAGCGCGCGGATCGAGTTTCAGGCGGTCACGCCCAAGCCGCTCGACGCGGTCGAGGTGGCGCGCCGCGCGCTCGAGCGCGCCGGGGAGGAGGCCGGCAAGCTGGTCTCCGGGCCGCCGCCGATCCCCTTCGCCGCCGATCCGACGCTCGTCGGGCGGGCGCTCGCCAACCTCATCGACAACGCGCGCAAGCACGGCAGCGGGCTGGTGCGCCTGGCGGTGCGCGCGGACGGCGCCGGCGTCACGTTCGAGGTCGTCGATCGCGGCCGCGGCTTCGCCGCCGGCGACGAGACCCGCGTGTTCGAGCGCTTCTACCGGGGCGCCGATCCCGATGCCGGCTCTCACGGCTCGCTCGGCCTCGGGCTGGCGCTGGTCAAACGGATCGCCGACGCGCACGGCGGCAGGGTTCACGCGGCCAACCAGCCCGAGGGCGGCGCCCGCATCGTCCTCGAGCTCCCCCTCTCGCCGCCCGCCCGGCCCTAGCGCTTCAAGCGGGAACCCGCTCCCCTGAGATCTTTTTGGCCGGTGGCGGTGTATCAGGGGTGAGCGGACCTCGCCTCGTGGAGCTCTCATCGTCGCTGTCACCGTCACCTTCTTCGTCGCGCCTGGCGTGCCCGGCGCAGCCGCGCCGTTTCGACCGTGCTAGCGTCAGGCCGTCGGTGGACAGTCGGCTGGATGATCTGGACGAGGTGGGTTGGATGGCGGCGATCGCCTCTCGCGGCGATCGCGCCGCGTTCGGGCGGCTGTTCAATCGTTACGCGCCGAAGATCAAGGCGCACCTGGTGGCGCGCGGCGCCGCGGCGGGCGCCGCTGACGAGCTGACGCAGGAGGTGATGCTGATCGTCTGGCGAAAGGCCGGTCTCTACGACCCCTCGCGGGGGAGCATCGCGGCCTGGCTCTACACGATCAGCCGCAACTTCCTCTTCAACAACGCGCGCGCTGAGCGGCGCCGCAGGCTGGAGGCGGGCTCGGAGATGGAGTTTCCAGAGCCGGCGCCGCCGCCGACCAGCGAGCAGGCGCTGCTGGCGGCCGAACGAAGTCGAGCGCTGGCCACCTCGCTGGCGGTGCTGCCGCCGGAGCAGCGCGAGGTCCTGGAAGGGGCCTACTGGCGCGGGCAGACGCTGCAGGAGTGCGCCGACGAGCGGCAACTCCCGCTCGGAACGGTGAAGACGCGCGTGCGGCTGGCGCTGGCGCGGCTGCGCGGCCTCATGACAGCAGTCAGGAGCACAGAATGACGCCCCCGCCCCTTTCCACAGCGCCCGCCTTGCCGACGCATCACGTCCCCGACCACGGCCTGGTCGAGTACGTGGCCGGCGCCTGCACTGACGGCGCGGCGCTGGCATTCGCCTGCCACCTGTCGCTGTGCGCCTGGTGCGCGGCCGAGGCGGCGGCGCTGGAGGACGTCGGCGGCAGGATCCTGGAGGCGAGCGACGGGGAGACGCTGGCGCCCGGCGCTCTCGAGGCGCTGCTGGCCCGCCTGGGCACGACGCCGCAGCTCGGGTCGCCGGTTGCCGAGACGCTGGCGCCTCCCGCGTTTCTGGCCGCCTGCGGGCTGCCGGCGCCGCTCCTGCGCGCGCTGCCGCCGGCGGACGGCTGGCGCACCGTCATCCCGGGGATGCGGGTGGTCGATCTGCCGTTCGCTCCGCCGGGCGGCGCGGTGCGGTTGGTTCGCTTCAAGGGGGGCGTGACCATCCCGCTCCACGATCATGGAGGCCCCGAGTACATCGTGGTGTTCACCGGAGCGCTGGAAGAAAAAGACGAGGGCGACGGGCGGCGGTTCGGGCGGGGCGACGTTTCGATCCGGCTGCCCGGCGAGCAGCACGCGCAGCGCGCGACGCCGGGCGAGCCGTGCGTGGCGCTGGTGGTGAACGAAGGCGCGCTCCGCCCGCTCACCCTGCGCGGCCGCCTGCTGCGGGCGATCGCGCGCGACTGAGAGCGATTCGAAGGATTAAGGAGAACCCGCAGATCCAAATCAGCACCTCACACGCCGACTTACTTGGCAGGCGGCTCGATGCACACCGCGCGGCTGCAATACCGCTTCTCCGACTATCTGGCCACGGTCACCGCAATGAACATCTCGGGCCGCCTCGTGATGCACGAGCAATACGAGTCAGCGCGCGGCGGCTGACCGCTCTCGCCGATCGTCCTCAGCGACGTGAGTCTGCGATCAGGGTGAGCGCCGCCTGTGATGCGGCCCCGAAGGGCGTCAGGAGCCCGCGAGCAAGGGCGCGCGCCGTGCCGCTGCGCTTCAGGATCTCCGCCGCGGCGGGCCCCGATCGGTAGTAGAGCTCGGTGGCGACGGCGAACATCGTGCTCCGCGAACGCAGCCGATCGCGGGCGATGCGCATCGCCGCGACCTCCGGCGCCAGCGCGGATCCCCAGGCGGCGGTGGCCACGAAGCAGCCCGAAAGCTGCGTGTACTTCATCGCCAGAGTCGTGAAGGTCGCCGTGACCAGCGCCGAATGCTGGCCGCAGGGGTCGACGCCGCGCACCCCTACGACATATTCGGTCGCCGGCTTGAGGGACGAGAGGGTGAACGAAGCGACTGATCCGGGGCTCCCAGGGACCACCTGGGGAGCGCTGGCTGCCGCCGAAAATTGATCGTCGGTCATCGTGGCGCCGCTCTGGAAGCGGATCTGGTAGCTCAGGACCTGGGCGCCGTTGGCCTCGGCATTCCCGAACTGAAGCGTCGCGGTGGTGGCGGTCAGATCGGCGACCACCGCCGTCAGGTTCGAGACGGCGCTCGGCGGCGGCGGCAGCGGCGAGCACGCACCGAGGCAAGGGGCGACGCTGGCGAGCACCCGGCCGCTCAGACCGCCGCTGTCGCTGATCGGCAGGAGCCGCCCCTCGCCCGAGCCAGGGACAGTGGTGGAGATGGTGTCGTCGGGCGGGTTGACGACGCCGCTCGCACCGGCCCAGTCGCCGTAGCCGGCGATCTGTGACACCGCCCCGGAGTCTTGCCCGGCGCTGGTGACGTCGATGTGCAGCGGGACCTGGTAGACGACCGACGGCTGCCCGAAGTTTCCCTCGATTCCATATCCCCGCAGGTGCTCGTCGACGAAGTCGGGGTGCATGTTCGCCGCGTTCGAGTCGTACTCCTTGTTGATCTCGACCATCAGAGTGTAGTCGCCGGGCGGCAGGCCAGTTGGAACCGGCCAGGTCCCGACATAGGACACCCCGTAGGCGGGCGTGGCCGCCGCGACGGCGTCGAGATCGTTGATCATGGCGTAGGTCGGCGGCGCCGAGCTGTCATTGGCGGTGAAGCTGGTGAGGTCGCTGCGCGGCGGATAATTGGAGACGGCGGTCGGGTCGAAGATCCCCTTCTCGCTGTTGAAGCGCGACGGGCAGGAGATGGCGTCGACGCTGACGTCCACCATCGCCTGCCCCTGCGAGATCGGCGTGCAGAAGTAGAGGTCGGGCGAAGAGTAGGGCTCGTGCCAACCCAGACAGCTCTCGGCGGGGCCACCTGCGGAACAGACCCCCGTCCGGCTCGGCCATGATGATCGTCCGGTAGGTCTTCCCCCGCGCGTAGGCCCAGATCGGCAGCGACATCACCCGCTTGCCGTAAGGAAAAAGCGGACCGGAGAGAAAGTCCCAGCGCCCGGGCCGATTGCCGATGCCGCGCACCGCGGTGGCGTTGGTGACCATGAGCGTGTCGACGAAGGTGCCGCTCGAATCCTGCAGCCAGACGGCGATCTGAGGACCCAGATCCATCTGGGCGACGGTCTGCACACAGGCGGAGCTCTCGCTCGGCCGGAAGCAGTCCGGCTGGAAGGTGTACTGCAGCGTCATGCAGGTCTGCGCGCGCACCGCGGAGGAGGCCGCCGCGACGGCCACCAGCGCCAGGCAGGCGCACCGAAGAGCTAGAACGAAAGACCGCACGAGACGTTCATGACGGAGCTCGACATTGCGGCTCCGCAGGCTCAACGCTACCACGCTGCCCGATGATTCGCGGGCAATCCCGCTCCTAGGGCGAAGGGGCGCTTCAGGCGCCGTCTGGGCGTCCCACGCGGCTGCCCGGGGCCAGGAAGCGCGGGTCTGGAGGTTAGCGGAACGACTTCTGCAGCTCGTCGAGGGCGGCGCTGCCGGGGCAGAGCTTCTCGAACGGGACCTGCGACAGCGGGACGTCGGTGGTGCCGCTGATGTCGTGCATGTCGCGCGACTTGGTGTCGACGAAAAACAGCCCGGTGGGGACCTCGCCCTTGGCGCGATGGCGGACGACCTCGTCGGCGGCCGCCTGGCGATCGCCGGTGTCGTAGTCCTCGGCCAGCTTGCGGAGCCGCACCGTGCTGCCGTCGTGCAGCTTCACATTGACGGCGGAGCCGGGCGCGTAGGCGGTGGTGATCTCGGTGGCGGGGGGGACGAAGTCGGCGGCCACGAAGTCGGCGGCCACGAAGTCAGTCGAAATGACCGGGAGCATGCGCTTGCGCGTGTTGAGGTAGCTCTTGGTCGATCCTTCGTGGTCGTTGAAGGTCACGCAGGGGGAGATGACGTCGATGAGCGCGAATCCCTTGTGCGCCAGCCCCGCCTTGAGGATGGGGACCAGCTGCCCCTTGTCGCCGGAGAAGGCGCGGGCCACGAAGCTCGCCCCCAGCTCCAGCGCCAGCGAGACCGGATCGATGGGGGTGAACTGGTTGGCCTCGCCGCGCTTGCTCTTGGTGCCGATGTCGGCGGAAGCGGAGAACTGCCCCTTGGTCAGCCCATAGACGCCGTTGTTCTCGATCACGTAGAGCATGTCGAGGTTGCGGCGAATGGCGTGCACCAGCTGCCCAACGCCGATCGAGAGCGAGTCGCCGTCGCCGGAGATGCCGATGTAGGTGAGCGAGCGGTTGGCGGCGTTGGCGCCTGTCGCGATGGAGGGCATGCGGCCGTGGGCGGAGTTGAAGCCGTGCGCGCCTCCCACGAAGTAGGTGGGCGTCTTCGAGGAGCAGCCGATGCCGGAGAGCTTGGCGATCATGTGCGGCGGCGTCTCCAGCTCGTAGAACGAGCGGACGATGGCCGCGGTGACCGAGTCGTGGCCGCAGCCGGCGCAGAGGGTCGACGGCGAGCCCTCGTAGTCGCGGATGGTCAGCCCCAGCTTGTTGGGGCGGAGGTGCGGGTGGATGACGGAAGGTTTGGCCGACGGCATCGCTAGATCCTCCCCTGCTGCGTGCTTCCCTCGCGTGCGCCTTCGGGCCGAGCCAGCTGGGAGGTGATCCCCTCGATCACGTGGCGGCTCGAGAGCGGGAAGCCGCCGTAGACCAGCACCGACCGCAGCTTCTCCTTGGGCGTGCTGGTCTCCATCGTCAAGAGCGTGCGCAGCTGCGCGTCGCGGTTCTGTTCGATGACGAAGACCCGCTCGTGGGCGGCCAGAAAAGCCTCCACCTCGGCGCCGAACGGGAAGCCGCGCACCCGCAGGTAGTCGGCGATGATCCCGCGCTCGGCCAGAGCGGCCACCGCCTCGCGCACCGCCGGATCGCAGCCGCCCAGCGAGATGATCCCGAACGCGGCGTCGACCTGCTTGTGCACGATCGGCGCCGGCACGGCCGCGGCGGCCGCCTTGTGCTTCCTGGCCAGGCGGTCCATCACGTCCTGGTATTCGTCGGGGACCTCGGTGTAGCCGCCCAGCTTGTTGTGGCCGGAGCCGCGCGTGAAGAAGGCCCCCTTGCTGTTCACGCCCGGGAGCGTGCGGGCCGCGACGTGGTCCTCGTTCTCCGGCGAATAGCGGAAGAACTTGGTCATCTTCTCGAGCTCGGCGGCGCCCAGCACGCGCCCGCGGTTGGGGCGGTAGCCGTCGTTCCACTTGAGCCGGGGGCACACCCAATCGTTCATGCCGATGTCGAGGTCGGAGAGGACGAAGACCGGCGTCTGGAACCGCTCGGCGAGATCGAAGGCTTCGATCGCCATGGTGAAGCACTCGCCGGGGTGCGCGGGGAAGAGCAGGATGTGCTTGGTATCGCCGTGCGAGGCATAGGCGCAGGCGAGGATGTCCCCTTGCTGCGTCCGCGTCGGCATCCCCGTCGAGGGCCCGGTGCGCTGCACGTCGACGATCACCGCCGGGATCTCGGCGTAGTAGGCCAGGCCGATGAGCTCGCTCATGAGCGAGATGCCCGGGCCGGCGGTGGAGGTGAAGGCGCGGGCGCCGTTCCAGGAGGCGCCGATCACCATGCCGATCGCCGCCAGCTCGTCCTCGGCCTGCACGATGCAGTAGTTGTTCTTGCCGCTCTGGGGATCCTTGCGGTACTCGGCGCAGAGCTCCTTGAAGGAATCCATCACGCTGGTGGCCGGCGTGATCGGGTACCAGGCCGCCACCGTGGCGCCCGCGTAGACACAGCCCAGCGCCATCGCCGTGTTGCCGTCGATGAGGATCCGATCGTCGGTGGCGTTCATCCTCTCCAGACGGATCGGCAGCGGGCACTCGAAGTTTTCGATGGCGAAGTCGTAGCCGGCGCGGAGCGCCTTGTGGTTCGAGTCGCGCAGCGCCTTCTTCTTGGAGAACTTCTCGTCGAGCAGCTCGTCGATGACGCCCATGTCGATGTCGAGCAGCGCCACCAGCGTCCCCAGATAGGCGATGTTCTTCATCAGGATCCGCTCGCGCGAATCGTTGAAGATCTCGTTGCACATCCTGGCCAGCGGGACGCCCAGGAAGGTGATGTCGGGGCGGGCCAGCGCCGCGTCGAGCGGCCAGCTCGAATCGTAGAGGAGCGCGCCGCCCGAGCGGACCTCCTTGACGTCGCGCGCGTAGGTCTCGACGTTCATCGCGATGCAGAGGTCGTAGTCGAGCGCGCGCGCCGTGTTCCCGGCCTTGCTGACCCGCACCTCGTACCAGGTCGGCAGCCCCTGGATGTTGGAGGGGAAGAGGTTCTTTCCCGAGACGGGAATTCCCATCCGGAAGATGGCCTGCATGAGCAACCCATTCGCGCTCGCCGACCCAGTCCCGTTGACGTTGGCCAGCTTGAGCGCGAAGTCGTTGGTTCTAACCACCTGCTTCTGGTGCACGTTTGTCCCTATTGTCCCGAGGCGGGAACACGGGGCGGGGCTCCGCCCCCTCTGGCCAGCGACGCCGCCGGAATCACCCCCGCTGCGTTCACCACCGCGGGAACCCTGGGCGGGTTCCCGCCCCCTCCGGCGACGGGTTCCGCCTGGCTCGACCCGGCTCCGCCCACGCGCTGTCCCGCCTTGGGGAGGGTGAGCTCGAGCCGCGCCATGTCCCAGGCCGCCGTCGGGCAGCGCTCGGCGCAGAGGCCGCAGTGGACGCAGACGTCCTCGTCCTTGACCATCACCCGGCCGGTCTGCGGCAACCCGCCGGAGACGAACAGCGCCTGGGTGGTGTTCTCGGCCGGCACCGTCAGCCGCTGGCGCAGCTCCGGCTCATCGGCGTTGGCCACGATGGTCAGGCAGCTGGTCGGGCAGACGTCGACGCAGGCGTCGCACTCGATGCAGCGCTTGTCGGTGAACGCCGTCTGCACGTCGCAGTTCAAGCAGCGCTCGACCTCGCGCACCGTCTGCTCGTGATCGAAGCCCATCTCCACTTCGATCGACAGCCGCTTGAAGCGCTCGCGCAGATCGACGTGCTTCATCTTGGCGCGGTGGGCGGTGTTGTAGTCGTTGCTGTAGCTCCACTCCGTGAGCCCCATCTTCTGCGTGACGAGGTTCATCTGCGCGGCGGGGCGCTCGGTGAGCGCCACCCCCTGGCAGTGGTTGTGGATGGAGATCGCCGCGTCGTGCCCGTGGGCGACGGCCCAGATGATGTTCTTCGGTCCCCAGGCCGCGTCGCCGCCGAAGAAGACGTCGGCGCGCGAAGAGGCCATCGTCTTCTCGTCGACCTCCGGCATGTCGTACTTGCCGAACTCGATCCCGATGTCGCGCTCGATGAAGGGGAAGGCGTTCTCCTGGCCGATGGCGACGATGACGTCGTCGGCCGGGAGGATGATCTTTTCGGGCTTGCCGGTGGCGTCCGGGCGCTCGAACTCCATCCCGATCAGCTTGCCGTTCTCCAGGACGAAGCGGGTCGGGACGTGGTTGACCAGGATGTCGACCTGCTCCTCTTCGGCGTCCTCCAGCTCCCAGGGGGAGGCTTTGAAGTGCTGCCGGTCGCGACGGGCCATGACCTTGACGTCCTTGCCGCCCAGGCGCCGCGCCGTCCGGCAGCAGTCCATGGCGGTGTTGCCGACGCCGATGATGAGGACGCGCTCGCCGATGGTGCCGATGTGATCGAAGGCCACGCTCTCCAGCCAGTCGATGCCGATGTGGATCCGCGCGGCCGCTTCCTTGCGCCCCGGCAGCTCCAGATCCTTGCCGCGCGGCGCGCCCGAGCCGACGAAGACGGCGTCGAACCCCGACCCCAGCAGGGTCTTCAGGCTCTGCACCGGGGTGCCGTAACGAACCTCCACCCCCATGTCGACGATCATGGCGATCTCCTCGTCGAGCACGGCGGCCGGCAGGCGGAAGCTGGGGACGTTGGTCCGCATGAGGCCGCCCGGGCGGGTGTTCTTCTCGAAGATCACCACCTCGTAGCCGAGCGGAACCAGATCGTTGGCCACCGTCAGCGAAGCAGGGCCGGCGCCGATGCAGGCGACGCGCTTCCCGTTCTTCTGCGCCGGCGCCTTCGGCAGCCGCGCGCTGATGTCCCCCTTGAGATCGGCGGCCACGCGCTTGATGCGGCAGATGGCGACCGGCTTCTCCTCGACGCGCGTGCGACGGCAGGCCGGCTCGCAGGGGCGATCGCAGGTGCGCCCGAGGATCCCCGGGAAGACGTTGGAGTCTCGGTTGAGAAGATAGGCGTCGTCGTAGCGCCCCTGCGCGACCATGCGGATGTACTCCGGCACGTTGGTGTGCGCCGGGCAGGCCCATTGGCAATCGACCACCTTGTGAAAGTAGTCGGGCTGGCGAACGTCTGTGGGCTTCACTCGGACGAACTCACGAGCAGGGCAAGAAGGTCAACGGAGGCAAGAAAGGCAAGAAAGGCAAGAAAGGCAAGAAAGGCGAGACACCGGGGGCGCACATGAAACCGGCCGGATCTACGCCGACCGGGGCGCGAACGCAAGCGGCACGCAAGAATCGGCCGCGATGGTATCACGCCGCGCGGCAGGCGCCATTTTCGGGATCGAGGAGTGGCCTCGGCGGCCCGGCCGGATCCGCTGGCGTGCCGCGCGATTCCCGAGCAAGCTTCGCCCGAACCGACGGGACGACAGACGGCATCGCAACGGCTCGCGTAAAGGAGAACCTCATGGCCCTTCACATCGGCAGCTTGGCCCCCGATTTCGAGCAGGACTCGACCGAGGGAAAAATCAATTTCCATCAATTTTTGGGCGACAAGTGGGGGGTGCTGTTCTCGCATCCGGCCGACTTCACCCCGGTCTGCACGACCGAGCTCGGCCGCGTCGCCAAGCTCAAGGGGGAGTTCGACAAGCGCAACGTCAAGGTGATCGCGCTCTCGGTCGACCCGATCGCCTCCCACGCCGGCTGGGTGGGCGACATCGAGGAGACGCAGGGGACCAAGGTGAACTTTCCAATCCTGGCCGACGCTGATCGCAAGGTAGCGACGCTTTACGACATGATCCACCCCGAGGTGAGCGACACCTCGACCGTGCGGTCGGTGTTCGTGATCGATCCCAAGAAGAAGATCCGCCTGATGATCACCTACCCGGCCAGCGCCGGGCGCAACTTCGACGAGATCTTGCGGGTGATCGACTCGCTTCAGCTGACCGACAACCACTCGGTCGCGACGCCGGTCGACTGGAAGGACGGCCAGGACGTGGTGATCGTTCCATCGCTGAAAGACCCGGCGATCATGAAGCAGAAGTTTCCCAAGGGCT
>CAVRRT010000087.1:0-4195 GCA_963723305.1 uncultured Pseudomonadota bacterium
CAAGGACGAGCAGTCCTGCCTGGCCGCCGCGCGCGACTACTTCGGCTATCTGCCGCAGCGGGCGGGCGAGCCGCCGCCCGAGGCTGCCGCGCGTCCGCCGCGCGCCGAGGCCAAGCGGATCGACGACATTCTCCCCGCCAACCACAACCAGGCATTCGACATCGCGGCGGTGATCGAGGCGCTCGTCGACGAGGGGAGCTTCTTCGAGCTCAAGAAGCTCTACGCCCGCGAGCTGGTGACCGGGTTCGCCCGCCTCGGCGGCCGCGCGGTCGGGATCGTGGCCAGTCAGCCCAAATGGAAGGGCGGCGTGCTGTTCGTCGACTCGGCCGACAAGGCGGCCCGCTTCATCTGGCTCTGCGACGCCTTCGGGCTGCCGCTGGTCTTTCTGGCCGACGTCCCGGGCTTCATGATCGGCAAGGCGGTCGAGCGCCAGGGGATCATCCGCCACGGCGCCAAGATGATCTCCGCGGTCGCCGACGCGACGGTCCCCAAGATCTGCGTGGTGCTGCGAAAGGCGTACGGCGCCGGTCTCTACGCCATGTGCGGCCCGGGGTTCGATCCCGACGTCACCATCGCGCTGCCGCAGGCGATGATCGCGGTGATGGGGGCCGAGGCGGCGGTCAACGCGGTGTTCGCCAACAAGATCGCCGAGAAGCCGGAGAACGAGCGGGCGGCCTACATCGAGGAGCTGCGCGCGGAGTACCGGGCCGACATCGACCTGCTGAAGCTGGCCGCCAACCTGCACGTCGACGCCGTCGTGCCGGGGGACGATCTGCGCGCGGAGATCCTGCGGCGGCTGGCCGCGGCCGGCGCCAAGAGCGTCTTCAGTCTGCCGCGCCGGCGGCCGGTGCTGCCGGTCTGACCCCGTGTCCGCGACGCGCTGGCTGACGTTGATCCCCGCCGACGAGGCGCGCCGCATTCTGGCCGAGACGCCGCCGGTCGGGCACGAGCGCGTCCCGCTCGCCGCGGCCGAGGGGCGGGTCCTGGCCCACGCCTTCGTGGCCCCCTCCGATCTCCCCGCCGAGCGGCGCGCGGTGATGGACGGCTTCGCGGTTCGCGCCGCCGACGTGCACACCGCCTCCGAGCTGTCGCTGGTGGTCCTGAACGTGGTGGGGACGGTGCCGATGGGCGATCTGTTTCACGGACGGTTGGCCGCCGGTGAGACGGTGGCCATCGCCACCGGCGGCTTCCTGCCGGTCGACGCCGACGCCGTGGTGATGGTCGAGCACACCTCGCCGTTCGGCGGCAGCGGCGACGGCAGCGGCGGCGGCGCGCGGATCGAGGTCGCGCGCGCGGTCACGCCGGGGGCCAACGTCGTCATGGTGGGCGAGGATTCGACGCGCGGCGAGCACGTGCTGGCCACTGGTCGTCGGCTGCGGGCCGCGGATTCTGGCGCTGCTCGCCACCTTCGGCACCGTCTCGGTCGAGGTCTTTCGGCGGCCGCGCGTCGCCGTGCTGTCGACGGGGAACGAGCTCTGCGCGCCCGAGGCGACGCCGCGCCCGGGCCAGGTGCGCGACGCCAACCAGATCGCGCTGGCCGCCCAGAGCGCGGCGGCCGGGTGCGAGGTGACCCGCGCCGGGATCATCGCCGACGAGGCGGCAGCGCTGCGCGCGGCGGTGCAGCGCCTGCTGGCCGACCACGACGCGGTGATCCTCTCGGGCGGCTCGTCGATCGGGACCAAGGATCTCTCCGCCGAGGCGCTCGGCGAGCTGCCGCCTCCCGGCATCCTGTTTCACGGCATCGACATCCGCCCGGGGAAGCCGACGTTGTTCGCGCGCGCCGGCGCCAAGCCGGTGATCGGCATGCCGGGGTTCCCCACCTCGTCGCTGGTGGTGTTCGACGCCTTCATCCGCCCGCTGCTCTGGCGCCTGGGCGGTCAAGGCGAGCGCCCACTCTGGCCGGCCCGCCGCGCCGCCCGCCTGGGCGCCGCGCACCGGTCGGCCATCGGGCGGGAAGACTACCTGCGCGTCACGCTCGACGAGCGCGACGGCGCGCTGTGGGCCGATCCGCTGCGCGGCGGCTCCGCCACGCTCTCCAACGTGGTGCGCGCCGACGGTCTCGTCTGCGTCCCGGCCGACGTCGAGCACCTCGACCAGGGAGCGCCGGTCGAGGTGCTGCTCTACCTCTGACGCCGACAGCGCCGCATCAGTCGATCCCGAACGACCAGGTCAGGCCGGCCCGAATTTCGATCACCCGGGCGTCGTCCGCGCGCGCCAGCCGGCCGGCGGCGTCGAACGCCAGGTGCGGCGAGGCCCGCCAGATCGCGCCCGCCAGGCCCGACAGCGTGACCGGAGCGCTGGTCTCCTGTGAGAAGAAAAACTCGCCGACCGGCCGCACCGCCCAGGCGGCCGGCCCCTCGACAATCGCGCCGCCGATGAAGGCGAACGTCCCGTCGCGCGTGTAGTCCCCTTCGGCGTTGAGGTGGAGCGCCATCGCTGGCCACCGCTCCGAGGCGATCAGGGCCAGCGCCGCGCCGGGGCTCCCGGCCACGGGCACCGTCGGCAGGAGCGCGCCCATCTCCACCGCCACGCTCGGCCCCGGCCGATCCTGCAACACCCCCTGGCGCACGACCACCTTGGCGGAGAGCTCGCTGTCGAGCTGGCGGCGGCGCGCGGCGACGTCGGGCCCGCCCCACAGGAACGCGGCGTGCGCGTCGAACACCAGCTCGACCCGCGGAACCACCCCGTAGTTCAGGATGAAGCCCGGGACGAACGTGCTGCCGGTGGGCTGGTGCAGGTAGCCGACCGGCCCCAGCTCCAGCTCGATGTCGTGCGTTTCGGCGACGTCGGCGTCGGTCTCGTCGAACGGCCGGTAGGCGCGCGCCGTCCCCGGCCAGACCCACGACGTCAGCGCCGTCACGATCCCGAGCAAGGCCGACCGGCGCAGCGACACGGCTTCGCCCGCGACTATAACGCCGGCCCTGCCCGGGTGGCGCCGTGTCTTATTGACGTTGAGCCTGCTGAACCATTACCCTGCGAATGCGCATGGTCCGTTTGTCGTTCGTCCCGGCGTTGCTGGTCTTCGGCGCGGCGCTGAGTGGAACCGTCCCCGGCTTCGAGTCGCGGGTTGCGCACGCCCAGCAGAGCCCGGCGCTCAGGCCGCGCATCAAGGGGCGCGCCTACCGGCTGAAGGTCGACAGCTCGCCGCAGACGGCGACGGTCTACTGGGACGCCAGCGACACGCCCGCGCCCAAGAACTTTGGCGTGGCCGGCTACACGCCGGTCACGATCAAGGTGCCGAAGGGGCCGGTGAAGGTGATGGTCGAGCTGGCCGGCTTCGCGCCGCAAGAGCAGATCATCGACGTGCGCCGGAGTCAGCCGCTCGTCTTCACCCTGGTGCGCGCGCCGCAGGTGGCCCACCTCGATCTGCAGGCCAGCGCCGACGGCGGCGGCGCCGGGGCCGAGGTCTTCGTCGACGGCGCCGATCGCGGAACGGCGCCCAACGTCTTCGACCTGCCGGCGGGGCGCCATCAGGTCGAGGTTCGCAAGCCGGGCTATAAGCCCACCTCCGACTGGCTCGATCTGGCGGAGGGGGAGCATCGCACGCGCGACATCACGCTGGCGCGCGCCGAGGTTCCCTCGGGGACGCTGCTGGTGACCTCCGACGCGGGCGGCGACGTCTACCTCGACGGTGCGCGCAAGGACGTGACGCCGGCGATCATCCCCGGCGTGGCGGCCGGCGACCACGTCATCGAGGTGCGCAAGGAGGGGATACCGCCCTGGCGCCAGACGGTCACCGTGGTGGCCGGGCAGCAGGTGAAGGTGGTCGCCACCTTCGGCGCCGCCGCCAGCGGAAACGGCAGCCTGCGCATCATCTCCAACGAGCCCGACGTGACGGTCTTCGTCGACGGCGAGGACAAGGGGAGGGCCCCCGTCTCCATCAATGACATCAAGCCGGGCGAGCACATCGTCGGCGCCCGGAAGAAGGGGTTCAAGCAGCAGGAGCAGACGGTGCGGGTGGCGACCAACGAGAACGCCATCGTCAGCTTCCGCATGGAGGTGGCGCCGCCCAATCGGCCGCACGCGGGCCTCAAGGTGCAGTCGACCATCCCCAACGCCGAGGTCTTCCTGGACGGCTCGAGCCTGGGGCGCGCGCCGGTCGACCGCAGCAATCTCAATCCCGGCAAGCACTACGTCTCGGTCCACCGTGACGGCTTCACCGACTTCAAGCGCGAGGTGGTCCTGGTCGAGAACC